>JBJEBV010000140.1:0-61595 GCA_051870395.1 Candidatus Cryptobacteroides sp. | reverse complement strand
CCGGACGGGCTGACCCAGCCGGGCTACACAGAGTACTGGAAAGAGGCCGTGGCTCATTTTCACGGCGAAACCGTCAAGAAAGTAGAGGTGAAATAATTCTCAATGCAGTGGTTCACTGACATACTGTTTGGACACAGTTTCATTCAGGCAATTTTGGTCCTGTCGCTCATCTGTGCGGCGGGACTTGCCTGTAATAAATTGAAAATCAAGGGAGTATCCCTTGGCGTGACATTCGTTTTCTTCGCCGGCATCCTGGCAGGGCATCTCGGCCTCAGCATTGACCCGCAGATGCTTGTGCTGGCCCAGAATTTCGGCCTCATTCTCTTCGTCTATTCCCTTGGACTTCAGGTGGGACCGAGTTTCTTCCCTTCATTGAAGAAGGGCGGCATGAAGCTGAACCTGCTGGCCGTGGCCGTCATGGTCCTGGGCATATTCATTATGCTGGCCTTTGTCTGGATTGGGGACATGCCTCTGTACGTTTCCATAGGCTTGTTTTCCGGAGCCGTGACCAATACCCCGATGCTGGGAGCGGCCCAGCAGTCGCTTCTTCAGGCTGACCCTTCGGCATTGGCCGAATCCAACGGCATGGCCGTAGCCTGTGCTGTGGGTTATCCCTTCGGTGTCATTGGCGTAATCCTCTGTGTGATAATACTCAAGGTACTTTTCAGCCGGCGCCGTGACAATGTTGACCAGCACGACAGCCCGGCATTCGTTACCGAGTTCAGGGTCAGCAATCCTTCCATTTTCGGCAAGACTATCAAGGAGATAATGAATGCGGTGCCTGTCCGCCTGGTGGTGTCCAGAGTCTGGAAGTTCAGCTATGGGGCCGATGAGAATGACGGGCGGCAGGGCAAGGTCATCATCCCGGACGGGGAGACATTGCTTGAGGAGGGAGAGCACGTGCTCGTATTGTCCAAGGAGAAGGACGTGGATGCCGTGGAAATGATTTTCGGCCAGAAGGTTAACAAGGACTGGAACAGCCGCAACATTGACTGGAACTCCATAGACGGTGTCCTGGTGTCCCGCCACGTGCTGGTGACAAGGCCTGACAAGAATGGTGTAAAGCTTGGTGACCTTCATCTTCGCAATGCCTACGGTGTCAATATCACGAGGGTGAACCGTGCCGGAATTGACATTCTTCCGTCCGGCGGACTGCGTCTCCAAATGGGTGACAAACTGACTGTTGTCGGCAGGGAAAGTGCCATTGACAGGGTTGCGGAAGTACTTGGTAATCAGGAGAAAGAACTCAGGACACCTAATTTGCTGTCGCTGTTCATAGGCATTGTCCTGGGTCTTCTCCTCGGAAGTATTCCGATAATGATTCCGGGGATGAGTTCCCCGATCAAGCTGGGCATTGCCGGCGGTCCTATTATTGTCGGCATCCTTATGGGCGCATTCGGGCCGCGTATTCATCTGACGACCTATACTACCCATAGTGCCAGCCTGATGCTCAGGCAGTTCGGCATCACTGTCTATCTGGCCGGCCTTGGTCTCAGCGCAGGTCCGGAGTTTTTCTCAATGGTTTTCAGGCCGGAGGGTTTGCTCTGGATTGGAGCCAGCCTGGTAATGGCCATTGTCCCTGTCCTTCTGGTAGGTTTCCTGGCCTCCCGCGTCCTTGGCACGGACTATTCCTCCAATGTGGGTATGCTCTGCGGCTCAATGGCCAATCCGATAGCCCTGGAATATGCCCTGAGCACTGTTGACGACGACAAGCCTTCCGTAGCCTACGCCACGGTTTATCCGGTCTGCATGTTCCTTAGGGTTATCTCTGCCCAGATTATCATGCTTCTTTAGAGCCGCTGGAACAGTTCGGCCATCTGCCCGGCAGTATTCCTGCGGGAATAGCGGAGGATGGCATCGGCATTGTCCCTTCTGGCCGGAGTCTCAGTTTCGGAGGAGAAATCCTGCCAGCAATGGTTGATGTATGTGCGGACTGATTCCTCGTCATCCCAGTTGAATACTACTCCTGCCCGGGTTTCATTGATGATTCTGGCCATGGCCCCGTCTGTCTGGCCGATACCGAGGATAGGGACCATTGATGCGAGGTATTCGAAGAGTTTGCCCGGCAGAGTGGCCCTGTATTCTGGTTCCTTGCGGAGGGGGAGAATCAGGAGGGAGGCATTCTTCTGCTCGCGGACGGCATTGTTATGGCTCTGGTAGCCAAGGTCAATGAGGTTGTCCTCCAGCCCGGCTGCCCGGATTGAGGCAATGATTTCAGGGTCGGTCTTCCCGGCCAGGCGGATTCTCAGCATCTTCCGGAACTCCGGCTCAGCGGCGCATTTTCCCGCCAGTACCTTCCAGATTACTTCGGGATTTCCGTCGGCGGCGAACAGCCCGGTGTGGGTGACATTGAAATACCCGTCCGGCTCCACCACCTGCTCGAAATCATCCTCGTCGAAACCATTGGTGACCAGTTCCACGGGGGTATCTGTCATTGTCCTGAACTCGTCCTGGACAAGAGGGGAGACTGCCACCACCACATCGGCATTGTCAAGCACCTCCTTTTCCAGGCGCTGATGCTTTCGCTCCGCCCAACTGGACAGGCATAAATGCTTGAAATAGAACATCTTGGTCCACGGGTCACGGAAGTCCGCAACCCACGGAATGCCGGTAGCGGCGGCCACCTTCATTGCTATGAGATGCATAGAATGCGGAGGGCCGGTGCTTACGATTATGTCCACGGGATTTTCCTCCAGATACTTCTTCAGGAAGCGGACGGACGGTCTTACCCAGGTTACCCTCGGGTCGGGGATGAAGAGATTGCCCCTCAGGGCGAGCATCAGTTTCTGCTTGAAGGTCCTCTCCCTGTTGTTGATGGGATTGACCTCCTTCACGCTGCGGTCCCCGCGTCCCATCAGGCGGCGGTAGAGTGTGTAGAACTCGGTTATCGGTCTCTTGATTACAATAGCCTCCGGGGGAATGTCTCCTTCCAGTGTCTTGTCCACTGAAGTCATTTCCGGATTCTCGGGCGTATAGATGACCGGCTGCCATCCGAATTGCGGCAGATATTTGGCGAATTTCACCCATCGCTGTACCCCTGAGCCTCCGGTCGGAGGCCAGTAATATGTGATGACCAGAACTTTTTTCATATCAATCTCCCAAAAGTAGCAAGAAAAATTGTATTTTTGTCAGGATGTTGGGGAAAATTTCCCCTTCTGAAGGATTACTCATCTTCTATGGCGAAAAAACAAGCTGAGGATACCCCTCTACTGAAACAATATTTTTCCGTGAAGGCCCAGAACCCTGAGGCCATTCTTCTGTACAGGGTAGGGGACTTCTACGAGACATATTCCGATGATGCAGTGCTTGCGAGCAAGGTGCTCGGCATTGTCCTGACGAAGCGTTCCAACGGGGACAAGGGCCACGTGGCCATGGCCGGCTTCCCTCATCACGCTCTCGAACTGTATCTCACCAAACTCATTAGGGCGGGGTACAAGGTGGCCGTATGCGACCAGCTTGAGGACCCGAAACTTACCAGGACATTGGTCAAGAGGGGAGTGACCGAGCTCGTCACCCCGGGCCTGGCATTCGGGGAGCAGATGCTGGAGCAGAAGGAACACAACTACCTGGCCGGCCTGACTTTTTCCCGGAACGAATGCGGAGCCGCCTTCCTGGATGCCTCCACGGGCACATTCGAGGTGGCCCAGGGCAGCCCGGAATTTATCGGTACATTGATATCATCCCTTTCGCCGAAGGAACTTGTGGTCGAGAGGGGCGAGGAAAAGCGGGTCAGGGAACTCTTCGGGGACAAGGCCTATATCTCCACCATTGACGAATGGGCCTTTGTCCACGATTCCGCCGCGGAGAGGCTCAAGAAGCAGCTAAAGGTAGATTCCCTCAAGGGCTATGGCATTGAGCGTCACCCGCTTGGGATATGTTCTGCCGGAGCATTGGTAGTGTACCTTGAGCAGACACATCACGCCGGCCTGGCCAATATCTGCTCCATTTCCAGGATTGACAGTGGCAGTTTCGTATGGATGGACCGCTTCACTGTCCGCAATCTCGAGGTGTTCAGCGCCTCGGTCGGCGGGGAAGGGGTCTCATTGGTGGATGTCATTGACAAATGTTCTTCTCCTATGGGCTCCAGGCTCCTCAGGACCTGGCTGGCCATGCCGTCATTGGACATTGACGAAATCCGTTCCCGCCACGACATTGTAGAGGACCTTTGCTCTGACCGCGAGCGGCTGGACACTCTCCAGATGCGTCTCGGCGAAATCGGCGACCTGGACCGCATACTTTCCAGGGCTGCGACCGGAAAGATTTTCCCGAGGGAGATTCTTCAGCTGGGCCGCGGTCTTGCGCAGACAGGCCCGATAAGGGAGGTTGTCAATGGCTCGGCCAACTGCTGCAATGCCCTCAGGACCCTTGTGGACGGGATTGATGACTGTTCGGCCCTGCTGGAGGATATCCGCAGGACAATCAGCCCGGAGGCGGCATCCGCCATCGGCAAGGGCGATGTCATAGCTCACGGGGTGGATGCCGAGCTCGACCGCCTCAGGGAAATTTCGAGGGGCGGGAAGCAGTATCTCATCGAAATGCAGCAGCGCGAGACGGAGCGCACCGGAATCCCGTCCCTCAAAATCAGTTACAACAATGTTTTCGGCTACTACATCGAGGTCCGCAACACCCACAAGGAGAAGGTCCCTGGGGACTGGATCCGCAAGCAGACCCTGGTCAATGCCGAACGATATATCACCCGGGAACTTAAGGAATACGAGGAGCAGATTCTCTCTGCCGAGGACAAGATTTACGCCCTCGAGACTTCCATTTACAATGCCCTCATAACCCGCCTCCAGTCATTCATCCGTACCATCCAGGTCAATGCTCTTGCGCTTGCCCGCATTGACGTGCTGGCTGGCTTTGCGGAGCAGGCATTGGAGAGGCATTATTGCAGGCCGGAGATTGACAGGAGCCATTCCCTGAGCATCAAGGCGGGGCGTCATCCGGTTATCGAGACATTGATGAAGCCGGGCGAGGAATATGTTCCGAACGACATTTACCTGGACAAGGACAGCCAGCAGATTATCGTTCTGACGGGTCCGAACATGTCCGGAAAATCAGCTCTGCTCCGACAGACTGCCCTCATTGTCCTGATGGCCCAGATCGGCTCTTTTGTGCCGGCGGACCAGGTCAGGTTCGGTTTCTTCGACAAACTTTTCACCCGCGTCGGGGCCTCCGACAACATCTCCCGGGGCGAGTCCACGTTCATGGTGGAGATGCTCGAGACATCGATGATTCTGCACAATCTCTCCGGGCGTTCGCTGGTGCTCCTGGACGAAATCGGCCGGGGAACATCCACATACGACGGAATGTCCATTGCCAGGGCCATTGTGGAGTACATCCACGAGTATGGCAAGGGGGCAATGACCCTGTTCGCCACCCATTATCACGAGCTCAATGACCTGGAAGGCATTTATCCCCGCGTGAAGAATTTCCACGTGGCCGTCAAGGAGGTGGGCAGGGAGGTGATTTTCCTCCGCAAACTCAAGGAGGGCGGCACGGCCCACAGTTTCGGTATCCACGTGGCCCGTATGGCCGGAATGCCGAAGGAGGTCATCAAGTCTGCCGAGGATACTCTTGCCGCATTGGAATCCTCCTCTCCGGGTACCATTGCCAAGCCGGAGGGGTCGGCCTGCGGAAAGATTGTCAAGCCGTATAATATCAAGGAAGGCACGGTCGAGAGCGACGGGTCTATCCAGCTGTCATTGTTCCAGCTTGACGACCCGACTTTGTCCTCCATCAGGGACAGGCTCAATGCGGTGGATATCATCAATATGACTCCGCTCCAGGCCTTCGACCTGCTCCGGGATATGAAGAAGGAACTTGGGATATGAAACGGCCACAGTAATTATTTTGGAACTAAAGCAATAACGATATGACTATCAAATCATTAGCAATTTCATTAGCCGTTCTGGCAGTAGCCGGGACCAATGTCTCCGCAGCTGATGTGAACTATCAGGTTGCATCTCCTGACGGCAGCCTCAAGGCCAATGTCGTGGTCGGGGAGGGGATTACTTATTCCGTAAGCAAGGCCGGTGACGAGATTCTCGCCCCGTCGGCCATCTCGATGAACCTTACCGGTGACATTGTCTTCGGTCTCAATGACAAGGTCCGCAAGGTCATCAGGCGTTCGGTGGACGAGGTCCTTCATCCGGTTGTGTACAAGAGGGCCGAGGTGCGTGACAACTACAATGAGATGGAACTCGTATTCAAGGAGTTCTCCCTCATTTTCAGGGTTTACGATGAGGGTGTGGCCTATCGTTTCCGCAATGCTCTCAAGACTGACTCTTATGTCATTTCTGAGCAGGCTGAGTTCGTGATGGCCGGTGACTATCAGGCATTTGTGCCTTATGTAAAGAAGAATGAGGGCAATTTTGAGGCCCAGTTCTTCAATTCCTTCGAGAATACTTACGAGGTTATTCCGGTGTCTTCCTGGAACAAGGGCAGGATGGCATTCCTCCCTGTGGCCCTATCCGCTGACAATGGCCGCAAGGTGCTGGTGATGGAGTCCGACCTCCTGGGATATCCGGGAATGTATCTCTACAATGGTGATGCTTCCACGAGGCTTACTGCCCGCTTCGCAGGTTATCCGCGCGATTTGGAGCAGGGTGGCCACAACAATCTCCAGATGCTTGTCAGGTCACGTGAGGACTACATTGCCACAGCCGAGGCCGGGAAGTCCTTCCCTTGGCGTATCGTGATGGTAGTGGACAATGACATTGACCTGGCTGTCAATGATATGGTATGGAAACTGGCGACTCCTGACGATGGTTCCGACTACAGCTGGGTTCGTCCCGGCAAGGTGGCCTGGGACTGGTGGAATGACTGGAATCTCTACGGTGTGGATTTCGAGGCCGGTATCAACAATGATACTTACAAGTACTACATAGACTTTGCCGCCGCCCAGGGTATTGAGTACGTGATTCTGGACGAGGGCTGGGCCGTGAACCTCCAGGCTGACCTGATGCAGGTGATTCCTGAGATTGACCTGAAGATGCTTTCCGATTATGCCCGGGAGAGGGGTGTAGGCCTGATTCTCTGGGCCGGTTACCAGGCATTTGCACGTGATATGGAGAATGTCTGCCGTCATTATTCGGAGATGGGCTTCAAGGGCTTCAAGGTGGATTTCCTCGACAGGGATGACCAGCAGATGGTGGACTTCTGCGAGGAGGCCGCCCGTGTGGCTGCGAAGTACGGGATGATGCTGGATTTCCACGGTGCCTTCAAGCCGGCGGGCCTTACCAGGACTTATCCGAATGTGGTCAATTTCGAGGGTGTCCACGGTCTTGAGCAGATGAAGTGGAGCAAGGCCGACCAGGTGACCTACGATGTTACCGTTCCGTACATCAGGATGGCCGCCGGCCCGATGGATTACACACAGGGGGCAATGCGCAATGCCACCAAGAGCAATTATACACCGGTTTACAATGAGCCGATGAGCCAGGGTACCCGTTGCCGTCAGCTGGCCGAGTACGTGATTTTCGAGTCGCCTCTCAATATGCTCTGCGATTCTCCGTCCAACTATCTGTCCGAGCCTCTCTGCACCCGTTTCATTGCCGAGATTCCGGTTGTCTGGGACGAGTCTGTAGGCCTGAACGGCGAGATTGGCAAGTATATTTCCATTGCCCGCCGCAGCGGTGACACCTGGTATGTCGGTTCCCTGACTGACTGGGATGCCCGGGAGCTTCTTCTCGACCTGAGTTTCCTGGGTGAGGGCAACTGGACAATGGATATTTTCCGTGACGGACCTAACGCCCACAAGGCTGCTCGCGATTTCACCCGCGAGATTGTGCGCGTTCCTTCCGACCGCAAGGTTAACGTGAAGATGGCTCCTGGCGGCGGCTGGGTGGCAAAGATTACCAGGTAGGATTAGCATAAACCCTAAAAACGATGAAAAAGTTCTTCACTCTTCTAATCCTCCTCGCTGTCCAGGCCGCCTGGGCCCAGAACTACAAGACTGACAAGGAGGTCAGTTACACGTCCAAGACGGATGATTATTCGGCAGAAAGGCTCAAGCTTGATGTATATTATCCCAAGGGGGCAGAGGATGCTCCGGTAGTAGTATGGTTTCATGGAGGTGGCCTTGTCCAGGGGAAGAAGGAGATTCCTTGGAAACTGAAGGAAAAGGGCATTGTCGTCGTGGGGGGTGAACTACAGGCTGCTCCCGAAAGTTACCATTGACAAGACCATTGACGATGCCGCCGAGGCGGTTTCATGGGTGGTGAAGAACATTGCCGATTACGGCGGAGATCCCGCGAAAATAGTCGTCTCAGGGCATTCTGCCGGCGGTTATCTTTCAATGATGCTGGCCCTGGACAAGAAGTGGCTAGCCAATTATGGTGTCGATGCCGACGACATTGCCGGCTACGTCCCGTTTAGCGGCCAGGCCATCAGCCACTTCTCCTACCGGGAGATGAACGGCATAGGCAATCTCCAGCCCACCATTGACGAATACGCCCCATTGTACTGGGTCCGCAAGGATTGCCCTCCGATGGAACTGATAGTAGGCGACCGTGAGCTCGAACTTTTCGGCCGTTACGAAGAGAACGCCTATCTCTGGCGTATGATGAAGCTGGTCGGCAACACCACCACGAACATCTACGAACTTGGCGGCCACGACCACGGCTCAATGGCCGACCCGGCTTTCAATATACTCCTTAGGGTTGTCGGGAAACTATAGTGGTTCGCAAGCCCGGTATTACCTGATGTTGCCCCAAGGTTTTGTTTTTTCGAAACTTTGGGGCAACAGTATTTACAGATTCAATCACGGATATGATGAGTATGGAAATAGATTATAATCTGCGAAAACTGCCAAAAATTTGAAGTTTTCGCAGATTATAATTATTTTTGTGAAAAATCAAAACCCTTGTCGTATGCTTATAGGAAGAAAAGAGGAAATAGAAAAGCTGACCAAAGCACATTCTTCAGAATATTCTCAATTTGTTACAGTTTATGGACGCAGACGAGTGGGTAAGACTTTCTTCGTCTGCGAAACCTTCAAGTATAATTTTACCTTCGAACACACTGGGATGAATCATACCGGAATGGCAGGACAACTTGAGTCCTGGGCAGTGTCGATGAGACAATCCGGCATGAATGTAGATGCGCCCAAGACCTGGATTGAAGCATTCGAGCAATTGATGAACCTTGTATCGATATCCCCGGATCGCAGGAAAGTTATTTTTATTGACGAAATGCCTTGGTTGGATACGCCAAAGTCCGGATTTCTTTCAGCATTGGAACATTTCTGGAATGGATGGGCTTCTTCGAGGAAAGACATCACCCTCATCGTGTGTGGCAGTGCTACATCCTGGATAATGAATAATCTCATTCGCAACAAGGGAGGTCTTCGCGGACGTGTGACAACCAGGATTAGAATTAAACCATTTACGCTTGCTGAGTGTGAGCAATACGCCTCGTCCAACAGACTTGGCTTTTCAAGAAAACAAGTGGCGGAATGTGCGATGATTATGGGCGGTATTCCGTATTATTGGTCTTTTCTTGATCGGGAGAAAAGTCTTGCTCAAAATATTGATTATCTTTTCTTTAATGAGGATGGAGAACTTCACGGAGAGTTCAATGAATTATATGCCTCTATTTTCAAGAACCCGGATGCTTATATTGATGTAATTACCAAACTCGGTACCAAGAAGGTCGGAATGACCCGTGAGGAATTAACCTCTTCGGGAATATCTGAGAACGGAAAGTTAAGCAAAGTACTTCAGGATCTTGAGGAATGTGGCTTTATCCGCAAATACAATGCTTTCGGATACACAAAGAAGAATGCTGTATTC
Organism: Candidatus Cryptobacteroides sp.; assembly: GCA_051870395.1. GTDB lineage: Bacteria > Bacteroidota > Bacteroidia > Bacteroidales > UBA932 > Cryptobacteroides. The sequence continues at coordinate 51,801 of JBJEBV010000140.1, read as the reverse complement.
CAGTTGATAGACCCATTCACCCTTTTCTATTTCAAATTTATGGCGGACAACAGAATGGGGGATGAGAGATTCTGGTCTCATAGCCAGGCCTCACCTGTTTACAATAATTGGAGTGGATTGGCATTTGAACTCCTTTGCTTTTCGCATATCAACCAGATAAAACAGGCATTGGGAATAACTGGTGTAATCTCAGGCATTTGTTCTTGGCGGGTAAAGTCAACTGAAACCAGGAAGGGGGCCCAGATAGATTTGTTGATTGAGCGTGGTGACAATGTCATTGATTTATGCGAGATGAAATACACCAAAGAGCCTTTTTACATTACTGCGGATTATGAAGAAAACCTCCAGAACAAGCGCTCTCGTTTTGTTGAAGAAACCGGCACAAACAAAGCTGTTCATCTTGTCATGATAAGTGCATCTGGAGTCGCATCCAATCCATATTCTGGAGAATTACAGAAAGTAATCACGTTGGCCGATTTATTTGCCGAGTATCGCGAAGTATGATAGGACTGTCATCGCAGCCACTTCCACTTCAGCAGCGACCCCATCCATTCGTCCATAGGCTTCCCCTTGTCCCAGAATGAGATGCCGTGGCCGCCGCTTTCGTAAATGACACTTTTCAGTGTCCTGAAGGAATACTTCTTCCCGGCGAATATACTGTCTTTGTAAGATTACTCCGCAATTAGGCGCATTGTGTGGCGTATCGAAATAATTGCATATATTTGCATTCGATCCCGGATATGATGAGGGAGATAATGGAACGAGCGGAATAATGGCGAACATAGTTAATGGATACAGGGCGATTGATATAGCGGAACATTCAGATTTGATTGAAGATCCGCAATATGAATTGTTTTTCAATAATGGCGAGAACGAGCGGCAGGAAGAGGGAACATTGAGGGTGTTGTCCCTGTTCTCCGGTTGTGGTGGCATGGATATCGGACTGGAGGGAGGATTCATATGTCATAGGCGCTCCGTGACCAATCCGGACTGGATTAGGCGGAAGATTAATGGCAATTGGGTTCTGCTGAATCGCAACGTGTTCAGGACGGTATTCGCATGTGATATTCTGGAAGAGGCGCGGAAGACTTGGTTGAGGTATATGTCGAGATATAATGTGAATCCGGAGATATATCATTTGACCAGCATCGTTGATCTTGTCAAGATGCATAATGAGGGAATGTCCGGTATTTTTCCATCGAACATTGATATTGTCACCGGGGGGTTCCCTTGTCAGGATTTCAGCGTTGCTGGAAAGAGGAAAGGCTTTGACTCCGCCATCTTGCACAATGGAGAAAGAAGGATGGATGCCCTTCCGTCGGAAGAGACCAGGGGCAAGTTGTATATGTGGATGAAGCAGGTCATCGACATTGTCCGGCCAAAGATGTTCATTGCTGAGAATGTAAAGGGGCTTGTCAGTCTCGGAGATGTCAAGGATATAATCCAGCACGACTTTTCCACAGCGAACGGGAATGACTACATAGTGCTGGACCCGCAGGTCTTGCATGCGGCTAACTATGGAGTCCCGGAAAAGAGGGAGCGAGTTATTTTTATCGGAATAAAACGCTCGGCACTCCGTCCGGAGGCTCTCAAGGTATTGGAGAAGAAGCAGATTTGCCCGGAGTACAATCCTTATCCGAAACCAACCCACAATTTCAATGTCAATGATGCGACTCTCTCTGCTCCTGTAAGTTGCAGGGATGTTTTCAAAGGGCTTCCTGAGCCTTCTGAATCCAGGGATCTGGCTCAAATGACATTCTCTTGCGCAAAGTACTTGAGCAATGGAAGCCAGGGCCAGACAGAAATCAGCATTGACGGATTGGCCCCTACCATCAGGTCGGAACATCATGGTAACATTGAGTTCAGAAGGTTGTCAGGCGAACACGGCGGAAAGATTCTTGACGAGTTGTCTGCTGGCTTGCAGGAAAGACGATTGACTCCCCGCGAATGTGCACTGATACAGACCTTCCCGCCGGATTATCCATTTGTGTTCTATAAAGCCAATACTAATCGTTATGCGGTAAGTCCGTCGGGCGCATACAAAGTTATAGGAAATGCCGTTCCTCCAATGCTGGCATACAACCTTGCAAGAAGAATTCAGGAAGTTTGGCCATTGTATTTTTCAGTATGAAAGAGGTAAACAATATTATTGCAATACGGAAGAGGGATATTACCCTTGCACGTGAGGCGTTTGATTCATTGATGAGTAATACGGAGAGTATCCTGAATAGCGATGCACGTGAGAATCCGTACAGGTATAGAACACTGACAGTGTCAACGTTGGAGACTTGTGCGGTGGAAAAGATCAAGGAAGCCTGTTCCAATTCTCCATTTGATGCAGATGAGGTGAAATTGATCTCGGGACAAAGGTTTCCCGACATTGTTGCCGACAAATATTACGGGATAGAGGTCAAATCTACGAAGGAGAATCATTGGACTTCGACGGGGAGCAGTATAGTTGAGACTACCCGGGTAGAGAATGTGGCTGATATCTATATGCTATTCGGAAAACTTGGCGGCGATGTTCCTCAGTTCAGGTGCCGTCCTTATGAGGATGTTCTCTATGATATTGCCGTTACTCATTCTCCAAGATACCTGATTGACATGGAATTGGAGAAGAAGGATACGATATTCTCAAAAATGGGAACTACGTATGACGATTTCAGGACATCGCCGGATTCCATTTCGATAGCAAGGCGTTATTACAGGGAGCGGGCGAAGAAGAATAATCGTCAGGAGATGCCTTGGTGGATAACATCTGACAATCTCGAAAGTGCACATTCGTTTAACATCAGGTTGTGGAATTCGCTCGATTCGAGGGAGAAGAGGGAACTGCAGGCCAAATGTATGATTCTCTTCCCGGAAGCCCTTAATCCTGACAGGAAAATGACGAAGTACAACAATACCACCCTGTGGTTGTGCTCATACAATCAGGTGATAAACCCGAATATCCGGGATTTGTATTCTGCGGGCGGAAAGATTACGCACGTGGATGGGGAGCGCCTGCGGAAACCTGCCGCACAAGTTTTCAATGTCATCGTTGATTATTCTGATGACATAAAAGCATTGCTTCGATATCCGTCCAGAGAATTGATAATGATGATAGAGGATTTTAATCCGGTTCTTTTGTCAGGTGAAGATATGTATGAGGAGTGGCTCGCTATATGTTGCGAGTTCGCCGGGAAGAAAGGTGTACCTCTAAGAGAGTGGATCGAAAAGAGGCCGATTTTTACATGCTCCAAGTAGGAATGAACCCAACTGTCTCCCTATACGAATTGCGGTCCGTCAGTATGGCAACAATGCTTGCTTTTGCGCTGTCGATTGGATTTTGCGTAAGGGATGACAACCCTTTCAGGCTTGCCTGTTTCGGACCCCGAAATATTGAGGGTGACAGGAATGTCACTCTCATTTTTGTAATATCTGGCTATCCGATGGACAAGTAAACTTTCATCGCAGTGATGCATTGCTGTACTTTTAGAAATCAATCAAAATTTGGATGAATTCGTTTGCTGAATTCTCGGAAAAAACGGGAAAAGAGCAAAATAGGCGAAAAATTGCCCGATTTTTTCGTACATTGTCGAGACAAAATAATTCAAAACTATGAATAACAAACATTTTCTTATCCCGCTCTGCCTGGCACCGGCGATGAGCGGCATTCAGGCCTGTGCGCAGAATGGCAATGCCGTTGAGCAAGGCAGGCCGGACATCCTTTTCCTGCTTACCGATGACCAGAGTTTCAATACCATCAGGTCACTTGGCAACAGCTACGCCGACACACCGAACATGGATGAGCTGGTAAGGTCCGGAGTATGCTTCATGCAGACCCATGTCATGGGAGGATTCAACGGGGCCATTTCCCAGCCTAGCCGTGCGATGCTCCTTACAGGATGCGGACTTATGTCGTTGCACAGGAACGGAAGCATTATCCCTGAGGGAGATACCACATTCCCGGAATATTTCCGCAGCCTCGGATACACCACATTTGGTACCGGTAAATGGCATAGCGACAAGGCCGCTTTCAACAGGTCCTTCACTACAGGAGCCAACATTTTCTTCGGGGGAATGCATTTCCCGGGGAAAGACGAGGCATTCGGCCACGTCAGGCCTTTTCTGCACCAGTATGACAGCACAGGAAAATACGACAACGGCAAATACATTGACGAGGAGGCGCACACATTCTCTTCTGAACTTTATGCCAATGCCGCAATCGACTTCATCAATGCCAACAAGGACAGCAAGACCCCGATATTGACATACGTCGCATTCACTTCGCCGCACGATCCGAGGAATATCCACCCGGACTACGGACGCGAGTTCAGGCCGGACGAGGTGGCATTGCCTAAGAACTTCATGACGCAGCATCCGTTCAACAACGGCGACATGAATGTACGTGACGAGAAATTGCTGCCGACCCCGCGCGACCCTGAGGCCGTAAGGCAGGAAGTCGCATTCTACTATGGGATGGTCAATGAGGTCGACAAGCAGATAGGCCGCGTCATTGACGCATTGAAACAGTCCGGAAGATATGAGAACACCATCATTGTCTTCGCTGCGGACAATGGCCTCGCAGTCGGCAGCCACGGCCTTCTCGGCAAGCAGAACCTCTATGAGGAATCGGTGAGGGTACCTTGCGTGATATGCGGCCCGGGAATCCCGAAAGGCCAGAAGCGTGACACCTACACATATCTCTACGACCTGTTCCCGACAATGTGCGACCTCTCGGGCGTGCCGATTCCGGAAAGGGTGCAGGGCAAATCTCTCCGTCCGGCCATCGAAAGCAGGAAGGCTGTGGTCAGGGACGAGCTTTTCCTCGTTTACATGAACCTTCAGAGGGCCATAAAGAAAGACGGATACAAACTCGTTCTCTACAATGTCAATGGCGAGCGTCATCCGCAGCTCTTCAATCTTGAGAAGGACCCGTTCGAGCTTGAGAACCTCTACGACAACCCTAAATATGCCAAGCTGAGGGACGAGATGACCGAAAGGCTCGAAACAATAATGTGCGAGTCCGGGGATATCTGCGACCCGTCCAAGCCGGATTGGGGATATCCGGGAATGCTTACAGGCGAGCAGCTCCGCCAGGTCAAGCCATAGGGGCTGCCTGGAGATTTCTCTACATTGAAAGATCAAGACAATGAAAACTTCGACAAGCATGAAAGCATTGGCCTTCGTGCCTTGCGCATTGGCCGGGATTGCGGCCGGGGCCAGGGAAAAGCCCAATATCATTCTCATAATGGCCGACGATATGGGCTGGAGCGATGTCGGATTCAACGGCAATACCGAAATCCGCACTCCCGTCATGGACAGCCTCGCAGCCCAGGGCGTGGTGCTGAGGAACTTCTATTCCGCAGGGCCTGTGTCCTCACCTACCAGGGCAAGCGTAATGACTGGAAGACATCCTTACAGACTGGGAGTCTTCGATGCCAATGTCGGCATACTCCGCCCGGAGGAAATATCTCTGGCAGAGCTGCTTAAGGAGGACGGATACCGTACCGGCTTCTTCGGGAAATGGCATCTTGGCACGATGACCCACACCGAGAGTGATGCCAACAGGGGGAAGCCGGGCAACCTGAGGGAATTCAATCCTCCTGCCCGTCACGGCTTTGACAGAGTGTTCGCCGGCGAATCCAAAGTCCCTACCTGGGATCCGATGAAGAAACCGGAAGGCGAGACGAGCGGAAAGACCTGGAAATATCTTGAGCCGGGTGACCCGTGGGTTCCTTACGGCACTTCCTATTTTGACGAGAATGGGGCGAAGATTTCCGACAATCTGGACGGGGATGACAGCCGTGTCATCATGGACAGGGCTCTGGAATATATGGAACAGTCCATCAATGACGGAGTTCCGTTCCTTTCGGTAATCTGGATTCATACTCCGCATCTGCCTTGCGTTGCGGGGCCGGAGTATTACGACTCCTACGAGGGAGACCTGTTCTTCCGTAACTATGCCGGCTGCATCACGGCCCTCGATGACCAGATAGGCAGGCTCTCCGATTTCATCAACGAATCGGACCAGGGAGGCAATACGGTAATGTTCTTCTGCAGTGACAACGGACCTGAAATCGGGACGCCGGGTACCGCCGGAGAATTCATCGGCAGGAAGAGATCCCTCAATGAGGGAGGTATCAGAGTGCCGTCATTCGCCGTCTGGCCGGGCCGGCTGGAATCCGGGAGAAACGTCGATGCGCGCTGCTCCACGGAGGATTACCTTCCAACGATAATGGACATTGTCAGAGGCGGTTACGACAGTCCTTACAGGCTGGACGGAAAGTCAATGCTCCCTGCCTTGACCGGCTCAGGGCGACAGGAGACCAAGCCGCTCTGCTTTGTCTATCACAATCAGTCCGCCATCATTTATGGAGACTACAAGCTCTACCGGGACAAGGGAGTAAAGGCCCTGTACAACCTCAAGGACGACCCGTTCGAGCGCAAGGACATAGCCGCCGGACATCCCGGGACAGTGGCTGAGCTCGAGACGATGCTGGAGGAGTTCCTGGTTTCCTGCAAGGAGTCGTTCATCGGTACTGAATACGGAACTGAAAGTTATGACCGGATGGGCCAGAAATGGCCTGTGCGCATGCTGGCACCGTACGACAATGCCGAAGTCAGGATTGACACATTGCAATCCCTGACATTCCGTTGGGACGCAGCCTCCAAGAATGAGGAAAAATACAGATTCGTCATCAGCAAGGGGGAGACATTGGTAGTGGATACGGTCACCGTCGGGAACAGCATGACGCTTTCCCGGAGCGAACTGGATGCTGCTGCCGAGGCCGCCGGTGCCGCAGAAGGGGAGACAGTACAGCTTTCCTGGGGAGCCGGAGTGAGCGGCGCAACCGGCATCAATGCCATTCTGCGCAACTCTAACAAATTGACGGTAAGGAGATTGAGATACTATTCAAACCCTGTGTGGGGAGTGGATATGCCGGACCCTTCGGTAATCTGTGCGGATGACGGATATTTCTATGTCTATGCCACCGGCCGCAATGTGAAGCGCGGGCGTTCCCTCGACCTGGTGAACTGGGAACCATTGCCGGAGTCCTTCACCGAGGATACCAGACCGGGCTATGTGCCTGATGCAAGCGGGATCTGGGCTCCGGATGTGGAGAAGATTGGCGGGAAATACCTGATGTACTACACCCAGACCAAGGCAATGGCCGGGGGCAATCCGAACTCCACCATCGGGGTGGGCGTTTCAGATACCCCGGACGGTGTTTTCTCCGACAAGGCGAAACTCTTCCAAGCCCGTGACGCAGAGCTTCCGGGAGGGGCGGTGGATCAGTTCTACTATGAGGAGAACGGGCAGAAGTACCTCTTCTTCGGCAGTTTCCGTGGAGTTTACGGCTATCCTCTGGCAAATGACGGGCTTTCACTCGCAGTCAAGGCCTCGAAGAAGGTTCAGGTGGCCGGAGACAACTATGAGGGCGGAATGCTATTCAAGCGGGGAGACTACTACTTTCTCTTCGCCTCGATTGACAAGTGCTGCTCAGGCAAGTCCAGCACCTACAAGCTTGTGGTCGGACGCAGCAAGAATCTTTTTGGCCCGTATCTCAACAAGGAGGGCGAATGCATGAATGACAACAAGCATCTTCTTCTGCTTCAGGGAGATGACAGGTTTGTCGGCCCGGGACATTGCTCAGAGCTGCTGACCGATGACAACGGGGACGTTTGGATATTGTATCATTCTTATGATATGACCCGGGCCAATGCCTCAGGAAATGTCAAAGGCCGTCTCCTGATGCTTGACAAGGTAGTCTTCGACGAAGATGGCTGGCCGTCAATCAACGGTCACGCCCCATCCTCGCCATCCCGCCGCTCCGAGGCCCCGGTCTTCCTGCCGCGGAATTGAGGGATTAATTCATCGCAGCCATTTCCACTTCAGCAGCGACCCCATCCATTCGTCCATAGGCTTGCCCTTGTCCCAGAATGAGATGCCGTGGCCGCCGTTGTCGTATATATGCATTTCGGCAGGGACTCCGGCTTTCCGCAGGGCCAGGAAGAACTCCACCATCCCCGGGCAAGGGGCCGCAGGGTCGTCGTAGCAGTGGGCGATGAAGGTCGGAGCCAGGTCTGCAGTCACGTAGTTGAGGGCGTTGCAGTATCTCTGCTTTTCCTCTGAAGGGTCCGGACCGAGGCTGTTGCTCATCGTACCGCCCTTGCTCTCGTAAATGACACCTTTCAGGAGAATGACGAAGTCCGGGCGGGAAGTGTAGTGGTCGAGTTCCTTGTCGGAAGCCGGGTCGGCCGGGGTATAGTGCACTGCCAGCATTGCAGCGAGATGGCCTCCGGCAGAGGAACCGCAAATGCCTATTTTCTCCGGGTCAATGTTCCACTTTCCGGCATTCATCCTGACCATCCTGATGGCCTGCTGACCATCCAGTACAGGCATCTCGATATGCCCGTTTGGGAGGCGGTATTTCACCACTACGACCGCAATGCCGTTGTTGATGAAGAATTCGGCCCCGGGGACACCTACATTGCCTACCCACACACCCTCGTAACCTCCTCCAGGGAAGATTACCACACAACTGGTAGGCTTCTCCGATTTCGGCAGATAAACCTTCATCTCGGCCTTGGTGACATTGGCGAAGACCAGGTTCTTGCGGACCTCCTCCGGCCCGCAGAGACCATTGTCACCCGGGTCGCAGGTGTATTCAACCGGCAGGAAGAATACAGAGTCCGCTTTCTCCGGCCTGTCGTTCCATTCGTTCTCCTGCCCGTTCGCTCCAAGACAGGTCAATGCGGCCAGCATCGCCGCGGCGAGCTTGATGATAATCTCAAGGTTGCGGATATTCTTCATTTTATCGCAGTTATTACGAATCCATACTCATAATGCTTATTCTGCAGGCGATACTGCTTGGAGGCAATGGCTTTGCCGCTCCAGGTGTTGGTGCCGCCGACTCCTGTCTGGACGTGGTCAATGTTCAGGGTGAACGAGTCGGCAAGCACGGCAGGTTCACCTATATGCCGGGCCTTCTCCAGTTCATCCTGGGTGGTGTTCCACACGGAAAAATTGAGAGGTGTGCCTAGAGCGCTGACCTTCAGGCCACGCCCGTTGGCATCGAGGAGAGTGAACCATCCGACATCGCAGCGGTTGCCGTTCTCCTGAGGGACTACATAGTCCACCATCATACCCTTGACATCGGAAGAATAGGTTCCGAGCATCAGGCCTTCCTTCCTGTCGCTGTAATTTTCCACCGGACCACGTCCGAACCAGGTTACGTTTCCGATATCACCGGACATTCTGCACTGCATTCCTATACGAAGCGGTTCAGGCATATCCTCGTCAATGTCAATGCCGCATTCCACCTTCAGGGAACCGTCACCAAGAAGGGTGTAGACCAGCTTGGTATTGACCTTGGAAGGTGCTGATTTGGTGACAGTTACCGTAGCATTGTCTCCGGAGATACCGGTCACCTCCATCTCCGCCGGGACACTTCGCCATTCTCCGCATTTCTCCTCTGCCTTCCAGCCTCTCCAGTCATTGTCAATCAATGCCCTCCAGAAATTCAGTTCCAATCCGCCCTTCACCATCTCCCGTCCCCTGACGCTGTAACCGGCGAAGTTGCCGCTGGCCTTGTCTATGCGCACTTTTACATTGCCGGCGGTGAGGATGAAGGCATCCACGGTCTCAGTGACTGAAGCCGCCCTTCTGGACGAGGCAATGGCCCTGATGCCCTCTCGGATGACCTTCTGGCCGTCTGCGCGCAGATCATCATTCTCATACGCATAAACATTGACCAGATATGTCATACCCTCCTCCCGGCTGTATTTCTTCATTGGGATGGCCACCTCCGCACTTTCTCCGGCCTTGATTTCAGGAACATTGAGCGTGCCGCCCTGGAGCAGCCTGTTCTCGTCACGGAGTTCCCAGCGGAACCCGTATCGTGCGGTGGATGCGAAGAAATTGCGGTTCGTGATGCGGACGGAGTCCTCTCCGATGTCGAATACGACAGGCTGGTAGATATGGCGGCATACATCCATCGCAGGTTTCACGCTGCGGTCCGGATAGACCACTCCGTTGATAAGGAAACTTCCGTCATTATGCTCGCCGGGACGCTCGAAATCGCCTCCGTAGCCCCAGACCTTCCGGCCGTCCTCATTCTTCATCAGAAGGCCCTGGTCAATCCAGTCCCAGATGAAGCCTCCGATGAGATTGTCATATTTTCTTATCGTGTCCCAGTAATCGTTCATTCCGCCGGTAGAGTTGCCCATCGAATGAGCATATTCGCACATCACAATAGGTTTGTCAATGTCCGGATTCAGGGCCATCTCCTCCAACTCCTTGTATGTCGGGTACATCCGGCTGACCATGTCGACGAAACTTCTGTCGTTCTGGCTCAGCCTGCCGGTAGGCCTGCCAAGGGGCAGCCCCATGGCCCCCTCGTAGTGGACAGGCCTGGTCGGGTCCTCCTCCTTGATCCATCCTGCCATTGCTGCGTGGTTCGCACCGAGACCGGACTCGTTGCCGAGAGACCAGATGATGACGGAAGGGTGGTTCTTGTCCCGCTCCACCATCCTTGTGACCCTCTCCATGAAGGCTCCGGCCCAGTCCGGGTCATTTGTCAGGACACCTCTGCATCCGTGAGTCTCCAGATTGGTCTCGTCGAGAACGTAAATACCGTGGATATCAGCTAGTTCGTAGAGATATGAATCATTCGGGTAATGCGAGGTGCGGACCGCATTGAAATTGTATTTCTTCATCAGGAGAATGTCTTCCTCCATCTCCTTGCGGGTAACGGTCTTGCCTCCGGTCTCACTGTGGTCGTGGCGGTTCACTCCGTAGAGCTTCACAGGAACTCCATTGATGAGAAGTTCTTTCTTTGGAGAAATGCGGACATCACGGAAGCCCACACGGGTAGATCTGGCTTCTACGCAGTTTCCCTTGTCATTGGTGAGGGTCAGCACGAGGGTGTAGAGGTTAGGCTCCTCTGCATTCCACTTGAGCGGGGACTTGACCTCCTGCTCCATCAGCCCGTAGTAAACCCTCTCCCTCTGCGGATGCCTCTCGTTCAATATATCATTGACGGACAATGATATAGGCTCGCCTACACATTTGCCTTCGGCATCGTGGAGTTGCGCTCTTACATTCCACCCTTCAGTGTCAATGCCGCCAGTCACCCGGATTTCCGGACGAATCTGAAGCAGGGCATCGGTATAGGTATCGTCGAACACCGTCCTTATTCCGTAGTCTGATATGTAAACATCCGGGAGCCTCTCCATTCTCACGCTTCTGTGAATGCCTGCCATCCTCCAATGGTCCGCATCCTCGAGATAACTTCCGTCAGTCCACTTGTGAACCTTCACAGCCACGGAATTTTTACAATTGCGTACAAGGTCCGTGATATCGAACTCACTCGGGAGACAGCTGTCCTCCGCATAGCCGGCGAACCTTCCGTTCACCCACAGGGTATAGCCGGAATACACTCCGTCAAAGGTGATGGTAATGCGTCCGCCCTTCCAGTCTTCCGGTAGCTCGAAAGTCCTGTAATAGCATCCGCAAGGGTTGTCACGCCTGATGAACGGCGGCTCGAATGTGAACGGATATGGCGAATTGGTATAGATAGGGTAGCCGTAGCCCTTCATTTCCCAGCAGGACGGGACCTCTATTTCAGCCCAGCCGCTATGGTCGAAATCATCGTTCTGGAACCCCTCGGGAGCATTGGCAATGTCCTCCGCAAATGCAAATTTCCACATTCCGTCCAGGGACAATGTCCTCGTGCCGTCCATGTCTGCAGCCAATGCCGCCTCAGGGCTTTCGTATGAGGCCCCGGTCACGTGCATAGGCAGCCTGCCGATGGCGTTGATGTGCTGGTCCTGCCACGGGGTGATTTCCTGCCCTCCGGCCGTGGCGGATAATGCTGTTGCTGCGCAAAGCGCAATGATGATGGAGTTCCGCATAGTGTTTTTGAAAATTGGTCTAATACAAAAATAATCACAAATCCCCCAATGTCGCAATCGCTCCTGCGCAATAGTCATTTTCTATACGTAAAATGAATGAATTGTGACCTCGGAGGTCAGGGTTTCTTAATAAATTTGCATTATGAACCACTCCAAAATGCCGATTATGAATATTTCAGAATACAAGAGAGGTGCTTTGCTCGCCATTGCATCCCTGTCGGCCGTCCCGGCCCTGGCCTCCGGTCAGCCGGATTCCAGGCCCAACATTGTTATGTTCCTGATTGACGATTTGGGCTGGAATGATTTCGGTTGCTATGGCAGCGAGTTCTACCTGACTCCAGCCCTTGACAGCCTGGCCGAAGCCGGTGCCAAATTCACGGACGGTTATGCGTCCTGCACTGTCTCATCCCCGACAAGGGCTGCGCTTATGACCGGAAAATATCCGGCAAGGCTGCATCTTACAGACTGGATTTCAGGCCAGAATTTCAAATGGGCAAAACTGAAAGTCCCGGATTGGACAAAATACCTTCCGACAGAGGAACTCACCATCGCGGAATATCTCCGTGCTGCCGGCTACGACACGTGGCATATAGGAAAATGGCATCTCGGTGACGATCCGAAATATTGGCCTGAAAATCAGGGATTTGACCTTAATATTGCAGGCAATTTCAAAGGCTCTCCCAACAAGTCGGGCATCTATGGGGGCTATTTCTCACCATACGGATTGGAACGGATTGAGGACGGCCCGGAAGGCGAGTATCTCACCGACAGACTGACAGAAGAGGCTGTAAGGCTGATAGACAAGGCCGGAGACAGGCCGTTCTACCTCAATATGTCGCATTATGCCGTGCATTCTCCTCACGCCGCTCCCGAGGCGGATGTCATGAAATACGAGGCCAGGGTGGATGAGAATTATCCCCAGACCAATGCCGTATATGCGGCGATGGTGGAGAGCGTGGACAGAAGTCTCAGCCGCATTGTCAAGGCCCTGAGGGACAATGGGAAACTGGACAATACCCTGATAATCGTCACCTCTGACAACGGTTCATTGGAGCGGGTCTCCCCGTCGCTTGTACTGCGTGGCGGCAAAGGAACTGAATATGAGGGAGGGGTTCGCGTCCCGCTGCTTATGTACTGGCAGGACAGGATACCTTCAGGCGTGACCATATCCGGGCAGGCCATCACTATGGACTTGTTCTCGACAATGCTGGATGCTGCCGGGGTCAGCCCCGTTACCGATGTTGACGGACGGAGCCTTCTACCCTTGTTCGGAGGAAAGAAATTGAGTCGGAGGCCGTTGTTCTGGCATTATCCGCATTATCATAATTCTGGTGGAACTCCTTATACGGCAGTCCGTTATGGCGACTGGAAACTCATTCACCGCTATGAGAATGATGAATATGAGCTATATGATCTCGGAAAGGATCCTGCGGAAAGTGTCAACCTTGTGGATGCCAAGCCGTCCGTGAAAAGGAAACTCGCCGCAATGATGGATTCATGGCTCAAGGACAATGATGCCCAGTTTGCCTCTCCGAATCCGCTCTGGGATCCGCAGAAAGAAAAGAAAAAAGCCCCGTATGAAGGGAAATGACAAATAATTGTATCTATGAAAAATGACAAACTGCTGATGGTCCCGGCGTTGCTGGCGACCGCTTGCGGAACCGCTCCGGCGGAGACACCGAAGAAACCGAATATCGTATTTATGCTCGCTGACGACATGGGAATCGGCGATGTCGGCTGCTATGGGCAGAAACTGATTCAGACTCCGAACATTGACGCTCTGGCGGGGGAGTCGATGCTGTTCACCCATCATTATTCCGGCTCGACCGTCAGCGCTCCGTCACGCTGCTGTCTGATGACAGGTAAGCATACCGGTCACGCCTTCGTTCGCGGGAACAAGGGTGAGAAGACCCCGCAAGGCGGATTCGATATTCATCTCCCGGGTTCGGAAGTAACTGTCGCCGAGATACTTAAGTCCCAGGGCTATGCCACCGCCTGCGTCGGCAAATGGGGATTGGGCGGGCCTGGTACGGAGGGCAGTCCGGTGAATCAGGGATACGATTATTTCTACGGTTATCTCTCGCAGGGGGCTGCGCACAGGTATTATCCTGAGTATCTCTATGAGAATGAGAGCAAGGATATGCTTAACGGAGAGGTGTACAGCCATTTCGCTATAATGGAGAAGGGCCTGCAGTTCATCCGGGACAATGCCGGCAGGCCGTTCTTCACGTATTTCGCCGTGACGACCCCGCACGCTGACCTGGATTATCCGGATTTCAGGGATTATGAGGAGGCCTTCCCTGAGACCCCGTATGTCAACAAGAGCAAGGACGGCAAGGGTTATATGTCCCAGCCTAAGCCAAAGGCAGCCTACGCCTCGATGGTCAGCGAGTTTGACCGCAATGTCGGTCAGGTAATCGAACTTCTCAAGGAACTGGGCATCTGGGAGAACACGATTCTAATCGTCTCCTCCGACAACGGTGTGCACATGGTAGGCGGACACGACCCGGACTTCTTCGACAGCAACGGACCGTTCCGCGGCTACAAGAGAGATCTTTACGAGGGCGGTGTCAGGGCACCGTTCATCGTCTCCTGGCCGGAGAAAATCCATTCTGGCTGCGTCACAGACCACATTTCTACATTCTGGGATTTCCTGCCGACCGTCTGCGATATCGTAGGGGCGGAGAAGCCTGAAGGCATTGACGGCATCTCATATCTGCCGACATTGACAGGAAAAGGCCGCCAGAGGCAGCACGACCACATCTACTACGAGTTCTATGAGAAAGGCGGCAAACAATCGATTCTGAAAGACGGCTGGAAACTGGTGCGTCTCAATATGTCCAATCCGGAAGAACTGAAGGAGGAACTCTACAACCTCAATGATGACCCGGCAGAGGAGAATGACCTGATCGGGAAGTATCCGGCCAAGGCTGACCGTCTGCGCCGTCTCGCCACGGAATGCCATACGGAGAGCGCTGAGTTCGTCTGGTAGAAAAGGCCTCCCGGCCAGTATAAATGTTGCCCCAAAGTTAGGATTCTTCCGCAACTTTGGGGCAATATTCTATAAACTTGTTATCAGAGGCTGATGCTGTCAATAGACGGGCCGCTCTTATCCAATATCTTGATACTTAGATTATTGGCCCCGGATATCAATGTGACTGGGACTTCCAGTTCTGTCCAGTCGCTGTTCTCGCTTCCGGTATCCTTGAAATCGATAATGCACACTGAGGCTCCATTGTTCGTCAGTTCTGCCCTGGTGACTCCGGTGGCTGTCCTGCCCTGTGAATATCTTATTTTCAGGACAGAATCGTACGCCGCCCCGTCATTTTCCTGATACCAGGAAATCGAGCCGCCCTTCTCCTTGAAGAACACATAGCCTCCTCCATAGACATCAAGGCCGGAGGTGTTGCGTACTACCGCACCTGACAGCTCCATGTATTCAGCCTGAGACCCTTCATCCTTGCATGAGGCGGCACCCGGAACACCCCAGAAGATGCCGTTTCCAAAGTCCTCCTCCATTGACAGGACCTCATTGCCGTTGCACCAGACCTTTGCCCTTACCTTCATTCCCGGAGCAATGCGGAAAGGGTCTGTGTACAAGGCCGATTCCCTTCCCGGCTCGCTGCCGTCAAGTGTATATCTGACCTCGAACTGATGCCTTGCATTCTTGCCCTTCAAAGTTATCTCCTGGACAACGATGGATGCCTCGTCGGAGACCTTGCAGGACCTGTCCCCGCAGATCATTCCGGCTAAAGCCACCACATTGCCGACGCTCTCGTTCCTGCGGATGAATGCCCTGGACATACCGTAGAAGCATCTCAGGGAAGGAGCCTGCCAACGACATTCCGTATCGACCGGATTACCGTTCTCGAATGACTGCACCTTGGCATTCGTCAGGGACAGGAAGAGCCGGTTGTCCCCGTACGGGAAAATGTTGCCCTCCTTGTCCCTCTGGGTGAATGTCAGGATGGCGTGTCCATTATCAATGTCGCCCTCTTTCTTCACAGAGAACGTGGCCGGCGCCCCGGCTGTGGAAATGCTTTCCCTGCATATCTCCATGCCGTTCCGATAGGCTATGGCAGTGAGCTTTCCAGGGGTCCAAGGGACATCCCAGCCGCATTGCATCTTGTCCCAGTCGAGGCCCTTCTTCACACGCCCGAGGCTCCTGCCGTTCAGCAGAAGTTCCGCCTCGTCTCCCGTGGTATAGACCCAGACAGGTATGATGGTGCCTTCGGCAATGTCAGGATGAGTCCAATGCGGTAGAATGTGGACCATGTCAATGTCTTCTCGCCACTGGCTCTGGTATAGGTAGAAATGGTCTTTCTTGAATCCTGCCAGGTCAATGACTCCGCCCTGGAATGTCCTGAAAGGCCATCCTCCGTGTACATATCCTGCCTCGCCAGGGTAGTCGAATCCTGTCCAGCGGAAGTGGCCGGAATACCAGTCGAGGTCCCTGAGGAATGCCAGGTTATGCCTTGCGGTGAGACGTACGGTGGCATTGTCGTATGAGGAATTGAAGACCTGCTTGACATTTCTCCTCTCCCCCGGGGAAGTCCAGTCATAGCCGAATACTTCTTTCGCAGTCAGGTCAGGAATCAGGAACGGGTCCTGTCCCTTATTTGGATAACCGTCTCTATACCAAGTCATTGTTCGGTAATATCCCCTTGTCTGCCAAGTGTGCGGGGTTTCAGTCCCGACGAATGCCCTGAAGCCTGGCTTATAGTTTTTGTAGAAGTTCTGCCTCTCGCTCTTGCCGTTGATTCCGATGACGTCCATCTGGTCGGCTCCGGCATCCCCGGATGTCACCAGCCTTGTAGGATCCTCCGAGCGGCAAACCTTCACCAGACTGCCTGCCACGTCCCCGGATGTCTCATTGCCGACGCTCCAGATTATCACGCAAGGATGGTTCCGGTCGCGCCTCAGCATTGCCCTGAGATCTCTTTCCCACCATTCCGCAAATGCCTGTGCGCCATAGTCCTGAGGTGCCTTGGCCTTCCATCCGTCGAATGCCTCGTCCATCACCATCAGGCCGATACGGTCGCAGAGGTCGTAGAACATCGGGACCTGGGGATTATGGGCCGTGCGTATTGCATTGCATCCCATCTCCTTGAGCATGCGAAGCTTCCACTCCAGGAGGTCCCTTGTCCAGGCCGCCCCGACAGGCCCGCCCTCCAGATGTTCGCAAACGCCCCTGAGCTTGGTCTGCCTGCCATTGAGGAAGAATCCTTTGTCGGCCACCCATTTTATGTTCCTTATGCCGAAGTTAATGGACTCCGAATCGCTTACCCTGCCCTCGCTGTCATGAACCCTCATTTTCAAGGTGTAGAGTTCCGGGGTCTCAGGACTCCAGAGGGCGGTCTTTCCCAATGTGAAGAGCAATTTCCCACTGGTCGATGACAATGTGTCCGAGACTCCTCGTCCGTCCTTTTCAATCCATGCCCAGACTTTCGCATCCGGGGCTTGGCTCAATTCATAAGTGACTGATACTGTAGATCTGAGGCTGTCAGCAACTGGAGTTGTTATATAAATGCCGTCCTTTACGAAATGAAGCGGATTCTCGTAGCGTAGTCTCACATCGCCGTAGATGCCGCAGCCGTGATACCACCTTGCGCTTGGCTCCATGCTGTTGTCCACCCTGACGCTGAGAACATTGTCCCAGGCCTTGATGTAAGGGGTGATGTCGTATGTGAAACTGATATAGCCGTAAGGCCGTTTCCCTAGATAATGCCCGTTGATCCAGACCTCGCTATTCATATAGACTCCATCGAAGTCCACGAATAGTTGGCGGTCCTGTATCTCATTGGCGTACAATGCGAAATGCTTTCTGTACCAGCCTGTTCCTCCGCAGGCGTAGCCGCCCTTGTCCTCTTGTGCGGCATCCGGACTGTACCCCTGTTCGAAGGCCCAGTCGTGAGGCACGTTGAGTGTTCTCCAGCCGCTGTCATCGAAGTCCTTTGATGATGCTTCGGCAATGTCGTCGAGAATGAATTTCCAGCCGTTGCAGAACGGCCTGGAACCCCACCAGGAAGCATCCGGAGCCCAGTTCGGGTCCAGCATGGCGTGTCTTATGCCCTCCTGTCTCTCAAGGGATTTAGGAATGGCCTTGTCCAGATAGGCCTTCTCTATTTCGGCTGTCCATTCAGGGTCCTGTGACGGCAGTTTGGCATTGGTTTCGCTGAGCCAGTCCTGAAGTTCGGACTTTAGTTCCTCCTCCTTCTCAGGATTTTGAACCGGGTTGTGTTCCCCAATGTCCTCCGCGAGGTTGTAGAGCTCGTAGCGTCCGTCCTCGTGGTACCATATCAGTTTCCAGTCTCCCTTGCGAATGGTGGACGAAGGTTCTCCTCCCTGGTTGCCGTAATGCGGATAATGCCAGAAGAGAGGCCTTGTCTTCAGTGTTTTCGTGGTCTTGCCCTCAAGCAGAGGCACGAGGCTGGTTCCGTCCACGTCCCTGCTGCCGGCTCCCGCCATTTCCAGAACAGTCGGGAAAATGTCAATGCCGCTGACCGGGGTGTCGCTTATCCGGCTGCGTTCCATCCCGGGAGAATGGATAATGTAAGGGACTCTGGTGCCGCCTTCCCATTGACGGCCCTTTCCTCCGCGGAGAGGGAGAATTGAGGTGGCGAAGTTGTCCCCGGAGGCCACCCCTCCATTGTCAGAGGTGAAGATGATGACGGTGTTGTCCTCGATTCCGAGTTCCTCAATCTTGTTGAGGACGATTCCGATGCCTTTGTCCATCTGCTCAATGAGACCTGCATATACAGGGTTGTCCTGATATTTCCTGACAGGCATCAGACGGTCCACGTAGTAGCCTTCGCCTTCATTGAGGCCCAGGTCGGTAATTTTCTTGCGGTATTTGTTCCAAAGTTCCTCTGTGGTCTGGATGGGACCGTGGACTGCGTAGAATGAGAGATAGGCGAAGAACGGACGGTCTTCCCCGGCCTCCTGCTCAATGAAACGTGCGGTCTCCCTGCACAGCCTTTCGGAGAGGTTCTCACCTGCTGGCCCGTCTTCCAGCATGTGGTTGGCATACGGGGAGAAATAGCCGCCTTTAGGATTGCCGGCCTCCCAGCCGCCCACATTGATGTCGAAGCCCTGGTCTTCAGGGTTGACCTTGTCGCCGAGATGCCATTTCCCCGCCATGAATGTACGGTAGCCCTGCTCTCTCAGGACTTCCGGGATGGTTACGAAGGAAGGATCAAGTTCCCGGGCGTATTGTGCCGGGAGCATCCTGTTATGCCTGCCCTTGACTCTCCAGTCTTCGCCGCAAGGGTCGCCTATCCAGGTGGTTATGCCGTGCCTTGTCGGGTATAGGCCTGTGAGGATACTGCCTCTGGAAGGGCTTGATACTGAGCATGCCGCATATCCGTTGGTGAATACCACACTTCGGGCTGCAAGCCTGTCGAGGTTAGGAGTCTCGTAGATGTCGCTTCCCATGAAGCCGGCATCCTTCCAGCCGTAGTCGTCGGCCAGGATGACAATCACATTGGGCTTCCTGGCATCGTCGGAAGCGGCGAAAGCCTCCGCCGGGACCAGGCCCAGCAGAGACATTGACATCATTTTTCCGTATTTCATAGTCTATGGTGCATCCGGTGTGAAATTCCAGTTCGGGTTCTCCGTGCGGGCCTCCTCCATTATCTTTTTGAGCTCCTTGACCTTGGCCGGATTGGCTTCGAGGACATTGTTGTTCTCCTCAGGGTCGGAGTTGAGGTCATAAAGTTCAAAATATGTCTCCTCGGGGATGTTGACTTTCAGCTGGACCAGTTTCCAGCCGTCCTTGAGTACGCATTTGCGCCCGTCCCTCTCGTGGAACTCGTAGTAGAGATAGTCATGCTTCTTCTGCTTGCCTTTCCCTGTCAATGTCGGGAGGTATGAGATGCCGTCGATGTCCTTCGGGGCCTTGACTCCAATGAGGTCACAGACGGTAGGCATGAAGTCCCAGAATGCAGATACATGGTCCGTGGTGCTGCCCGGCTCGATTACTCCCGGCCAATAGACGATGAACGGGGTGTGGATTCCGCCGTCATAGAGGTCACGCTTGATTCCGCGGAAGTCTCCGTTGCAGTCGAAGTAGTCAGGGTCGTGTCCGCCTTCCTTGTGCACTCCGTTGTCGGAGGTGAAAATGACAATGGTGTTGTCGGCTATGCCCTTGGCCCTGAGAAGCCCCATCAGCCTGCTTACATCCCTGTCGAGGCGGCTCACCATGGCTGCGTATGTAGCTCGCGGCTTGGGCTGGCTAGTGTATCCCTTGCCATCCTTGGACTTGTTTATGTACGGCTTTTCCTCGAACATACCATCATATTCCCCGAGTTCTCCCTCCGGTACAATGAGATCTGCGTGCGGAATAGTCGGGGTGAGGTAGAGGAAGAAAGGTTTGTCAGCATTGTCATTGACGAATTCGAGAGCCTTGCTCATCATCAGGTCGTGAGAATATACTTTTTTATCGAGCATCACCTGTTCCTCGTTTTCCCAGAGATAGTCAGGATAATATCTATGTGCTCTTCCCTGGCCGAGATAGCCGAAGAAGTAGTCGAAGCCCCTGCGGTTCGGATGGCCCGTGGTACGCGGTCCTCCAAGACCCCATTTGCCCACGCAGGCTGTGGTGTAGCCGGCTTCCTTGAAAAGGTCACCGACAGTCAGCTCGCTTCCGTCTAGAGGGTAGTCGAAATGGGTCTTCAGGACGGTGTCGGGATTGCCCTTGTTGCCGCGGATGAAACTGTGACCCGTATGTTTTCCGGTCATCAGGCAGCATCTGGAAGGGGCGCTGACGGTGGAGCCGGAGTAGTGGTTGGCGAATGTCATCCCGAGTCGGGACAGCGAGTCGATTCCGGGCGTCTTTATCATTTTCTGCCCGTAGCAGCCGAGGTCGCCGATGCCCAAGTCGTCAGCCATTATATATATGACATTTGGGAGCCGTTCAGCCTTGGCGGTCTTGTCTCCGCAGGATGTCAGGGTCAGCGGGAGCAATGCCGCCGACGACAGGAGAATTCTGTTTTTCAGGATATCGTTCATAGCAATGTTTGTGTTGTTCCGTAGTCTTGTCCTGCAAAGTTAGTGAAGTCATTCTCCGCAGAGGGGCAAAATCAATTCAAATGATAGCGGCAATTATTCCAATACCGGTTTTTCCGGCATTCCTGACCATTATTTTTTCATTCAGGTGGAAAAATACAACCTTTTTGAATGAAAAATAGGAAAGCCCCCATTTCTTATATGTCTATCTTTGCCTGAGGATAACATTAGAATTTATAACTTATGAAGACAAAAGCATTCAGATTCCTTTTTGCCTTCGCTCTTCTTCTTTCCGGGGCGGTCCTCCAGGCTCAGGAGATGATCGTCTCCGGAGAAGTCAGGGACGATGCCACGGGAGAACCTGTCATCGGTGTGAATGTCAGCGTGAAGGGTTCCACCAAGGGAACCAGCACGGACCTGGACGGCAACTTCACATTGAAGACGGCACCTGGAGCGGAGCTTGTATTCTCCTGTATCGGATACGAGGATGAAATCTTCAGGGTCAAGGCCGGACAGGCATTCGTCATCGTGGCGATGACTGCCGATGCCGTGATGCTCGAGGAGACTGTCGTTGTGGGATACGGTCAGCAGAAGAAGGCTTCCAGCGTTGGATCCATCAGTACGGCCAAGGGTGAGGATCTGGAAAAGGCCACAAGGGTTAATTCAGTCTCTGAGGCTCTTCAGGGACAGCTCGCCGGCGTAGTTTCAATCAACTCCAACTCCAAGCCTGGAAGTGATGCCGCCAGCATATTCATCCGGGGTAAGGCGACCTGGGGTTCGGCGGCACCTCTCGTGCTTGTAGATGGCATCGAAAGAGACTTCAATGATGTGGATATCAATGAAGTGGAGTCCATCTCGGTCCTCAAGGATGCTTCAGCCACAGCCGTATTCGGAGTAAAGGGAGCTAACGGTGTCATACTTCTCACTACCAAGAGGGGAGACAGCGGCAAGACCTCCGTTAGTTTCTCCGCCAACTTCGGTTTCAAGCAGCCTACGACCGACTATGACTGGGCCGACTACCCTGTCTCGATGGAGATGTACAATGAGGCTGCTGCCAATGACGGCCTCTGGGACAACATCATTCCGGAGTCCACCATTTCAGCATGGAAGGAGGCATACTGTACAGGGAATTATGGTCCATACAATGACTATTTCCCTGAGGTGGACTGGTGGAGGCAGTCTGTCAAGAACTTCGGATTCTCGCAGAACTACAATCTCAATGTCAGGGGCGGAGCCGACAAGGTGACGTATTTCGCCTCTGTCGGATACCTCAATGACGGTGACATCTTCAATATCCAGAAGCAGGATGAGTTCGACCCGCGTTTCTGGTACCGCCGATACAACTTCAGGTCCAACATGGACTTCCAGATAACCAAGACCACGAAACTCTCGGTAAATATTGCGGGCAAGATGTCCTACAGGAACCAGCCTGGCTACCGTGACCCGGACGGAGGAGACTCCTACATCTTTCAGCCTCTGCTCACTACTCCGACCAATCTCTTCCCGATAATGTGGTCAGACGGATATTACGGCTCCGACAACACCGGAGGCAGCAATATCTACGTCCAGATGAACCTTCAGGGCCAGAGAATGTATACGAACTATCAGGGCTTCTATGACGTGGTCCTGAACCAGGACCTCGGCATGCTCACACCGGGCCTTTCAGTCAGGGGTGCGGTTTCCTACACGAGTTCACAGAGCAAATCTTCCAGCGTGATGGCCTCGAAGATATATGATATAGCGGACTCCGAGTCCACAAAGGCCGTCGCCGTAAGGTATTACAGGACATTCGACTATTCTTCTCCTATGGTGGA
This sequence comes from Candidatus Cryptobacteroides sp., assembly GCA_051870395.1. Lineage (GTDB taxonomy): Bacteria > Bacteroidota > Bacteroidia > Bacteroidales > UBA932 > Cryptobacteroides. The sequence goes on along the minus strand of JBJEBV010000140.1, from coordinate 29,080 downwards.
CGAGAATGGCAGGGTGACCTATCCGCTACTTACCGAGACCAGATTCCCGGATGCCCAGATAGAGGAGAATCGTCCTGTAGGTACAAGCTATGACAACTTCATAAACCATACACGTGAACTCTACTATGAGGTGGCTCTCAACTATGCCAGAAACTTCAAGGGACACGATGTGACTGCACTCGCCTTGTTCAACCGCAGGGTGTCCGATTCCGGAAAAGGTTCGTCGGTGGCCTTCTCCTCATTCGAGGAGGCATGGGTAGGCCGTGTCACCTACAACTGGAAACAACGCTATCTGGCAGAGGCCAACGCCTCGTACACCGGCTCTGAGAAGTTCGCCCCGGGCAAGAGGTTCGGCTTCTTCCCATCATTCTCAGTGGGCTGGAGGGTTACAGAGGAGCCGTTTATGAAGAACGTCAAGAAGAAATGGTTGAACAACCTCAAGATTCGCTATTCCTACGGTCTGGTCGGAAGTGACAGGGGAGCCGGAAGATTCAACTATATCCAGCTCTATAGCTCAGGTGGAAACGCACAGTTCGGTCTCGACCAGAACGTAAGTTTCGGTCCAATCTACACGGAGGGAACTCTCGCCTATCCCAATGCCACCTGGGAGACTGCAGTCAAGCAGAATCTCGGCATTGAGATGACCCTCGTCCGCAACCTCAGAATCTCCGTGGACTTCTTCGACGAGAAGCGAAAGGGCATCCTGATGTCCCGCAACACTGTCGCCCCTTGGATTGGAGCCGGTCTCCCGTCCGTCAATATCGGCCGCACGAAGAATCACGGCGTGGACGTGGAGATGAGCTGGACCGCATCTGCAGGACAGGATTTCCACTATTTCGCCAAGCTCAACTTCGCAACTAGCGAGAACAGGGTGGTCTTCAGGGATGACCCTCAAAAGCTCGATGATTACCTGAAATATGCCGGCAAGCCTATCGGATATGCCTCCAAGTATATTGTGGCCGGCAACCTCACCTCCATTGACGACATCTTCAACTACAGTTCAGTGAATATTACCAATTCAGCGCAGAACAAGCTTGATCCGGGTGACTTCGCCTATATGGACTACAATGCCGACGGTGTCATCAATGACAAGGATATGGTGGCGATGAAACACGTGACCTACCCGTTGACCACGGGCAGCCTCAGCCTCGGTTTTGACTGGAAGGGATTGGGCTTCAGCGCAATGTTCTATGCTGCCGCCGACGTTTACAAGGAGCAGATACCACAGTTCCTCTGGGACTTCCCTGAACTCAATGTCAAGGCCCAGCCGAACACTCTTGAAAGATGGACCGTAGAGAAGGCCGGCACCAGTGGCGTGCAGCGTCCTGCCGTGCATCTTGACAAGAACCATTACAACATGAAGGGCAGCACCTATTCCTTCACGGACCATTCATACTTCCGTCTCAAGGAGGTTGAGGTCAGCTACGAGCTTCCTAAGAAATGGCTCAGGGCGGCGAGAATCAGCCGTCTCCAGGTATATGTGAACGGAAACAACCTCTTCACCTTCTCGGGCATTGACAAGAGAAGGGACCCTGAGACATCCGGAAACAGCGTCTATCCGATGATCAAGAGGTACAATACAGGTTTGAGACTGACATTCTAAAACAATAAGGTATGAAACGACTCTATATATTCCTGGCAATCCTGGCCGCCGGCCTCCTGACATCTTGCGAGAGCTTCCTTGACAAGTCCCCGGACATGGGGTTGTCGGAGACCGACGTATATAAGAACTATAGTACGATGAGAGGCTTCCTGGACGGTGCCTACTCATATCTTGACCAGATTTACAAATATCAGGGCACGAACAACGGGCGTTCCCATCCGGGAACATTCTCCGATGAACTCGGTTGCATCTACAACAGCGCCGAGTCCAGGCTTCTCAACTCAGGAAACTGGCTCTCGCAGAACATCACTGCCTACGAGATAGGCAATAGTTCCGACAACGGAGGCACATCCATCTATCATTCCTACAAGGGCCTGCGAATTGTGAACAGGGTCATCAGGGACATTGACAAGGTGAATGTGATAACAGCTGCCGAGAAGGACGAGCTTCTGGGACAGGCCTATTTCCTCAGGGCATGGTTCTATTTCCAGCTCATCAAGCGTTATGGCGGAATGCCGAAGTTTGACATGCTTTTCATCGGTGAGGGCGAGGAGGATCGTCCGAGGATGACCTATCACGAGTCACACGACTGGATGGTGACCGATCTGGACAAGGCCATATCCCTGCTCCCGGATGTCTGGGACAATGACAATGTAGGCCGTCCTACCAAGGTGGCCGCAATGTCCGTCAAGGCGATGGCCTGCCTCTACGATGCCAGCCCGCTGATGCAGAATGACCTCAAGACTACAGAGATCAAGGGATACGACAAGGAGCGGGCCGCCGTCGCCGCAAGGGCCGCCAACGATGTGATAAAGTATGTCACCGGCAATCCTCAGTTCGGCTATTCCCTGATGCCGGGAGGAGATGACTACAAGCATATATTCTATTGGTCAGCACCTCCTTATACTCAGCCTGAGTATCTCTGGTACAACCGCACCCAGGCCACTCCTGGAGCCACGGTCAACAAGAACGAGGCCTTTACCAGATATGTCAGGACCATGTGGCTGCCGGGAATCTATTCCGAAGGAACCGGAAATGATGCCGTGGCTTATTGCTGCCCGACCCAGAACATGGTGGATATGTTCGAGAAGCTCGGACCGGACGGACAGTATTGGCCTATAGATGATCCGAAGGCCGGATATGATCCTCAGGACCCATACAGGGACAGGGATCCACGCCTTGCGAACAACATTCTCGTACCTGGTGAGAAATGGGGTCAGAAAGTTACAGGAGAGCAACTCTACATCACCCTTTACGTGGGCGGAGACCTCTACAAGGAGGCGGCCGAGAACAAGGCTACCAGCAGCCGCCAGATAACCGGGTATATGTGCAAGAAATATATCTGGGAAGGTGCCGACCAGTACAAGGGGGAGTACCGCAAGTACAGGAACATAACCGTCTATATCAGGCTTGCCCAGATGTACCTGGATTTTGCGGAGGCATCATTCGAGGCCACGGGAAGTGCCACGGCCATGGTCGAAGGCTGCGATATGACGGCGGAGGAGGCTCTGAATGTGATACGCTCCAGGGCAGGGGTCAGTGACATTCCGGAAGAAATAGTTAATGACCCGGAAAGATTCCGTGAGGCTTACCGCCGCGAGCGTTGTGTCGAACTGATGTTCGAGAACAACCGCTGGTGGGATATCCGGAGATGGATGATTGCCCACGAATTGTTTGAGGAGCAGTATCCTATCAAGGGAATGAAGGCGATTCCAGCTGATCCGAACCATGCCAAGGTTGCAGACAAGTCCACTCTCAAGTTTACCTATGAGGTGGTCGATGTGGTGCCGGAGCAGCGCGTGTTCGAGATGAGAAACTACTGGTATCCGTTCTCGATGAACGATGTGGCCTCCCTCAACAACCTCAAGCAGAATCCTGGCTGGTGATGACCGGTCTTCATATCTAAAACCAACGATGATGAAAACATACAGATTCATATTGTGCGCAGCGGCCCTGCTCCTCCTTGCCGGGGGAAATGTCCGTTCGGCTGAGCCGGCCAGGAAAGCCGGGAATACTGTCAAGGACAAGGCCAGACTGCTTTCATTCAAGATAAAGGTGGAGGACCCTGACGGGAGGCCTCTGCCTGATGCGAGGATAATATCTTCCGGAGGAGTCTTCGTATGGAACGCCGGGAAAGATGGTGTCATCTCCCTGTCCACCAGACCGAAGCAGCTGCTCATTCTCCAGGCGGAGGGCTATGAGGAGGTACAGTTTGCCGTCACCCAGTCATATATGCCTGAAAGCATCACGATGTTCCGTTCCAGGAGCGACCTTTCCGCATCGGCTGTCTCGTCCATTTCCGGCGAGGTGCTGGAATCATTCCCTGAGATGGTCTTCTCCAATATTCTCCAGGGCAGGATTCCCGGGCTTCAGGTAATGATGTCGGCAAGCGGGCTCGGAAACAACGTCCCTGACGTGTATATCCGCGGAAATCACGGCAATGACGGCAATGGAGCCATCTTCATAGTGGACGGACTGGAGAGGACAATTTCGGACATTGTCCCAGAGGAAGTGGAGAAAGTGGAGGTAATGAAGGACGCTCTGGCCAAGATAATCTACGGCCCGCGCGCAGCCAACGGAGTCCTCTTCATCACCACAAGGAGAGGCCGTTCTGGAACCAGGGTCATTAATGCGGCTGCCGAATGCGGAGTCAATGTTGCGGCCCGGGTACCGGAATACCTGAACTCTTACCAGTATGCGACTTTGTACAATGAGGCCAGGGCCAATGACGGTCTCGCTCCGAAATACTCACGGCAGCAGCTTGACGGCTACCTCAATTCAGCCGGCCCTTGCGACCTGCTCTATCCGGACGTGGACTGGTATGACTATTTCACCAGGAATACCAGCACTTACAAGAACTTCATGGTGGACATGACAGGAGGAACCGACAGAATCAGGTACTCCCTCATACTCAACTACAAGCGAGGCACCGGCTTTGAGTCTGTGGGCAAACTTCCTTCCCTCGACCGCTTCAATATCAGGGGCAACATAGACGTGAAGGTGACGGACTATCTCAATGTGTTCGCCGATGCTGCGGCCCGCCTTGAAGTGAGGGAATGGGGACAGAAGAACATGAGTTCGGTGTATAGCGCCCTTTCCTCCAACCGGCCGAATGAATATCCGCTGATGATTGCGGCCGAGGACATCGGCCTTGCCCCTAACGAGGACGGGGTCCCGTTCTTCGGTGCCAGCAGGCAGTCTTCCGCCAACCTTCTCGCAGATATGGCCTACGGTGGATTCAATGCGGAAAGATATATCACCAGCATGGTCGATCTCGGCCTTGACTTCGACTTCGACATCTTCGTGAAGGGCCTCAAGGCCAGGGCTGCGCTCATGTTCGACAATTACAGCTACTTCGGCCAGGGCCAGACCAATGTCTATCCTACTTACGCCATCACGGGTACCAATATGGAAGAAATGCAGTTCACCCAGATGCGCAAGCAGTCTCTCGAGTCCAACCAGAAGAAGACCTCCGACAACTTCAACCAGACCCTAGGCTTCGATGCCCGCGTGGACTATTCAAGGGTGTTCGGAAAGCACGGCCTGACAGCCCAGCTCGGATACAAGTTCTATCACAATGAGGTGAACGGCTCCGGTCAGGACCATAAGAACGAGAACCTTCATCTCTCTGCTGAGTATGACTATGCGCAACGGTACAGCGTCAATGCGGTAGCTGCGCTGATGGGCAGCGCAAGATATGCCAAGGGCAACCGTCACTTCCTTTCCTATGCCGTGGGAGCCGGCTGGATTATATCCAACGAGCCGTTCATGAAGTCTGCGAGGGGAGTTGATTTCCTCAAGCTGAGACTCAGTTACGGAGTCCTCGGCTTCGACAGGAACACCGGCTACCTGCTCTACAACAACGCCTGGTCCAACGGCGGCAATATGTCCCTCGGCGAGCAGAACAAAGGCACAGTCGAGAGAACGACCTCATTCGTCCGTTTCGGCAAGGATTTGAAATGGGAATATTCAGCCGAGATGAACATTGGAGTTGAAGGTTCTTTCCTCGGCCGTCGCCTCAATGTCGAGGTGGATGGCTTCAGGGAGACCAGAAACAACATTGTCACAGCCCAGACTGCCGACCTGGCCGGTGTGCTTGGTGGTTTCGTGACAGCTGTGAACGGAGGCTCAGTGAGGAACTGGGGCGTAGACGGACGGATTTCCTGGAATGACAGGGTGGGGGATTTCCATTACGAGGTCGGCGTCAATGCTACCTGGACCAAGAACAAACTCCTTTACTGGAACGAGGTGAACTATCCGGATAAGGCCACTCTGTCAGTCGGTCAGCCTACAGATGCCATCTTCGGATACGAGGCTCTAGGTCTCTTCGGCCGTGACGTCGCCCTCGAAGGCTATCCTCTTCAGCATTTCGGAGACTATGGAAACGGAAGCATCGCCTATCTTGACAATAACGGCGACGGACACGTTGACGCGAGGGATAAAATGGTGATTGGAAACCGCTTCCCAAGGCTTACGGCCGGCATTGACGCGAACATCGGGTATAAGGGCTGGAACCTCTTCCTCTGCGGAACTGCCCAGACCGGCAAATGGAGCCTGAATGATAATTCATTCTGGCAGATGGACGGCGAGGACAAGTACTCCGTCATTGCCCTCGAAAGATACCATCCGGAGAACAATCCTTCCGGAAAGTACCCTTCCCTGACCACCAGGTCCGCCGCCAGCAACTTTGTCAATTCCACATTCTGGCTCCAGAATGCGTCGTTCTTCAGATTGAAGGACGCTGAATTGAGTTACACCTTTGACTTCCTGAAGGCCGGCGTCAAGAAACTGAGGCTGTTTGTCCGGGGGACCAATCTCTTCGTCATCTCGGCCGACAGGCATCTCGACCCGGAGACAGTCAATGCGGGAGTCTCCAACTACCCGGTTTACAAGACCATTACCGGAGGTGCTTCTATAACATTCTAAAAGAATTGGATATGAACAAGATACATAGAATATTAATTATTGCTTCGGCTGCTGTGGCCGCTGTATCCTGCGCTGAGGGCTGGAAGGAAAAGGCCAACAACCAGTGGTCTGACGAGGATGTATGGCGCATCTCCGACATGGCGATGGGCGTGCTGAACTCGGCATATACCTCAATGCCGACCAGACCGGACTCCTACGGGTCCAACTTCCTCGATGCGGCGACCGACAATGCTCTCACGAACTCATACAATTCCGAGGTCTACAAACTGACTTCCGGAAACTGGTCCTCCATCAGCAACCCTCTTTCGAACTGGTCGAAATGTTTCACCCAGTTCCAGTATATAAATACTTTCCTGGAGAAGGGACTCACGGAGAACACCCTCTACGACAAGGTGGACGCAGACCAGGACGCTGCCTTCAAGAAAAGGCTCTTTGGCGAGGCTCATTTCCTTCGCGCATACTGGGCATTCTGTCTGCTCAGGCAGTACGGCGGCAAGACCGAAGGGGGTGAGGCATTGGGCTATCCGATTGCTGTCCAGTTTATTACGGAAGAGGATGCAAAGGATTTCTCCAAGTTTGCCAGAAATACTTATCAGGAATGCGTGGACCAGATTGTGTCCGACTGCGATACTGCCATCGAGAACCTCCCGGTAGAATATTCAGGTGCGGACGTGGTGCTGGGGGCCAGCAATATCGGCCTTCCGACCTCATTGACTGCCGCAGCCCTCAAGAGCAGGGTTCTCCTCTATGGAGCCTCCCCTGCATATCAGAACGACGATGTGGTCAGGCTTGACGGCATGGGCGAATTCTCCGTACTGGATGAAGATACCTATGCGGAAGGATGGGAGAGGGCCGCATTCGTTGCGGACGAGTTGATCCGCACAGCGGGCTTCGGGACTGAATTCTATGCGATAACCGCTTCAGACCTGGCGGATGCCGGGAATGTCACCCCGTCCGAATTCCTTTTCAGGACCTTCTTCAATTCGAAGGATATGGAAAGCAGACATTTCCCTCCATATTACCGGGGGAATGCCAATACGGTGCCTTCACAGAACCTCGTGGATGCATTCCCGATGGCCAATGGATATCCTGTTGACGACCCTGAATCAGGATACGACCCGTCCGACCCTTATTCCAACAGGGACAGGCGCTTCTATCTGAACGTCTATCATCACGGTGCCTCCTTCGGCAACAGCGGGGAGCCTATCAATGTGATGGTTGACGGAAAAGATGGTGTTAACTATAATCAAAATGCTTCTGTATCAGGTTATTATCTCGCCAAGTTCCTCTCCGTGAACGCCTCGATACTCAATCCTGTCCAGAGTTCCAATGCCCAGCATTATTACCCTGAGTTCCGCAGGGCTGAGGTGTTCCTCAATTTCGCCGAGGCTTCCAACGAGGCCTGGGGACCGTCAGCCAAGGGACCGGGCTGCCTGTATTCGGCTTACGAAGTAGTTAGGATGATTAGGGAGCGTTCGGGAGGAATTACAGACACCGGATATCTTGACAAGGTCGCAGCTGAGGGAAAGGATGCGTTCAGAACCCTCATCCAGAATGAGAGAAGGCTGGAACTCGCATTCGAGAACCACCGCTGGTATGATCTCAGGCGTTGTCTCCTGCCTCTTGCGGAGCCGGCCAGAGGAGTGGAGGTGTCCCTGAATGACGGCAAACTCACCTACACGGACAAGGTGGTGGCAGAGAGGAAGTTCAATGATGTAAGGTACTATTATTCACCGCTTCCTTACGATGAGTGCGTGAAGAATCCTGATATGGTCAATAATCTTGGTTGGAAATGATGAAGAACAGAATTGATATGGGAAAGAAGATTTTTTATCCGGCAGCTGTCATCCTCATGTCTGCATTGACGATGACATCCTGCTATGAGGACTTCCTCGACGACTATAATTACACGGCGGCGTATTTCGCATCCCAGAAGCCGCTCAGGACGGTGATTGCCGACAGGGATATGACAATCAGGGTCGGTGTCACTATCGGCGGCCGCCGGGAAGTTGACAATAATGATTACGCCGACTTTGTCATTGATCCTGAACTCCTTGACGGGACAGCTTTGACAATGATGCCGGAGAATTATTATGCGCTTGCGGACCCGGGCAGGATGAGTATCTCCAATGTCAATCTGCCGATTGCGGACGTGGCCATTTCGTTCACGGATGAGTTCTACAATGACCCGGAGGCAGCCGGGGAGCACTATGCCATTCCGTTCAGAATCGTTTCCAGCTCGGCAGATTCCCTGCTTGAGGGCAAGACCACCTCTATTGTGGCTGTGAAATATGTGAACAAATGGCAGGGGACGTATTACGTGAAGGGTACGGTATCTATCCTGGGTGAAGACGGAAGCCTTTCAGGTACAGTGACCTATTCGAAACCTGACCTGTCCACAAATGTCGCCAGGGCGGTTTCGACCAGTTCCCGCTATGTAAGCGTCCGTACCGGAGTGGCCAATACTACAGCGACGGACGAGAAGGTCCAACTGACTTTCGACGAGGACGGCACGGTAACTCCATCAACGGCCTCAGGCGGCATTGCCATTTCGGAAGGCAGCGGTACCTGGGATGATTCCGGGGACAGAATGGTCATAACCTTGTCATACGTCTATGAGAAAGCCGGTATTAGATATCAGGTGAATGAGGAACTTCACAGACGTCAGGATCCGTTGAAGGACCTTGTCTTCGAAGAGTGGTAGTGATACTCACATATACGATAAAAAGGGGACCGGCAGGTCCCCTTTTTTGTCATCTCGACCAAGCGAGTCTACTTATGCCATCTCGACCAAGCGAAGCGCGTGGAGAGAGTTGATTACTCAATAGCCTTGATATACTTAGCATACGTCCCCCAGGCTGCCTTGTACGCATCCACGCTTTCTGCAGGCACGTAGATGGCATTGAGATAGGAAAGGTTGAATATTCCTGTTGCGGCTGCGAGGGTAGGAGGCGTCACACCCTTGAAGGTGATTGTCAACTTCGTAGTGAACTTGGTGTTGAAGGCCTTGTCCAGAGATTTGACCGAAGCCGGGATTACGACATCCTTGAGGGACACGGCACCATTGAACACGCCCTGTGAAATAGTCTCGAGATTAGAGTCGTCCGGGAAGGTTACGGTCACGAGTGATGCGGCATTGTTGAAGGACTGCACCCCGAGTACATTGAGGCTCTTCGGGAAGTTGACAGTCTTGACTGCGGTCTTGCGGAATGCCTGGCTGCCGATTGAGGTCAGGACGGAGCCTTCCTCGAAGGTGAGCGAGGCCAATGCCGTGCAGTTGTCGAACGCCTGATTGCCGATGGTTTCGATGTCAGCGGGGATGTGGACACCCTTGATGACTGTGTTTCCCGTGAGCAGGCTGGCCGGGATCTCCGGAGTATTCAGATAGACCTTTCCGGTACCATCGTTGAATTCGTGCTTGTAACCGGCAAGGTCGAGTTTCTCATCGGCAGTGTAGGTAAAGAAGTATTTCGGCCCCTCGAAGATGAAGTCAGAAAGTGCGGTCACTGACCCGGACCTGAAGGTCACTTTGTCGCTGAACTTCTTCTCGGACTTGATGCCGTCGCTCTTGGTCACAGAAATTGAATATCCCTCCGACATTGTCCCCGGTATCACGTTGATATCCAGTATGACAGGTTCATTGCCAATGGTCCATTCACCGGTTAGGGTGGCTGCATTGCCCTCCTTCGATGCAGAGGCCAGCATCACAGGGTCTCCTCCGTTGAAAGCCATGATTCTTGCCGGGCCGGAAAGATTTTCCTGTCCGTTGGCAGACACGGACACTGAACTGATTTCCTCCATGCTTCCGTCCGCCTTGAGCGTGACTCTGACAGTTGCGCATGCAGGTTGGAATACCAGGTTGCCGTCATCGGAGACAGCTACATATACCGCAGACGGTTCCCCGGCTCTCTGTGTTGAAGGAAGCACTCCGGTCAATGTCATCATGTCTCCGTCCAGGAACATGGCATTCATCTCATTGTAAGGATAGACACCGCACAAGATGCCTCCTTTCACTCCGAGTCCCGAGAATGTGGCGGTCTCCCCGTCCTTTGCGGCTACCACGAATTTTCTGTTGGATTTGGTGTCAGCGGATGAGAAGATGGATATTTCGTCTCCCTCCTGCCATACGACTGCGGGGATGTCCTTTCCGGTCACGTTGAGCTCGACGGTGTCTTTCTTCGTCAGCATGGCTTCAGGCGCATTGACCTCAGCCTGGGAACAACTGGCCGCAGTCAGTGCGGCTGCAAGACAATTGACGTAAAATTTCACGGTTGGTTTCATAGTCGGCATTGATGAATATGTGTAACGCAAATATACCTATAGAAATCCTGATACAGGTTTGAAAAACATTCAAAAAGCTGCCGTTTTCTTTTCAAGCGGTTCAAATGATATGCAATAACCTTCTTTTTGAGTAAATTAGCGAAAACTTTACAGACTATGGGAATCAACAGAATCATTTTGGCGGCAATCCTGTCCGTAGCCGGGCTTGTGTCCTGCAAGGGAGCGCAGGATGATGCCGACATCGTCGTTCGTCCGGACAAATCCGTGGCGGAGGTGAACCCGCTTTTCTGGGGTACGAACTTTCTTTTCTGGATTGAGGATGACGCAGCCCTTGCGGATGGAAGCATTGAAAAATCCCTGAAGGAGTTGCCCTGCACAATGTTGAGGTATCCGGGAGGTACAGTTGCGGACAATTTCCATTGGCGCACCAATACATTGGACAACACAGCCATGTTCCCGTACGAGGAAGGCGGAACCGAGAGTGACTTCGACGAGTTCATGGCATTCTGCGGTCGGGTGGGTGCGGAACCTCTTCTCGTTGTCAATACCCAGTCCTGGTATCTCAAGCGGGATATCGAGGGAGGAGCCAGGGAGGCTGCCGAGTGGGTACGCTACTGCAAGGAGAAGGGATACAAGGTCAAATATTGGGAGATCGGCAACGAGACCTATTGGCACACGGTGATGACGGCCCGGGAGTACGGTACTCTTGCCAATGTCTATGCCAAGGCAATGAAGGCCGAGGACCCGGACATTATCCTCAGTGTCAACGGTGGCTGGGACATCGAGATGACCGGCAACAAGGAGCGCACTGACAGCTCGCTCTGGGAGGGCATCAGGCAGGAATACCTCGGACTTCGCACCGAGACCGACTACAAGGCTTTCAAGGACAGGACCGATGCACTTGTGACCAAGCCCTGGACCACCGGGGAAAACAAATGGTGGCACGACCTCATCACCGAATGCGGGGACAATATTGACATGGTTTCCGTACACTGGTATTACCACGACAATGTTCTCAAGCATATTGACAAGAAAATCAAGGAGTTGAAGGCGTATCTCAAGGAAATGAAGCCGGACAAGGACTATCTGGTCTGCCTTTCCGAGTACAACTGCAACACTCCGGAGCCTGACCTCAGGATGTCCGGATTCGCCGAGTCTCTTGGCCGTTTTCTGAATGCAGGAGTGGATATGGCCTGCTTCTGGCCGCTTAGGATTGGAGGAAGCAGCAAGCCGACCAACAACCGGAACATGCTGGGAATGGACTCGAAGGCCCGCCAGTACCCGTGGACGGTTATGAAGATGCTCCAGGAGAATGTTAGGGGAAACATGGTCAAGTGCAAGTCTCCTGAGGATGTGTTCGCCTACGCCTCCGTGGATGGGAAGGATATGACGGTGGTCATTTCAGGCCGTCGCCTCAAGGAGTCCAGGACATTGACTTTCAGCCCAGGAGCACGTACGGCCTCCATTTCCGCACTTAACTATATTTCTGATGTGGAGAAGATGGATGTGGTGCCGGAGGTTCGGGAAATAAAGAAGGCAGAGGATGTCTATACGGTTGACATTGACCCGGGTACATTCACATTGATTGAAATCAGATTGAGATGAAAAGGTTAGTTTTGGCTGCTATTCTTGCTTTGGCAATATTTGCAGCAGGGGCCCAGGAACAGCCCAAACTCAGTGCAGACATTGTTGTAGGACCTTATCTTCAGGCTATTACGGAGACCAGTTTCACCGTCGTGTGGATGACTGACGTGGATGCTGCCGCCTGGGTTGAGATAGCCCCGGATGACGGTTCGCATTTCTTCGCTTGTGACAGGCCGAAATATTATGAGACCATACTGGGCAAGCGTCCTGTAGGCAAACTTCACAAGGTTACTGTGAGCGGGCTTGAGAAAGGAACAGTTTACAGGTACAGGGTGATGCAGCAGGCCCTGCTCAGCAAGGTGGGGGAGAAGAAGGTGTATTTCGGCATACCTTCCGGCAATGACCCTTTCCGCCAGAAGCCATACGAGGTCAGGACATTGGACAAGGCCGCCGAGAGCTGTGACTTCACCATTGTCAATGATATCCACGGCAGGGACTCGCTCTTCAGATGCCTTATTGCGGATGTCCGCAAAGACAGCCTGGACTTCGTCATTTTCAATGGCGATATGCTTTCCGCCATGGACCGCGAGGACCAGATTCTGAAGGGCTATCTTTCCTCCGCTGCCGAGCTTTTCGCCTCCTACGTGCCGTTCTTCCACGCCAGGGGCAATCACGAGAACCGGGGTTGGTTCTCCTATCGGTTCATGGACTATTTCCCTTCTTCTAACGGCCTGCCTTACTATCTTGTGAGACAGGGTCCTGCGGCGATTCTGATTCTCGATTGTGGCGAGGACAAGCCGGACAGTGACATCAGTTACTCAGGCTTGATGCAGAGCGATGCGTACCGTGAGGTTGAGGCCGAGTGGCTCGCAAACATCGTCGAGTCGGATGATTTCAAGACTGCGCCTGTGAAAATTGCAGTCCTGCACGTCCCGTCATCAGTCGGAGGCTGGCACGGCAACATTGAACTGAACCGGCTTATAATTCCTGTTCTTGAGGAGGCGGGCGTAGATATAATGCTCAGCGGCCACGTCCACAAATACTCCTTCTCCGAGGCCGGGAAACGAGGCTGCTCCTTCCCTGTCCTCATAAACGGCTACAATGAGAAACATAATTTCCACGTAACCTCCGAAGGAATATCCGCAAAGCGCATCGACTCCGACGGCAAGGTCCTGAAAGAATACTTCTTCCCGGCGAAATAACTGTCTTTGGAAGCATCATCAGTTCACAGGTACGGGTTTGAGAGCCCGTACCTTTTTGTTGACGGCTTCGCCTGCCTTGTGGACGTTCGGCCCGTAGAGGTCCATCGCATTGATGAGGCCCAGATTTACCAGCACCTTCCTGGCATTGACTCCAGCACCACCGTTCGGCATCTTGTTGTTCCATTTCTTGGCCTCGTAGGTCTGTGACTCGGTGTTGAGCATTGACATTACCTTATCATTGAAGCAGAACCTCATATCAGGCTCAAGGGCCAGTAGTTCCAATGCTGAAGTCATCTCCGGATGGGCGGCGAGGTAATCTATACCCGCTTCAGGCCTGGAGGTATGGCAGAGGGCGTATGCGGCCTCCTGCTCTGTCATATAGTCTCCGCAGGAAAGCATTGATTCCAATGCGGACAATGCCTCTGACGGCAATCTGCTCTCCCTGGACAGCACGGCCAGATTGACCACAGCCCAGAACTTCATCTCCTGAGGATGGCTCCCGTTGATTATTGAAATCAAATGGGAAATATCACCGGCAGTCACGGTTGCGGTCAGTTCTGCGAGCGAATAGAATAGGTCATTGTCATATCCCTCCTTCCTGACCCTGTCGTAAGGCGCCTCGCCCTCACGTGCTGTCACGGGCAGAAGTCCGATGTCCATTAAGCTGCGCAGATGCTCCGACAATTCCTGGCGTAACCCATCAGCAATCTTCCTGTACTTCTTGTTGCCGATGAGATTGTTCAGTTCATAAGGGTCGTTCTTGAGGTCGTAGAATTCCTCGGCCCCTGAAGCCTGGAAATAGCCGAGATGCTCAGGCCGCAGCCGTCCTTCCTGCCATGCCCTGTCCCAGGCCAGATTTGCGGGCATCTGCCATTGGAAATAGTTGTACAGCGCATCCATCTTGTAAGGAATGTAGTTCCTGATGTACTTGTACCTGCCGTCGCTTATGCTTCTTGATGGGGCGAAGTGGATGGTCCTGTTGGTCATATAACCTATCTGGCGTGTCCTTGCGGGTGCCTCGAACTCGCCCATGAAGGCCTTGCCCTGCATTCTTTCAGGCGGTCTGATACCCGCAATGCTGAGTACTGTCGGGCCAAGGTCGCAGAAACTTACCAGACGCTCGCAGGCCTTTCCCCGCTTCTCGTCCGAGAGCGCCTTCCACCTGTCAGGAATGTAAACGAACATCGGGACTCTGAAACTGGACTCGTACGAGAATGCCTTTCCCCTTGGCAGGCATCCGCCGTGGTCGCTGAATACAAATACTATTGTATTGTCATCCAAGCCCTTGTTCTTCAGGTCTTTGAGGAAGATTCCTACCCATGTGTCCACGTCCTGCACCCCTTCAAGATGGAAGGCGTAGTCTGACCTCACCTCCACCTCGTCCGGGACGTGTGGCGGAAGGGCAAGCCCTGCAGGGTCCAGTTCCTCTGCTGCGAAATCACGCCTGCCTTCAATGTGTGCGGATGTCAGGCGGCTCATGTGAGTGAGCCCGCTGTTGAAGACGGCGAAGAAAGGCTGTCCTTCCTTTCTGTTCGGACTGTTGTATGTAGCTTTGTCATCGCATTCATCCCAGCAGGAAGTATTGTCCAGTTTCGTATTGTAGTCGGTTTTCTGGTTGTTGGTGCAGTAATAGCCTGCGTCACGGAGAATCTGGGGGAAGAAGATGTCTTCCGGAGTCCTGACCCTCGATCTGTGCCAATCCATTGCGTATGTTGTTGAATAGCACCCGGTTATCAATGTAGACCTGGCCGGTGAACTCTGAGGCCCGCAGGAATATGCGTTTACGAAACGGAGCCCGACCGAAGCCAGGGAGTCCGTAATCGGAGTCCTTACATCCGGGTTGCCGTAGGAGGCAAATTCATATTGGCTTGTATCCTCGAATGTCAGCCATAGAATGTTGGGCCTTTCCTGGGCGAGGCACGCCGCCCCGGTCGCCGCCAGACAGGCGGTGGAGATGAAGTGTTTCCGATAAGTTCTGTTCATTTCAATGTGGTTTTTACAAGGAACCCGCATTCCGGATTCCTCAATGCAAATATAGCGATGCCCGTCTTCGCCGACATAGGAATAATCAATCAAAAATGGGATGAATATCTTTCACCTGCAAAATTTTGCGGAATTAAAAAATACTCTTACCTTTGCGTTGTCGAGGGGATTTCGCGTAAGGGATGACAACCCTTTCCGGCTTGCCGGTTTCGAGCCCCGAAATATAGAGGGTGACTGGAAGTCACTCTCTTTTTTGTTCGTCTAGCACGAACGTACTCTAACGGGTGAAAGTCCTCAAACCGCCTTGATAGTGGGAAGGTTACAGCCAAAGGCAAGAGTGTCCTCCGTGAGGCGGAAAATGAAGCAAGCCGGAGGCAAACATCTGGCCTGACGGATAGAAACCCGATACAAGGCCTTTGGGTGAGGATGAGACTGCAAAAGAAGTCAAAGTCCGATAGCTATCCGATTGACAGGTAACTCTTATATCGCAGTGATGCAATACTGTACTTTATCTCCCGTGGACTTTTGAAGGCCCACCGTCATCTTGATATTATCCAGTTGCATAATATACATTTTTACGAAAGGATTCTGGTTTTTGGTTCCTTTCTTTGGAGGCACTTCTGCTATTTTCTTGGATTTAGCCAGCACTTCGGATAATCGCAAGACAGCCAACGTCGATTCATATTGTCTTGCAGCTTTTTCTGCTGTTTCCGTGATTGAGAGATACTTTACGTGGATGTAGTCTTTCAAATCAATATTCCAGATTTTCTTTTCAGGGTTTTCTGCTATCCACCCTGCATAGAAGTCCTTGATGGCTCTGTCACGCTGACGGACTTCTTCTCTGCTGTTTCCCTGAGGTATTTCCATATAAATCAAGTTTTATTAGCACAAATATAGTTCTTTTAATTCTATGGATGAACAGGATGAGCAGTATATTAGCCGACATAGGAAAAATCAATCAAAATCGGGATGAATTCATTTCAACAGGCGAAGAATGGGTGGGGACACGCTGAAACAGCGGTTTTTATTCTTATATTTGATAAATAGTTGATGACACTTAATCGAGGACCCTGAAAATGACATTCAGACGCATCATCACCTTGCTGTCCGTCCTTGCCGCCGTCTCCCTGAGGATAACGGCGGGAGAAGTCATTGACCTCAAGGAAAGACGGTATGATGTACAGACCGGGCTGCCTTCCAACGAGGTCAATTCCTTCATCCAGGATGACCGTGGCTTCGTGTGGATGGCTACCACCAACGGCCTTGCCAGATTCGACGGCTATGACTTTAGCTCCTTCAGGGCAAGTTATGACGCTCCAGATTTCTTCAGGAGCAACACCATAATGGACATTGCCGTTGACGGGGCCAAAATATGGCTCGTAACCCCGAAGGGCCTCGAATGTTTCAATCAGGAAACCCGGCTTTGCACGGCTGTGCAGGACAGCCTTCTGGATGCCGCCTCCCTCAAGACAGTCCTGGTGGCCGGACCGGGGAAGATTCTTGCCGCAGGGTTCTCCGGCGTGTTCTCATACGATGAGGAGACCGGTGCGGTCGAAAGGGTGAAAGTAGCCGGTGACGAAAGGCTGGGCAACATAAGGACATTATACAAGGACAGGTACGGCAATGTCTGGATTGGAGCCTGGGGCAAGGGTATTTACCAGATTCCCAACGGCTCGGACACCATAAGACCATATGCGCATCAGGATATTGATAATGCACTTACCGTCAATGACTTCGCAGAGACTGCCGACGGGGACCTCCTGATTGGGACCTGGGGCAAGGGCCTGATGTGCCTGCGGCATTCGTTCTCCGGCTCGCCCTCCCTGGTCTCGTATGCCATAAGCGAAAGCCGGCCTCACCATCTCGACTGGAACATCGTTTACAGCGTAGAAACCGACTCCAGAGGTTATATCTATGCAGGTTCTCCACGCGGAATCAGAATCTTCAGCATATCAGGAGACCAGTTTGTCGAGCACGGGTACAGGATGTCGGATGAAAGGACGACCTCCCGCATAAATGAAGTCAAAGCCGTCTTCAGGGACAGTTACGGCAATGTCTGGTTGTCCGATTACGGCAGGGGAACCTTGCTGATGAAGGCTACCGATTCAGGTGTCGATGAATTGGACCTGAGACGTCTGGGGCTGAGTTCCAGTACTATAATGGCGGTTTACAGGCAGCCTGACGGAATAATCTGGCTAGGAGTAAGCGGCCAGGGCATCATCAGGTACGACGAGAACAGCGGCAAAGTCATGAACGATCCTCTTCTTGAACGAATCAATCCCGGATGCAATGCGGGTGTCGCCTTCATTCCGCTAGAAAAGAAGAATGCAATGATTGCCGCGACCCGCTACGACGGCGTTTTCAAGATTACCTTCAGCGGCAGGAACATCATTGCCACGGAACATATCAGGACCAACCTGCCCGGCGTGCGCAACCTTACCACTACGACAGCCGCCGTCGATATGTCAGAGACTATCTGGGTGGGGACCAGATCCGGGATTGTGGCCGTGCGTCCGGTCCCTGAGACGGGCAAATACGTCAAGGAGGAACCCGAGGACATCAACCGGGAACTCGGTTATGCCACTGTATCGTGCATCTGTCCGGACCTTGACGGAAACCTTTGGATAGGGACATCGGAATTCGGCATTCTCAAGGTCAATGTTGAAACCGGGAGAAAACCGGCCCCCCGGAAATACTGCGTTGAGAACGGAGGCTTGAACAACAATAACTCCCTATGCATATTCCAGGACCGCAAAGGCTGTATCTGGGCCGGTACCAAGGGTGGCGGACTGAGCCTCTACGATAAAGAGTCTGACAAGTTCCGCATCATTGATAATATGAATCTCTTTCTTTCCGATGAGATATGCTCCATAACGGAAGACAACAGCGGAAATCTATGGCTCTCGTCCTCCAACGGGTTCACTTGCTGCAAATATGACTCGCCCGGTCGGGAAGTCATAAACTACGGAGCAGCTGACGGACTTGGCAATCTCTCCTTCCTGCCCAATTCAGTCTGGACTGACGGCCGCCGCATCATCTACGGGGCGTACGAGGGAATGTCATTCTTCAGTATCAATTCGCTTCCGGAAAGGAGAGCCGCCGCCAAGCCAATGATAACCGACATCCAGATATACGGCAATCCGCAGACTGGGGTGGCTTCACACAGTGAGTCCCGTGCAATGCCGCCATACACAGGGTCACTGAACCTCGACTGGAAGGACAAGAGCCTGGCCGTGACATTCGCCTCTCCTGACTTCGCCAACAGCGATTTCATCAGGTACGCATACAGAATGTCAGGCATTGACAAGGACTGGCATTATACCACATCCGCCAACAGGACTGTAATCTACAGCAACCTTTCCCCGGGACGCTATATCTTCTCTGTCAAGGCCAGTTGCTCGTCCGGGGAGTGGATAATCTCGGATCCGCTCCATATCAGGGTGACGCCGGCTCCATTCTTCTCATGGTGGGCAATATTGCTCTATGTGCTTGCAGGACTGGCCATTGCATTCATTGTCATATACTCCATAGTTCACCGTGTGAGACTGCGCCACCGTCTCCGCATAGAGCAGATGGAACGTCTCAAGTCCGAGGAGGTCAACAATGCGAAGCTCGTCTTCTTCACCAATGTCTCCCACGAACTCTTCACTCCGCTCACGGTAATGTCGGTCTCCATAGAGAAACTGCTTGAAAACCACGACGATCCCTCATTGAGCCGCATTCTCAGGTCCAATCTGGACCGTCTCAAACGCCTTCTCCAGCAGATCATGGAGTTCCGCAAGGCGGAGTCTTCCAATCTCAGGCTCAAGGTTGCCAATACTGACATTGTGTCCTTCGTGAAGAAAATCTGCGATGAGAACTTCGCTCCTCTCATTGACTCCGGG
Organism: Candidatus Cryptobacteroides sp.; assembly: GCA_051870395.1. GTDB lineage: Bacteria > Bacteroidota > Bacteroidia > Bacteroidales > UBA932 > Cryptobacteroides. The sequence goes on along the minus strand of JBJEBV010000140.1, from coordinate 9,617 downwards.
AAGAATGTCAATATGCTGTTCTCCTCTGATACAGAGCATTTTGAAGGTTACATTGACAGGGATAAACTTGACAAAATCCTGTACAATCTATTATCTAACGCATACAAGTACAACCGGCCCGGAGGTAGCGTCAGCGTAAGCGTCAAGACGGAGGAGGCTCCGGCCCACTATGTCATCATTTCAGTAAAAGATACCGGATACGGCATCAGCAGCAAGAAGCAGGCTGGCCTGTTCAAGCGGTTCTACGAGGGGGATTACAGAGAGTACAACACCACCGGTACCGGCATAGGACTATCCTTGACAAAGGATCTTGTGGACCTGCACAAGGGGACGATAAGAGTGGATAGCATAGAGGGAGAAGGTACTGAGTTCCAGGTGCGTATCCCGGTTGACAGATCGGCCTATTCCGATGACCAGATACAGACAGAGGTCATACTGGATGATGCAAAGGTGACAATATCCCAGGGAGATGAGGCGGTATCCGGGGACAAGAATTCCGTGCTGGTGGTCGAGGACAATGAGGAACTCCTCTACATGATGAAGCGGATATTGTCCGGCAAATACAATGTCTTCACTGCCAAAAACGGCAAGGAGGCTCTCGAGGTCCTCGGGGAATGCCCTGTGGATATCGTTATTACGGACTTGCTTATGCCGGAGATGGACGGGGCTGATTTGTGCCGCGCTATCCGCTCCGATCTGTCATACTCGCATCTCCCGGTAATTGTCCTAAGCGCCAGGACTGCTGCGGAGGCCAAGATGGAATCCTTCGAGGCGGGAGCTGACGCCTACATTGCCAAGCCTTTCGACATGAACGTGCTCATTGCCCAGGTGGACGGCCTGATACAGAACAGGAAGAAGATATTCGACAACTTCCGGCAGGAGCAGACTCTCGACACCGGAGGAATAATCAGCACAGATCTTGACCGCCAGTTCATTGACAGGGCCGTCAATATCATTGAGTCTCACATATCGGAAACGGAGTTCAATATCAATGACTTCAATCAGGCGATGAATATGTCCAACTCGACATTGTACCGCAAGATTAAGGGCTTGACCGGGATGTCCCCGAAAGAATTCATCAGGAATATCAGGTTCAAATACGCCTGCAGGCTTCTTCTCGAGAAGAGCAGCAGTGTCGCAGAGGTAGCCTATATGGTGGGCTTCTCGGATGCCAAATATTTCTCCATCTGCTTCAAGAAGGAGTTCGGGATGACCCCGAGCAAGTATATATCAATTCACAGGAAAGACGAAACAACAGAAATTTAGCATACTATGAAAACAAGAGAAACATTCCTGCTGACCATCGCGGGTGCCGCAGTTGCCGGTACTCCCGCCCTGGCAGCACACCCGTCCGGCAAGAACGCCTCCAAGCCGAATGTCGTCCTCATCCTCGTCGATGATATGGGCTACAAGGATACAGGATATACCGGAAGCGATTTCTATGAGACTCCGGTAATCGACTCTCTCGCCGCACAGTCAATGAAGTTCAATCAGGGCTATGCCTGCGCCGGAAACAGTGCGCCGAGCCGTGCCTGCCTCATATCCGGTCAGTTCACTCCGAGGCACGGAGTCTTCGCCGTGTTCAATACCAAGAGAGGCCCGAAGGACCTGATGCGCCTGGAGCCGTTCCCGAACAACGGTAACCTCGACCTCTCCTGCTATACCATAGCCGAGGCGATGCGTGATGCCGGATACCGTACCGGAATGGTGGGCAAATGGCATCTGGGTGACAGCCAGCATTCTCCTGATGTCCAGGGATTTGACTTTACCGCAGTGGACAAGGCGCAGTCCGCCGAGGAGTTCCGCCTGTCCGGCGACCCGAAGACAATGTTCAAGGAAGTAAAGGCCATCAACGGCTTTATGGAGGAGTCCGTGGCCGCAGGCCAGCCGTTCTTCGCCTACGTATCCTTCCACGCAGTCCACACCCAGTGGCAGGCCACGCAGAAATACATTGACTATTTCGAGGCCAAGCCTGCCGGGAAACAGCACGACAAGGCTCTCTATGCCGCGATGATCAGGGATATGGATGACGCTATAGACCAGATACTTACCAAGATTCGTGACCTGGGCGTGGACGATGAGACCGTCATCATCTTCACCTCTGACAACGGCGGCGTGAACCAGACCTCCCAGGCCCCTCTCAGGGCTTTCAAGGGTACTCTCTATGAGGGTGGAATCAGGGTTCCGTTCTTTATCCACAACACGAAGCTGGTGGTGCCGGGAGAGACTGAACTGCCTGTTGCCAATGTGGATATCTATCCTACCGCATTGGCGTACGCCGGTGTCAAGCCTCCGAAGGACAAACTTCTGGACGGCATTTCCCTCAAGGATATTGCCGCAGGCAAGAGCAAGGTCAAGGAGCGTCCTGCCCTCTATTGGCATTTCCCCGGCTATCTTGACAAGCCTTGTCCGGGAGGCCGTGACAAGGACTTCCGTCTCCGTCCGGCCACTGTCCTCCGCAAAGGTGACTGGAAACTCCACCTCTTCTATGAGGAATGGCTTCTGGACGGTGGCTGGGACAAGCGTGCCACCAACAACAGCGTCGAACTCTACAATATAGCCGACGACATCTCCGAGAAGCACAACCTTGCGAACGAGATGCCGCAGAAGAGGGATGAACTCCTCAAGGAAATGCTGAACTGGATTGAGGCCAATGAGGTCCCACTCCCTATTGTGAAGTAATAAATCATTGAAAATGAAGAAGATAATTCTGACAATCCTGCTAGCGGCCTGCCTGTCCGCATTCTCCCTCCATGCCCAGATAACCTTCGGCCATCCGGAGAAAATCAATGACGGCTGGAGGTTCGCACTCAATCCAGGCGAGGACTGCAGTGCGGTGAACTATGATGACAGCGGATGGAGAAAACTTGACCTGCCTCACGACTGGAGCGTCGAGTTCCCGATGGACAAGAAGTACTCAAGCTGTACCGGCTATCTGCCCGGCGGCGAGGGCTGGTACAGGAAGAACCTCTTTGTCCCGGCCTCCGAAAAAGGCCGCAGGCTCTACCTTTATTTTGAAGGCGTCTATAACAACAGCGAGGTCTGGGTCAACGGCGAACACGTCGGATATAGGCCAAATGGCTATGTGTCATTTATTTACGATGTGACTGGAAAACTTCGTCCTGGCAAGGACAATGTCATAGCCGTCAAAGTGGACCACACCAAGGATGCCGACTCCAGATGGTACACAGGCTCAGGCATCTACAGGGACGTTTACCTGGTTTCATCAGCCCAGGCACATATCGGCAACTGGGGAGTCTTCGCCCGCACCCTCGAAGTCAGGGAGGACGGAAGCGCCCTCATTGGTGTCAGCGTGAATGTGGTCAATGACAGCAAGAAACCGGCTTCCGTGAAAGTCGTGAACCGGCTCCGGAGAAATGAGTCCCTTATTGCCGAGTCGGCCGAACCTCTTGGCCTGCCGGCAGGGCAGTCCTGGAAGGTGGAAAATACCCTTGTCGTGGGACATCCTGAACTCTGGAGCGTGGACTCCCCGAACCTGTATGAACTTGAAACCCTCATCCTCGATGCCAAGGGGAACAAGATTGACGGAGCCAAGGTCAATGTGGGCATCAGGACCACCCGTTTCGACCCGGACAAGGGCTTCTTCCTCAATGGCAAGAATCTGAAACTCAAGGGAGTATGCCTCCATCACGATGCTGGTTCCCTTGGAGCAGTGGTTCCGGAAGACGTCTGGAGAAGCCGTCTCAAGACCCTCAGGGAAATCGGTTGCAATGCGATAAGGATGAGCCACAATCCGCAGGCTGAGACTCTCTACGACCTCTGCGACCAGATGGGCTTCCTCGTGATGGACGAATGCTTCGACGAATGGGAGTTCCCGAAGCGCAAATGGATTGAGGGCTGGAATGTTGGCGACCATCCTGGTTATCAGGGATATTCGGAGTATTTCAATGAATGGGCCGAGACCGATCTCAGGTCAATGGTCGAGCGCGACAAGAATCACCCTTCCATCATAATGTGGAGCATCGGCAATGAGGTTGATTATCCGAATGACCCTTATTCCCACCCGATTTTGGACTACGAAGGGATAACCCAGAAAACCGTGCCGGGCTATCAGCCGGACAGACCTGCGGCTTCCCGGATTGGGGACATCGCCAAACGGCTCGTTCCCATTGTCAAGTCCATAGACACATCCCGCGTCGTGACCGGGGCAATGGCAGGAGTCGTGATGTCTAACCACACTGACTATCCGGGTGCCCTCGACGTTACCGGCTACAACTACACCGAACACAGATACATCACAGACCATATCAAGTATCCGGAAAGGGTTATCTACGGCAGTGAAAACAGGCACGACTACGCCGCCTGGCTCGCCGTCAGGGACAATGACCATATCTGCGGACAGTTCCTCTGGACAGGTATCGACTACCTCGGCGAGGCCGGACGCTTCCCTTCACGCGGCTTTGTGAGCGGTCTCATTGGCCTCAACGGGGAAAAGAAGCCGCGGGGCTGGTACAGGCAGTCATTGTGGAGCAACAAGCCTATGGTCTATGCCGGGACAATGCCGTCAGACAAGGTCAATGCCAAGACTTCCTTCATTGACGCTGAGGACAAGTGGAACTACAAGAAAGGGGAGAAGGTCACCGTGGCCGTATTCACCAACTGCGAGTCGGCAGAACTTGAACTCAATGGCAGGAAAATCACCGGGAAACCGCGCAAGGACTCTGATTCCAATGCCCTCCTCTGGGATGTGGACTACGAGGAAGGTGAACTGACCGTCTATGGCCTCAATGGCGGGGAAGCCGTTTCCAAGGCAAGGCTCAGGACTTACGGTTCCCCGGCAGGTCTCAAGGTCAAGGCTGACAAGGATATCCTCGAAGGTGCCGGCCGAATTGCCCTCGTGAGAATGGAAATAGTTGATGACAATGGTGCCAGAGTCCGCGATGCCCGTCACAGAGTTATCTGCGAGACCAGCGGGGACTGCTCCTTCATGAGGATGGAAAATGCTGACCCTCAATACACCGGCTCGTTTCTCGGCAATGAACTTCATGCCTACAAGGGCCAGATCCTTGCATACGTCCGCACAGACAAGCCCGGGGGCAATGCCAGAGTGACCTTCAAAGTTCCGGAACTGGGCATTGAAAAAGGCATTGACCTGGACATTCGCACGACTTGGGACTTTGACCCGGAGGCCACAATCAGCAAGACCTACAGGACCGACCCTGACCTCAATTTCTATGTCCTTTATCCTCACGACATTGTGCCACGCAAGGGTACTGGACTTCCGGCCATAGTATTCTTCTTCGGCGGCGGATGGCGCAGTGGCACAGTACATCAGTTTGCATCCAGGGCACGTGAGATAGCGGACCGCGGGATGGTATGCATCCTGGCAGACTACCGGGTCTTCAAGAGATTCGGAACGGATCCTTTCGCCTCTGTCGAGGATGCCAAGTCCGTAATGAGATACGTGCGTTCACACGCCGCAGAACTCCGCATTGACCCTGACAGGATAGCCGCATCGGGAGGTTCCGCAGGCGGGCATCTCGCCGCAGCAACGGCATTGGTCGAGGGATTTGACTCGCCTTCTGATGACCTGAAAGTGTCCCCTAAGCCTAATGCGCTTGTCCTGTTCAACCCGGTGTTCAACAATGCACCGACTCCTGAAGGATACGGCTACACGAGAATCAGCAGCCGTTTCCCGCAATTCTCACCTTATCACAATATCACCGCAGGGACTCCTCCGACATTGATAATGGTCGGTACCAAGGACCATCTCATCCCGGTTTCGACCTCAGAGGCCTACAAGGCCAGGATGGATGAGGTGGGAAGCCGCTGTGAACTCCATCTCTATGAGGGTGTAGGCCACGGGTTCTACCATCAGGAAGGCTACTACAGACAGACACTGGACACTGCGATCAAGTTCCTTCAATCATTGGGATACATTGACTGACAAATGACGTTGCTATGAAAACAACATTGAGAAATACAATTGCGGCGGCAGGACTTCTGCCCCTTGCCGCATTGGCCCTGAAGGCTCAGGACAAGCCTAACTTCGTGTTCTTCATGGCGGAGGACCTGGCGAAGGAGAGTTTCGCCCTGTACAACGGCCACGCTGCGCAAACTCCTAATCTTGAGAGACTTGCGGCTCACGGCATCACGTACAACAATGCCTACAGCTGCGCCCCGGTCAGCTCGGCGGCGAGGTCGTCCCTCATCACCGGCTGCTATGCTCCTTCATTGGGCCTTTCCTGGCACAGGAAGATTAACCAGGTCAGCCTGCCGGAGGGTGTCCATCTCTTCCCGCATTATCTCCGCAAGGCAGGATACTACACCTCCAACGGTTTCAAGACAGACTACAACTGCGAGATGGAGAAGGGAGCCTGGACTGCAATGAAGTCCGACATTGACGGATGGAGACAGAGGCCGGAAGGAGCGCCTTTCTTCCATTGCTACACCAATAATTCCTGCCACGAGAGCTCTCTGCATTTCCCTGAGGCTGACATGGATACGCTCAAGACCTGGCACAATCCGGAGCAGGCTCATCTCTACCCGTGGCATCCTGACACGGAACTCTTCAGGTACACCTACGCCCGCCATTATGACGCAATCAAGGGCATTGACGATGTCTTGGGCGAGATGGTGGCTGACCTTGAGGCTGACGGCCTCCTTGACGACACCTTCATCTTCTTTATGGGCGACAACGGAGGCTGCCTCCCGGGAACCAAGTCCTATATGAACGAAATGGGTCTCAATGTCCCTCTGGTAATCTACGTGCCTGACAATTGGAAGCATCTTGTGCCGATGAAGAACGGCTCCGAATGCGATGCCATGGTATCTTTCCTGGATTTCGCACCGACCCTGCTTCACCTGGCAGGCCTTGAGATTCCTTCATATCTTGACGGTCAGCCAATCCTCGGGAAGGATGTCGGGACCACAGACCTGGAATGTATGGACGAGATGTACTGCTACGGCGACCGTTTCGACGAGATGTACGAGATGACCAGGACCGTCCGCAAGATGGACTTCAAGTATGTCCGCAACTTTATGCCTTGGCAGGCGGAGGGACTGTATTGCAGCTACCGTTACAAGCAGGCCGCATTCCGCCAGTGGAGGGAGATGTACAGAAAGGGCGAACTCAATCCGCTCCAGGCTTCGTTCTGGGAGCCGATGGAGCCGGAGGAACTCTACAATCTGGCCTCCGACCCGTATGAGACAGTGAATCTCGCCAAGGACCCGCGCTATGCTCCGATAATGAAGAAGATGCGCTCTCTTCTCCGGGAGAAGATGTTGTCCGAGAGAGACCTGGGTCTTGCGGTGGAGAGCTATTGGGTTCCGTATGTATCTGATATTGAACATTATAAGGATAGCCTTGGCGCTAAGTTCGAGAAATATTTCGACACGGCGGACCTTCAGGCCAAGTCCTACTCCGAGGCTGCGAAGAGTCTGAAGAAGGCTCTTGCAGATGAAGACCCGGTGGTCCGCTGGTGGGCCCTTACAGCCTGTTGCGCAATGGGTGAAGATGCCCTGCCGCTCAAGAAGCGTATTGTTGCTATGTTGAACGATGACGCAGTCATCGTAAAGGCCCAGGCCGCCACATGGCTTTCCCTCTTCTGCGGCCGGAACCCCACGGAGGCATACCGTGAATGCCTCAGGGACTCCGACGGACTGGCCAAAACCCTTCTCATTGTCAATGATGCCGCCGCCGTCCACGAGCGTTGCCCTGAGATGAAGATTGACCTCAATGAAACTGACCTGGTTCATGAAGTCGGCTGGACCAAGGACAGGATTAAATTTATCAACAAGTGATATGAAGCAGAATTTGATTATTTCGGCCCTTCTCCTTGGGACCTTCGCCTGTGACGGAGCGGGCATAAATCCTCCGGCGCCACAGAAGCCCTGTTACAATGATAACCAGCCTCCGGCAACAGTTACATCCAAGGCTGTTGTATATGTTGGGGAAACTTTCGGCTGCCTGACCCGCAACTTCTTTTACGACATAAAGGACGGCGGAAAGGTTAGCGAGCAGGATGCCGCAGTCCTGTACGGGGACGAAGGTATGAACGGCATCAGAATTCCGATTTATGGCAATGTCAAAGACGACAAGGTGGTCGGCCACCCTTCCGCCGGTGTCGTAGAATCCGCTGATTATCAGAAAGTTCTGTCATCGGTCAATGCGGCTCGCCAGTATTGTCCCGACCTCTTGGTCTTCGCCAGCAAGAAACTCAGCGGCAAGACTTCCTTCGCCGACTGGCTCAAGACCGACGGCGAACTGGACAACGGCAAATACTGCGGAATGATCATTGACTTTCTCAAATATATGAAAGCCAATGATATAGAGGTGCATGTCCTGGGCATTGACAATGAGACGAATTTCAATGAAGGGAACATTGTCCCGTCCAAATACATCGCGATTGTCAATGAACTCCGCACTAGAATTGAGGCCGAAGGCCTGAAAATGCCGCTGTTCATTGGTCCTGAGCGATATAATCCTCAGAAATTCGCAGCAGGAAACTGGTTCTATGACTTCCTGGCCAAGGATGGCGATTGCGGGACGATGGATATCTACGGCACACATTATTATCCTCGTCATCATTTCTTCTCTATGAACAGTAATCTTCGCAACGAGGTTGAGGCCGCGGCCTCCAAGGGTAAGCCTTTCTGGGCCACCGAGCCGCATTGGGACAATGAGGAACTGGCCAAGGCCGACCCTCTCGGTCATGCCAGAATGGCCATCTGCGCCCTCTGGGACCAGACCGATCTGGGACTGGATGCCTTTATGTGGTGGGGATATCCGGTAGATGTGACCGACATAAGAAGCGCCCTCATGCACGATGTCTCCACGGCCATCTACGGTTCCCGCCCTGTCCGTATCGAGGACCACGACGGCATAGAGACCCTTGGAACCAGGGATTACAGCGGAAAATGGACCGATGCCCGTCAGAAGCCGAACAATGACGAAATCTTCGACAACCGCCTCCACAGCCGTGCCTTCATCCGTGAAAATGGCGAGGTCAATGTCTTCTTCATCAACGTGAAGTACAAATCCGACCTGGGCTCCTCCTCCGGCAAATCCTACAAGAACTATCTGGTCGAACTGGACGGGGCGGAGATTGACGGTGACATAAAGATGCGCCAATGGACAGATGATGGCCCATACACAGGTAAATCGAAAACAATAATGCCTTCGTCTGCAGCCTCTTTCTCCGTGGACTTCCCTGCCAGGTCCATCACCCGGCTGACCTTTCGGGTAAAGTAGATGATTCATCACCTGGCCGGGCGTTTTATCGAAGAAACCGTGCAATGAACCGTCTGGTTTTTCACAGCTTCCTTGGCCGATTCATCCCCTGCCAGTAGTCGCTGATGGTGTAAGTGTCTTCAGGATGACGTTCCATATTGCGAAAGAAAGCGAGGCGGGGGTGCTTGTTCACTGATTTTAATTTACAATGGTCGCTGGGTTCACAACAGCTTCTCTTTCAGTGCTTTTACTTCCTCAAGGGATATACCGACACATCTTGCAACCGTTTCAGGAGAAATACCCTCTGCAAGGAAGTTCTTCGCAGCAGACAGCGCATTTTCTCGCCTGCCTTCTTCTCTGCCTTCCTCTCGCCCTTCATTGTAGCAGATACTCTTTTCGTATTCGATATCCTGTTCGTTCTTCA
>JBJEBV010000139.1:9227-19900 GCA_051870395.1 Candidatus Cryptobacteroides sp. | reverse complement strand
TCCTCCAAATAAGCGCAGTTCCTCAGGTTATATGGGGTATCACCCTGATCCGCCCTATCCTTGATTTTGTCCCAAAATTGGTCAAGATGCGCTTTTACAGCAGGATAATCTTCAATCCTTACCCTCGGAATTCTCCCTTTCACTCCGTTATGAGTATTGATGAGCCAAAGATCGGCCCACTCATAACCATACCGCTTGATATCCCTGCCGCGAAGAATCGGTCGTATAAGTTCCTCCGTCCTTTTGCGTTCATCTTCTGTCTTGCAATTCGCAAGGATTTCATTTCTCTTTTCAGTTGAAATGATAAACGCTTCGTTGCATCCGGTAAGGACTCCTCGATATATATTAATATCCCAATCTTTCAACGGCGTCCCCACAGCCTCAATCTTCCGCTTAATGCTCTGCTCGATTGGAGACAGGATTACCCAGCTGTCACCTCCGGAGAAGTCACAGAATGTACCCTGCTGCTGAACAAAAACGCTCAAATTATTGATACTATCTTTGTTCTGTTTATTTGTAACTGCGCACCGGGTATGATGGGTGTTTTTGCTCTTCTCATACAACAGGATATTCGTATCAACGGTTGCGCTCTCAAAAATCTTCACCCCACCGAAATCTATCATCAACTTAGGATCGGTATTATTCGCGAAGAATGTACGCAACTTCTCTCCATATCCTGCTCGCATCCACTTATTTGAAGTGATAAAGCAAAGGTGTCCATTATCTTTCAGAAGCTGCCATCCACGTTCATAGAACAGGCAATAGATATCTCCTGTGCTTGCAAAAGACTGAAAGCCACAAGGCGCGTATAATTTGTTAAGCTCGCCACCATTATTCTGGAGCTGAATGTACGGAGGATTGCCAATAATGATGTCAAAGCCATCTTTCACGTTAAACATCCACTCCGCAGAAAAGAATGGCGAGGAGGCGTTTTGATCATACGGATTCCACTTTGCCATCTGCTCAGCATCTTCTCTTGTTGCCAAATCATTATCTGCGAGTAATGTCGCAAGAGTCAAACGAAGTTCATCATCTTTCTCACGAAGTCTTCTCTTTTGAGAAGCCGACTTTGCCATGAAGTGGTCTTCCCTAAGCCGAATCAAGGCATCTTTCGTTTCCTGAATCCTCGGATCCTCGAACAAATTCCCTTGCGCTTCTTCAGACTTCTTGTCTATCAAAGAGTTGGCACAGACAAATTTTGTCTCAAGGTTAGGCAAAGTCGGAATTCCGAAATTAGGTTTATTCTCATCCTTCTCGCAGTCGCAGATAAGTGATATAAAGAACCTTAACTTGCTAATCTGAACGGCAATACTCTGTATGTCAACTCCATAAATACAGTTTTCAATTATTTGGAGTTTAAGGCTGTATACGTCAGTCTCAGGGCTCAGTTTCGTAATCAGATCGACAATGCGATTAAGCAGTCCCATCGGGAAGGCTCCAGAACCGCATGCGGGGTCGAGAATTTTTATAGATTTGAGCTTCTCCGTTATATCTTTATACAGATTACGTTTGGCCGGATCGTATTGATAATCCGGACTAAGCATTTCACGAACTTCATCAGATTCTCCAAGATACGAGATAATACTCTCGTCCACCATATAGTTAACAATCTCTCGTGGTGTATAGAACGATCCACTCTGATTTCGAGCAGTTTCTTTTGTCTCTGGGTTGTAGGCTCCCAGAAGATTCTCAAACACCTTGCCCAGCAACTCAGGATCCAAGGCCACCTGCTGTTCATTTGGCGTGTTCTCCTCAATGGTGAAATTGTATCTGCTTAATATCGAGAAGAGACCTTTATCCTGTTTAAAAAAGAGACTATTTGGAATAAAAGCGCGGTTTCTATAACGGCCATCAGCAAATTTTTTATCATTCCGGCTGAAGCCATCAAAGTTATATGCCTTCTGAACACCGTCAATAGTTTTTGTCTTATCAAGGCATTCGAAGAGGCCACCATTCAAGAAAGGAATTCCAGAGAACAACTTAATCACTTCATCTTCTGAAATGCTAAACATTTCTTCATAACGGTATAAGGTCTTTACATCCTTCGATGCTAACTTTGCGAATCCACGATGTTTTCCCTCTTCATCTTCGATGGCACGATTCAGGGTGGCAAAGAACAAGTTCTGTAAAATGGCATTGTAATAATTACCTGAACTTTTGCTTTCTGGATCAAAGTCCTTCAATATGGTTGAGATAAAGGATGCCTCAAACAATTTATTCGGGACGAGGTCCTTCTGTTTGATGAACCAGACGAACATCAATCGAGTAATAAGCCTGATAATTTTGGTATCGATGTTCTCTCTGTCGTCATCTTCAATGGCAGTATTGTTCGGGAAGTATACACCGCTATCCTCGCTAATAGCCCACTGATACCATTCAAACAATTCATTGTAAAACTGCTTAGTAAGAGCTTCTACTGAGAATGCGTTTTTGATATTTTCAAACGATATCCCTTTCTCCTGAAGGAATAGGAATCTGGAAACCGGTGTATTGTATAAATTGTTGGATTCACCAAAAACATAGGTGTATCTTTTTGGCGACATTTGTTCCTCTTTGATATTACAGATCAAGGAAAGACGCCAATTATTATTCTCGGAGAACACAGCTATAGCCGCATCAAATTCTCCCCACTGTGGGTTAACGAATGATTTAACTAACTGATTAAGCCCCACCTTTTTATGGACAACTGACCCTTTAGATATCGTGTACCAGAACAGACCAATCCTGAAATGGTCAGTACTATTGAGCATTCCAAGGAAATAACCACGCTCATCGTCAGACTCGTTTATCAACTCAGGGGTTTTTCTGATCTCTTGTGCATTAAAGAAATCCTGCAGAAATACTTGCCAATCTGCGAGATTGAAAGAGGATTGAAACAAAGACCTCAAATCAGAGTTAGAATATATTCTTGCCATAATATCTGCTATCTAAAGGTTTCAGAAATAATAATTTTGGGATCAGATATCTCCTGTTGCTTTTTCTGGCCATCCGATAAATCTGAATGGTACTCATCAACCAAACGATCAATCTTAAGAGTTATCTCATACTCATGGCTCTTCATTTTCATACGATCGTTCTTGTACTCTCCGGAGATAGCCTTAAGGTCTCTTGGCAGATGGGCGTAAACACCTTCCGATACATAATTCATCAGAATGTCACATTTTTCCTTTAATTCGACATCATCTGTAATTTGCTTTATCGTCCTGAGGAACTTGTTTGCAATAAGAGAAATCTTATCAAGATCGGCTCTTTTTGCCGTATGGTCATCAGTAGATTCCATTACAGCATAAGTATAACTCTCAAGAGCCCTGTTAACGTGCTCGAAATGCAAGTTATCAGAACCAAAAGGAGCAGGTGCCTCTTCTGGCTTAGCCTTAAGATATTTTACTGCTTCAAGAAAATCAATTGGCATTGAAAGAGTCTTCGTGACACGATAAAACTCTGTCTTGATGTCAGAAGATACAAAGACAACGGACTCTCCGGAATGTTTTCCCGTATCTCTCATAACTCGACTCTTCATTGGGAGAGACTTAATCTTATTATAGAGTTTCCTATCTTTATTATAAAGTTCTCGGACCTCACGCAATAGCTGAATTTTCTTGTCAACGGCATCGTGAACATTACTGTCGAACATCTCAAATTGCTTAACAATTTCCTCGCGAGAATAAATTTGCGCGTCTTCTCCAAAGGCAGAGTGGAAACCTTGTAGTTTCAAAAGAGCATTTTCGTACAACTGTATCTCTTTATTTCCTTGCTGCGAAGGATAAAACATGTAGTTGTAAATATTATCTGCGACTGATCCGATTCGATTGACACGCCCTATTCTTTGCATAAGCCTTGTGGCGTTCCAAGGAGAATCATAGTTTACAATAACATTTGATCGATGCAGGTTTACACCTTCAGCAAGGACATCCGAAGTCAGAATAATATTATACTGATTCTTCTTTTCCCGTGAATTGGCGTCAAAATTTTCTTTAATAATCTTGCCAACCTTATTCCGGTTTTCTGAGGTCACAAGTATGACATCATTAAGGCCGAGTTCGTTTGTCATTTTCTTGTAAAGGTAGTTCAATGTATCTACGCTTTCCGAGAATATGACCAACTTGCCGCCCTGATTGATGGAAGGAGACATGAGTTCTGATGCCAAAACCGCTTTGAATTTATCAAACTTCGGATCGGTATCCTCTTTATCCCAGTCTTCGTTGAGGTAATTCAGAACCTCAAGATCATCATGAAGAAGTTTCAAAAAATTCGGATCAAAATCTTCCGGTTTGAACAAGATATCTTCTTCCAGATAACCTTTTTCGATGGCGTGTTCAATTATCTCGTCAAGCTCCATTCCTTTAGCCTGTAAATCCTTAACTTTCAGGTCTGGCGCTATTATTACCTTGCCCTCTTCAAACATTTGTATCATGTCTGCCGTAATCTTTTGAAGAGTGTGCAAAGACTTCTTGAAAGCATAAAAACTGCTTTCAAGCCGCTTTACCATATGAACACGATAAATACCGGCAAGTGTCTGACCAATATGTTCTGCGTTATTATAACGTGCTTTCAGTTCCGGCTTGAGAAATTCAATTGCTCGGTATCTGGCATATTCCAGATGCATAGGATTTTGAGTATCAGTCAAAAAGCTAAGAGTCTCATAGAACCTGTTGCTGGTATCTTCGTCCATTTGATATTCAAGCTCATTCGGCGGAAGGATGGTCGGAAATACAATTCCCTGCTGCTGTAAATCTTTTCTATAGTCCGCATCATTTAGAATATTATGGCGCGTCCTACGAACAGTTACCTTGTCAATAACCTTCTCTCGAATCTCCGCATAGATTGCGTCAACCTCCTCAGTTATATTTCGAGAATCGCGCTCTCTCATGAGTTTACTATAATTCTGAATGTGCGGCGCAAAAAATGCCTTCAGATTTGGGATTCCATCAATTGTACAGCTTTGACTGTTTTGAAACAGCAATAGCTGATTTAACAGATCTTGAGGCCTATTGTTTAGCGGAGTCGCGGAGAGAAGCATAACTTTCTTTTGATAGCTCCTCAATAAACCAACGTTAGAACATGGAGATTTGCATATTTTCTGAAGCTCATCATACTTCCCTGATTGGTCGCTTCTAAAACCATGAGCTTCATCTACGATAATCAGATCGAACTCCTCTTTTTCTTTGTATTGATTCTCTCCATTAAGAATCTTTTTCAAACTGCCATTGGTAATGAACTGAGCTTTTCGTTCAATGCCAAACAGTTTGAAAGTTGATTTCCAGTTCTCTTCCAAAGCAGGAGGATAGATCACAAGCACATTGGTGTTTTTACCATTAGCCTCTATAAACCTTTTTGCTATCATGCTTGCAATCATTGTCTTACCAAGACCGACAACATCTGCAAGGAAAAGCCCATTGTGTTTCAAGAGCATCTGATATCCTTGGATAACAGCATCCTTCTGATATTTCAGGTCAAGGACTCCATCTGGAAGTTGAATCGTAAAATCATCCTCGACTTGATCACCAAAGGTATCGATCAGAACTTTGATGTAGATCTCATATGGAGTTGGCTGATACCCAAGATAAGTCTTCTTCTTGTTCTCCTCAATATCATCAATAGTAAGAGGTACGGATTCGCTCCATAATTTATCAAACTCTCCTTTACAGAAATTAACATCGTCAAAATCTTTCAGGGCGACATTTAATTCGTATCTCGGAGGTTCTGTAATGCCAAGTCCAGATTCTGAGATGTTTGATGAACCCATAATAACCCATCCATCTGTATTCTCGTTAAACTCATTAGGAAGGCACAAATAAAATTTTGCATGCAGGTTCTTGGTACCATGAATTCGCATCTGCAACCGGCCTGACAACAAATCATCGCACATCTGCAGAATGCCTTGCTCAACCTCAGCATCGTATTTAGCGTTCAGAATATCATCTTTGAACTGTTTGCTATATATCTCTTTAGCTTTGGTATCATCAGTAAGCATCAACAACGCCGGGTTATGGCTCTTAAAGATGGAATCCACGTTAATTCCAACAAGAATTTTGATCTCGGAAACATCACCCAATTCTCTTCTAAGCTTAAAATATCCAGACGACCTGAAAAAGCCAACCACAGCTAAAAAGCGATCAAAATTCATCATTCCATGAGCGATACCCTTCAATTTAGTAAAAAGGGTATTCTCACCGTTGTTGTTAAAAAATTTGGTACTCATATTAATCCTTGCCTACAATCCCGCAAAGATACACCCCGAAATTGACAGCTAATGTCAATCAGCCAAAAATGTAAACAAATAATTGTCTTTTGTAAGGGTATTCTTTACTTCGTCTCACAAATGTAGCAAATTTTCCGCACAGGCATAACAACCAACGAATAATATTCATATATTTACACAAGTTAAACGCCAATCGTTTAGCGATTTAGCCAAGGCAATCGAAAGGAAAAGACCACAAGATAACCGCAAACCCATAGTCCTGTAAGGGGGATTATGGGCTTTTTGTTTATAGCAAATTTTATAACACCAAACGTATAACACATTATGACACAACAGTTACTGAAAAGTCGCCTTCTGGCGAGCGCCCAGAGCGCCCCGGAGCAGCTGCAGCCCGACTTCGAGGCTCAGTACACAGAATTCGTAACGATCGCCCAATCCATCCTCTACAGCGACATAGGCTACCTTGCCATCGCCCAGAGTTTAGATGAGGCCCTTGGCCTTCTCGAAGAGAGCCTCGCAAACAAAAAAAAGAACGCAGCCTGAAACAGTACCTCCGCAGGGCTGCTCGCAAGCTCGCCCTGTTCATCCATCAGAACGACCTACGACTTACCAACCCTGAACTCTTCACTCCTCTCCAGCCGGTGGCCCGGTCACCTCTCAAATGGACCGGCAAGAAGGCAGAACTCTATGAGCTTCTCATCGCCCTCGACAATCTCGACATCATCACCGAGAACGGCATCAAGGCATCCTTCTCATCTCTCGTCCGGGAGTTCTCCCGCACAGTGGGCTTGCCGTATGACACCGACTGCCACAATGAACGCCGCAGGATCCTCGCCCGGAACACCCGCCGGACGGTCTTCATTGACAGACTCAAAAAGGAGGGATTTAAAAATGATGAAATTTTTTCTGACTGACTAACAGCATCTTACAAAGACAAACCTCCCCGGTAGGGAGGCGGGACGTCTTGTTGCGTGTTGTTCAAGTGAAGAACTTTGCCCTCGAAATCAACACTCGAAGGCAATGGAAATGAAAGAAATCTTGAGCGACATCCAGCGATCGATAGACGATCTGCAGCAGAAGCTAAACCTGCTGCGTGGTGTACAGACCGGCACCCTCTACGATGTAGATGTGCTGATGACACGCAAGGAGGCCGCCTTCTTCCTTGGTAAGAGCCTCAGGCAGCTTGACCGCCTGTGTAGTGAGGGCCAGATCCGGCGCTGCTACACAGACCGGGGAGCTGTGCGGATCCGCCGCAGCGAGCTGCTGGAGTACCAAGGTCTGGAGTTCACCCCTCTGCAGGGTAAGCGTCAAGAGGGATTATCGGAGCTTGAGAGGATAATTCAGAAATACAATACCAAATGAACTACATCGCAGAAATCAACCGCTTCCACGAGCTGCTGCCGCAGAGCCGCATGACTCCGAGCTCGATCGCCCTCTGGTATGGCCTGATGCACATCTTCAACAAGGCCGGCTGGCCGGAGGAGAAGACCATCAGCCTCGACCAGCTCAAGCAGGACACCAAGCTCTCCAAGGCATCCATCTACCGGGAGAGAACACGTCTTCAGAACGAAGGCCTCATCACCTTTGTCGCCGGATCCGGATCCCGCCCCTGTACCTTCCGGATGCTGTCCCTTTCCAAAGAGCTGGCGTCTCAGATTGGAACGCTGGAGGTCCACAGTGAAACGCCACAGATGTCGAAAAATGATGCTCTGGAGTCTCAAATCGAGCCGCCACTGTCTCAGATTGAGACGCCAGCAGGTTCGATACCTTATAAAGAGAATATAAACTTATCTAAACAAGAAATAGAAAATAATAAAAGAAAATCCGGCTCAAATTCGAGCCCGAACTCCGAACGATCCGTAAAGACTTCTTCGAAGTCCAAAAAAGAAAAAAGTTCCGCGCAAAAAGAAAAGCACACCGGCAGGTCCAAATTCGACCTCGAAGGGTGGCTTGGGAGTGTGGATGAGCCTTGGCAGGGACTGCTGCGTCAGTGGATGGAGTACAAGATCCAGCGGCGTGAGCGGTACAAGACCGAGCTGGGTGCTCGCAAGTGCCTCACCCTGCTGCAGAACCTCTCCAGCGGCGATGCAAGGGTAGCCCAGATGATTATCGACCAGAGCATCGCCTCGAACTACGCCGGCCTCTTCCCACTCAAGCGTGGCTATGGCCAGATCCCCACTCCTCATGGTGCCATCCCCGGCGGCAGTGCGGCAGCTCGTACCGAGGCTCCGCAGTACGGCCAACGCATCGGACAGATCACCCAGCCGGAGGATGAGCAGAAACGCCGGCGCCTGCTGGAGCGCTTCCAAGAGACGGTCTACGATCCAAGCAAGAAACGAGAGAACAAACAATAACAAGATACAATCACATGGGAACAATTATGACAATCGAGCAGCTCATCACGAAGATGATCCACGACAAGGTCATCGATGAGCGTCTGCCTTGGCGGTGGAGCTGGGGCGATCACGATAAGTGCAGGGCTTTTTTCATTGACATCTTCCGGAACGTGGACGGCACTATGCGTGAGTACCGGCACCTGCCGGAGTACGAGGGTGTCATCGATTGGATGACGGACACTGATGACAAGGGGCTGCTGCTCATCGGGGACGGTGGCCGGGGCAAGAGCGTCATCCTGAACTACGTCCTGCCGGTGCTCTTCCGGATGAAGGGCTGTGGCATCAGGACGGTCCATGCTCAGGATCTGTACAAGGCTCACCCCTATCAGCAGGGATATGGCTATTACCAGAGGCCGGAGACCTACCTCGACCTGCTGGAGCGCACTCCCTTCCCGGCCATCGATGAGCTGGGCGTGGAGGGCATGTACAATGACTACGGCGAGAAATGCGAGGGCATCAATCTCATCCTCAATGCCGCCGAGCGCTACCACCGTCCGATGTTCATCACCACCAACCTGACCGAGCAGCAGATCCTGAACCGCTACGGCGAGAGGACGCTCGACCGCATCCTCCACCTGTGCCGGACCATCAAGTTCAAAGGCGAGAGCCTAAGACGATAACCCTGCCATGCCTAACATCAAGAAAACGAAACACCGTCCTTGGATGCAGGAGCGCAAGCCCTTCGAGGGGTTCGCTCATCACAACACCGAGTTCTACCAGAGCCGGCCTTGGAGAAGGCTCCGGGCGGTGAAGCTCCAGCAGGATCCTCTGTGCGAGGAGTGCCTGCGCCGGGGACGCACCATACCAGCAGCGGTGGTCGACCACATCGTTCCGATCAACAAGGGCGGAGCACCGCTGGATCTGAGTAACCTGCAGTCGCTGTGTTACCCTTGTCACAGCCGTAAGTCTGCTACGGACAAGTAAAGAGGAGGTGAGTATGACTTAATCCAGAGTAAGGAACCGACCAGAAGGGATGCGATGGTGGAACGCCAAACACAAAAAAAGTGGTTGCAAGCATGGCAAATCTTCGTTGAAGAGCCTCCATCCCTTCTTTTTTAAGCAACCACCCTAAGACAGTATACACAGTATCGTACAATGAGAACAACGTTAACACTGAATCAGATAGTCGATGAGTGGATCTCAGAGACGGATGCTCTGCCCGCTACCCGGAGTGACTACCGCCGTAAGATCGGCCTGTGGTTCCGCTACCTCAAGGCGAAGGGAGTGGATCCGAGGGAGCCGGGGCGGAGTGATGTCATCGACTACAAGAACAGCCTCTCGAAGGCTGGCAAGAGCAGCTTCACCGTCAACGGCTATGTGACAGTGGTCAAGGTCTTCTACTCTTGGTGTGAAGGGAAGAAGTACTGCGACAACATCGCCCTCGGCATCAAGAGCAGCAACAAGCAGAAGGAGTATTACAAGCTGCCACTGACACGCAAGCAGGCCAGCACCCTGCTGGAGAGCATCGACACCTCCACCCTTATCGGCAAGCGTGACAAGCTGATGATCCTGCTGATGCTCAGCAACGGTCTTCGCAGCTGCGAGGTGCAGCGCATCGACATCTGTGACTTCGATCTGGTGGACGGCGTGAGCATGCTGCACATCCAGCGCAAGGGCCGCACAGATAAGCACGAAACGGTGGTGGTCTCGGACGAGGTGATGGCTCTCTTCGAGGACTACATATCGAGCAAGGGAGAGTACGAGGTGAGCGATCCACTCTTCACCAATCACATGAGAGGAGTAAAGCCGCAGCGCATCAACCGCGAGACCATCAGCTTCATCATCAAGCGGAGGCTCCGCGCCATCGGCATCGATGATCCCAAGATCACAGCTCACTCCCTTCGTCACACCTGTGGATCGCTGATGATTGAGCAGGGATACGATCCGCAGCTCATTCAGGATATGCTGGGCCACACCGATCCCTCGACCACGAGGATCTACACCAACATGGCACGCCAGCGCAGGCTCTTTGAGTCGGCTCCAAGCCGCAAGCTGAGCCACCTGCTGATGAACACAGGCAAAAAGAAGCGAGGGTAAGACACCCATCGTATGAACATAAGATTAATTGATTTTTA
>JBJEBV010000139.1:0-9127 GCA_051870395.1 Candidatus Cryptobacteroides sp. | reverse complement strand
AAAAGAAGCGAGGGTAAGACACCCATCGTATGAACATAAGATTAATTGATTTTTACCTCGTTTTGCAAGCGTTTGACTTGGCGCGAGTTACAAAAGTGTCAAATTGAAAGCAGCCCTCGGCGAAAAAGGGCGTAACTCTTTGATAACGGAGTCCGGGATTGGATGCATTAACTCCAAAATGCTTCACAACTGAAAGCAGGGGTAGGGGCTGACTTTCCTTCGGGCCTTTGAAAAGCCAATCGCGTTTTTGCTCTTTTGCACGCGCGTGCAGATTTGGAGAATTTGGATAACACAGGATATGGGAAAAGGACGAAAAGCATTATCGGATGAACAGAAGCGGCTGCGTGGTACGGACCAGCCTTGCCGCCTGAGAGGAGCCGCCTCCGGGGAGAAGTCATTGTCAACAGTATCGACAGTGTCGAACAATGCAACACTGTCTTCGCTGCCCAAGAGCGGACTCAAGGGAACGGCCAAGAAGATCTACGCCATTGTAGGAACGGAGCTCCTGAACCGGGGCGTGCTGGACACTCTCGGATTGGATCTGGTCATAGCCTACTGCCGGGAGATGGGGCTGTACAATGACATGATGCGCGACATCGAGAAAGAGGGCGCTACCATCAGCGTGGAGACGAAGTCCGGCAGCATCACTCAGGTCAACCCCAAGAGAAAGGTGGCCGAGAGTGCTCTGTCAGCTGCGAAGGCCCTCGCCAGCGACTTCGGTCTCTCGCCGACCAGCCGGGCAAGGGTGCTCGCGCTCGTGGCCGGGGCTATGGCTAAGAAGGATGACTTCGCAGACTTCGAGGATATCGAGGAACAGTAAGGATATAAAAAGAGGCCATCCCTAAGCAAGCAAGAGAAGAAGCGGGATGGCCGATAAAAGCAAGGTCTCACAGAACTGTGAGCACCACAAATGTAACAAGAAAATGGCAAACACAAAACTACATCCGGCAGAACTGTACGCACAGCAGGTACGAGACAAGCAGATCCTCACCTGCGAGCTGGTGCAGCTGGCCGTACAGAGATACTACCGCGATCTGGACAACGCCTTCGACAAGGGCTGGTACTTCGATCGCAAGGCGGCGGTCCGCGCCATCACCTTCATCGAGCGCCTCAAGCACACCAAGGGTGAGTGGGCCGGGCAGCGCTTCCGTCTTGAACCTTGGCAGCAGTTCGTCATCTGGAACATCTTTGGCTGGAAGAACGCGGACGGGACTCGGCGCTTCCGTTACGCCTACATCGAGATCGCCCGCAAGAACGGCAAGACAGCACTCTCCGCCGGCATCGGCCTGTACATGCTCTTCGCCGATGGCGAGGCCCGCCCGGAGGTCTACTCCGCTGCCACCGTCAAGGATCAGGCGAAGATCTGCTTCTCGGATGCAGTGGAGATCGTCAAGGCCACCGACCTGAAGAACTACCTCACCCCTTACCGCAACTCCATCGTCTATGAGCTCAAGGGCGGTATGATGAAGCCCCTTTCCTCCGACTATGGCACCCACGATGGTCTCAACCCTTCGTGCGGCATCATCGATGAGTTCCACGCCCATAAGGACAGCGGGATGTTCGATGTCATCAAGTCCGCTTTCGGTGCCAGACGACAGCCCCTGATGTTCATCATCACCACAGCCGGCTTCAACAAGAACGGAGCCTGTTACGCCTACCGAGACAACGTGGTGAAGGTCCTGCGGGGAGTGAACAGCGATGACACATTGTTCGGCATTATCTACACCCTCGATGACCAGAGCGAGTGGGATAACCCCAAGATGTGGATCAAGAGCAATCCCAATCTCGGTGTCTCCCTCTCTGTAGACTACTTGGCCGATCAGGTGACCGATGCGAAGAACCGTCCGGAGGCTGTGCGCAATGTGATGACGAAGAACGTCAACCTGTGGGTGGATGCAGAGAAGACGTGGATCCTCGATGAGGCGTGGATGCGCTGCTGCGGGGAGATGTCTGTGGATGATCTGGCCGGATGTGAGTGCTGGGGAGGACTCGACCTCTCGAACATCTCCGACATCACAGCGTATGTGCTGCTCTTCCACGAGAGGGACCGCTTCCAGCTGCTGCCATTCTTCTGGATCCCGAAGGAGAAGATGCTGGAGAAGATCCGCAAGGAGAACATCAACTACGATCTGTGGGTCCGTGCCGGGTATGTGAAGGTGACTGAAGGGAATGTCATCGACTATGACTTTGTCAAGGCGGACATCCTCTCGATCGTCTCCCGATATGACCTCAAGAGCTCGGCATACGACCGGTGGAACTCCAGCCAGACGATTATCGATCTGCAGAACGAGGGGATGGAGTGCAATCCTTTCGGGCAGGGCTACGGCTCGATGTCGGCGCCGAGCAAGGAATTCGAGAAGCTGGTGCTCTCCGGACGCATCGAGCACTTCGGCAATCCGGTCCTTCGCTGGATGCTCGCATCGACCGTCATCAAGACCGATCCGGCGGGTAACATCAAGCCGGATAAGGAGAAGTCTGTGCAGAAAATAGATGGCATCGTGGCCAGCATCATGGCCCTTGGCGAGTGGATGACGGCTCAGGCTGCCGAGGAGAACGATCCGTACAGCAAACGTGGCATGTTATCCTTCAACGAATGAGCCTATGAGACGAAGACATATCACCTCGGAGCAAGTTCAGGAACGCGAACACATCCTGAATGAAATAACAGCGCAGCCGCCACTCTCGCAGCTGCTGCGCTCTTTTCAAACCACCGAGGGCTTCCACGCCCTGTTCTGCCGGATCCAGCACCTCTTTCCCAACAACATCGAAGCATACGAGGCGCTCGAAGTCGAGTATGAGCGCATCTTCGGGCAGAGACGCTTCTCCGAATACGACTCCTTCCGGGGATCGGTCGGAGGACTTAAGCGATAAATCCTCCATAACTGTAAGTTACTTTCCGTTAAAACGTCCCTCTTCCCATTATGTTTGTCACCGGTTATTAAACAATTCAAACGGTGTCAAATTTTCTTTCAAAAATCCTTGCTTTCAGTCATGGGGAGAAGCGTGACTCATCCTCTTCTGCTGAGTTTGAAGCCGCAGTGAATGCGGCCCTTCTCTCCGACACCGTTTCCGATGCCACGAAAGGTCCCTACATCAGCGAAGAAGGGGCGCTTAACCTCTCCGCAGTGTGGGCCTGCGTGCGCATCCTCTCCGAGACGGTCGGTACCCTGCCGGTCCACCTCTACCGCCGCACCTCCAATGGCCGCGAGACGGTCCGCCAGCATCCCTGCAGCCAGATCCTCTCCAAGCCCAACTCCTACACCTCCCGCTTCGCCCTGCTGCACCACCTGATGGTCAGCTGCACCCTCTGGGGCAACGGCTACGCCCGCATCCATCGTGATGCTCTGTTCCGTCCGGTGCGCCTGCAGCTGATGCACCCAACCGAGGTTGAGCCCTACCTGACCGATGACGATGAGCTCTACTACCGCACCTACAAAGGTGAGATCGTACCGTCCTACGACATGATCCACCTGCGTGGCCTTTCCACTAATGGCTACGAGGGCAAGAGCCCTATCGCCGTACACAGGGAGAACCTGTCCCTGACCGCCTCCGCCCAGCAGTACGGCGAGCGCTTCTTCAATCAGGGCGGTAACATGTCCGGCGTGTTCAAGTACCCGTCCACCCTCAAGCCTGAAGCCTACAAGCGCCTCAAGAACGACCTCATCGCTCAGTCGGTGGGCCTGCACAACGCCCATACCCCTCTGCTGCTCGAAGGAGGAATGACCTACGAGCGCATCAGCATCCCGCCGGAGGACGCGCAGTTCATCGCCACGCGCAAGTTCCAGAAGACCGAGATCGCCACCATCTACGGCGTCCCGCCTCACATGATCGCCGACCTCGAAAGGGCCACGAACAACAACATCGAGCATCAGGGTATGGAGTTCGTCCAATACTGCCTGATGCCGTATCTGGTCCGTCTGGAGGAGGAGTTCAATCGTAAGCTCCTGCGCGAGGATGAGTTCGGGGAGTTCTACTTCCTCTTCGGGCTGAACGCCCTGCTCAGGGGCGATGCCAAGACGCGAAGCGAGTACTACAAGAACATGAACCTCATCGGGGCGATGACCGCCAATGAGATCCGCGCCTATGAGGATATGAACGCCTACGAGGGCGGTGACGAGCACTTCGTTCAGGCCAATATGCAGACGGTCGATGCCGCCAGAAAACAGAATACAGTATCCGACAATGCCGACACTGTCGATACTGACTCCACCCATCAAAACACCCAATCCAATGAGCAAGACGAAGAATAAAGACCAGCAGCCGGTAAGCATCGAGGTGCGCAGTGACCTCTCTGAGCTTCGCGTGGAGACTCGCGAGGGCGCGGAAGGCACCGCCGCGAGCCGCACCATCACCGGCTATGCTGCCAAGTTCGACAAGTGGTCCGAGCCTATCATGGGCTGGTTCCGGGAGAAGATCTCCCGCGATGCCTTCACCGACACCGACATGTCCGACACCATCATGTGCTTCAATCACGAGGTCACCTCCATCCTTGCCCGCACCGCCTCCGGCACCCTGAAGCTCTCCACCGACCAGAAGGGCCTCCGCTTTGAGTTCGATGCCCCGGCCACCAACCTCGGCAACGACATGTTAGAGCTGGTCCGCAGGGGCGACATCAGCAAGTGCTCCTTCAAGTTCACCGTTGACCGCGACAGCTGGACCTACGCCGACAAGCAGAACGGCCTGCAGTACGATGAGAGAACGGTCGAGCATATCTCCAAGCTCTATGATGTCTCCCTCGTGGTCTACCCGGCCTACAAGGACACCGAGGCATCAGTGCGTGAGTTGGAAGAGCGCAAGGCCGAGTGGCTGCGCACCAATGGGCCGCAGGGAGTGTGCCTGAGCAGCGAATCACGCAAACGATTAGTTGAATATCTCAATCTCAAAAACCGATAGTTATGTCAAGACTCAAACAGCTCAAAGAGAAACGAGCCTCGATCTACAGCGAGATCGACCAGCTCCGCACCGCAGCCGATGGCCGCGAGATGACCGCCGAGGAGCAGCAGCGCTGGGACACGCTCATCGCCGACTACAACAAGGCCGACAAGGAAGTCGAAGCGGAAGAACGCTTCGAGCAGATCCGCCGCCATCAGCTGGAGCAGGCCGAGAACAACCCGGCCCTCACTCCGGAGGATCGCTCCGCCGCTGACCGTCAGTACGAGGAGGCGTTCAGGGCTTACCTGCTGAGCGGCTCTCAGGGCATCACCCCGGAGCAGCGCAGCCTTCTTCAGGAACGTGCCGGACTGCAGGGCCTCACCGCCGGCGTGCTCATCCCGTCCACCCTTGCAGGCAGCATCGAGAAGGCCCTCAAGTCCTTCGGCGGTATGTTCGAAGCCGGCAGCATCCTCACCACCGGCAATGGCGGTGACCTCATCCTCCCGACCATCAACGACACCGCTGCCAAGGCAACGATCGTGGCCGAGTACGCACAGAGCACCAAGAGGACTCCGTCCTTCAGCTCCGTCACCCTCAAGGCGTTCACCTACCGTACGCCGATCATCCCAGTGTCTCAGGAGCTCCTGCAGGACTCCGCCTTCAATCTCGATACGATCCTGAGCGACCTGCTCGTGGAGAGCTTCGGGCGCGGAGCCAATGAGCACCTCACCACCGGAAGCGGCACCGGAGAGCCGAAGGGTATCGTCACCGCAGCCACCGCTTGCGCACAGGAGGCAGCAGCCGCCTCCATCACCCTTGACAACATCCTCGACCTGATCGCCGGGGTGGACAGCGCCTACGCCAAGAACGGCAAGTTCATGTTCAACAGGAACACCCTCTTCGCCCTTGCCAAGATCAAGGACAGCGATGGCAGCTTCATCTGGCAGGACGGTGCCCGCGTGGGACTCCCTTCAACGCTCTTCGGCAAGAGCTATATCATCAACGATGACATGGCAGGGATCGGCGCAGGCAATGCCTCAGTCCTCTTCGGAGACCTCGCCAAGTACAAGACCCGCATGGTCAAGAGCTTCCGCATCATCCGCCTGAACGAGTTGCTGGCCGAGTACCTCTCCGTAGGTCTGTTCGGATTCGCCCGCTTGGACGGTACCCTGCTCGATGCCGGAACGCACCCTGTTCTCAAACTTGTACATGCAAAGGCTTAGGCCCCTGCAAAACCGCCAAATTTTATGTTAGTAGTGTAATGACAGAGCTCCCAATATCACTCGACCTCGCCAAGCAGCACCTCCGTCTCGGTGATGACACCTCCTTCGACTCCCTCGTGGCGGAGTACCTGCAGATGGCCTTCGGCATCGCGTCCGACTACACCAACCGCGACCTCGTCTCGGAGTTCGATGCCCAGAGCCTGCCGCCCGCCATCAAGAGCGCCGTCCTGCTGCTGTTGGGGACTCTGTTTGATAACGAGAGCGATGCGATCGTGGGACGCAGCGTCAGTCAGCTGCCCCTCACCGCAGAGAAGCTCCTCCAACCTTGGCGGATCCATCCATACAGTGTACAACAGCCTGACACTGTCCCGGATTAGCGGACACTGCCGTACACTCTTGCATACTGTCTCATACTGTCCTACACTGTAAAACACTGTCTGAACAATGTTCGATCGCTCAATAGAAGTGCTCCGCTACCGCGAATCGCGGGATGAATACGGGGACCGCAGCAAAGAGCTGGTCCCGGTCGCCTCTCTCGTTGCCCAACGCACCGAGTCCGGAGGCAGGGAGAACCTCTATGCCGGCAGGATCGTCCATGAGAACGAGGTCGCCTACACCATCCGCTACCGCACCGGCATCGAAGCCGGGATGCTCGTGCGAGATGAACAGCAGCTGCTTCCCATCACCTCGGTCCACGAGGAAGGGCGCCGCAGACTGCTTCACCTTCTAACCACCAAGAGCGATGCTGAAGATCTCCGTTAATGGTTACAAGGAGGCCAAGGCCATCCTCGATGAGCTGCCCAACAACATGCAGAAGAAGATGCTCCTCTCGGCCCTTCGCCTCTGCGCGAAGCCGGCGGTGAGTGCTGCACGCAAGAGGGTGCCTGTGCGAAGCGGATCCCTTCGGAAGCAGATCAAGGTGGTGCGCTACCGGGACCGGTCCGCTCCCAAGAGCGAGGTCGATGTGGCAGTGAAGACTGCTTTCTCCCGCAGCAAGAAGAAGGGCACGGTGAACGAGTATTACGGCAAGTTCATCCACGAGGGCACGCGGGATCCACGCACCCCTCGCCGCAAGGGACGCATCCTCGTCTTCACTGCACCGGACGGCAAGAAGGTGTTTGCACGCAGTGTCAAGGGCCTGAGGCCCACGCCCTTCTTGGAGCAGGCTTACGCAGAGACCTCCGAGCGCATCGTCTCCGAGTTCGGCGACAGCCTTGCAACGGCGGTGGAGCGCTTTGTCGGACGGAACTTCAAGAAGATAGAATAACAGCATACAACACAGCCTACGATGGATTTCAAGAGCAGCATACTGACGACACTGTCGGACACTGTACCGGAGCTCGATGGGAAGATCCAAGCCGGTGCGGTGGATGAGAAGACCACAGCGCCCTTTGCCACCTACACCACCCCGGAGGAGAAGCCCCTGCGGACCCTGAGCGGAGTGGCCGGCTACGAGACCACCTTCGAGGTCAGCCTCTATGACAACCGCTTCGCCGGTGTGGAGGAACTCAAGCGCAAGGTCATCCGAGCACTCGATGACCTCCAACTCGATGGCCGCTCCTGCCGCTACCGATCCGCTCAGAGCGACTACTTCCCGCAGTACGACCTGCACTCATACACCCTTACTTTCAGAATCATCTAATCAACCCTTATCATCATGCCAGAATCACAAGAAAAACGCGTCATCCAAGGCGAGGACATCATCCTCCTGATAGACGGCAAGCCTGCCCTGCACGCCACCTCCCACTCCCTGAAGGTGGACCTTGAGCTCAAGGACCTGCGCACCAAAGACACCAACGGCAAGGAGAAATGTCCCGGCGACATCTCGTGGAGCGTGGACGGAGACGGCATCGTAGTCATCGATCCGGCCATCACCGAGTCCCACAGCGCCGAGGAGGTCCTCGCCCTCGTGCTCTCCAAGAAGAAGGTCAAGGCCATCCTCAAGGCTCCGGTTACGGGACTGACGAAGCTCTACACCGGCGATGCCTTCATCACCTCCTTCTCCCTGAGCACCCCTGCCGGCGACAACGCCACCTACTCCTTCAGCCTCACCGGAAGCGGCGACCTCACCCCGTCCGATGCTGAGTAATAACTAAAACCCTTCTTCACAATGAAAGAAATCATCATCCAAGGCACTGCCCGCCCGATCCACTTCGGGATGCGTGCCATCAATGAATTCACCAAGAACACCAAGGGCGACTTCGAGACGAACATCACCACCACCGAGGCCATCGCCACGATGGACTCGCTCGTGGCTGTGGCAGCGGTCGGCCTGAACGAGGGCGCACGCCTGTCGAAGCGTCCGGAGCGATACACCGTTGATGATGTCTGGGACTTCGTGGACGAGGATCCGCAACTGGTCCTCACCCTTGCAGACATCTTCAAGGACAGTATCGATGCCCTCACCGACAAGCTCGGTGATCTGGTCCCAAACGTCTGAGCGGGGTAGGCGGCTCCGAGCCCGGCCCCACCAGCGCAATCACCTACGAGAGGTGGTTTGCCATAGGTGTGGGCCAGATGGGACTCAGCCCCTCGGAGTTCGATGCCCTCACACCGGCGCAGTTCATCTACGCATGGTCAGGGTGGTGCGCCCTCCAGAGGGACCGCTCACGACATCAGTGGGAGATGACTCGCTGGCAGACGTGGACCCTCATGTGCATCCAGCTCGACCGCAAGGACCGCCGACCCATCAGCGAGATGTTCCCGATGCCTTGGGACAAGCCCGACAAAAGTGAACCCGAAGCACCGGAACTCACCCTCGAACAGAGACGACAACGTGTTAACGATATTCTCCAATGCATAAAGTACCTGTAATACTTCTTCTCTTTGATCTTCTTCTCCTTCTCTCTTCCTCCTGCGGCTCTGCCCGGCGTCTGCAGGAGGTCAGGAAGGTGGACTCCACCGCTGTAGACCGCAGTACCTTCATCATCCGGGACACAGTCACCCAAGTGGTCAATCAGGTCATCACACAAACAGTTGGAAAACCCGCGCTCGCGTGACCCCCGCGCCCATTTGGATTTGACCCCGTAGCC
>JBJEBV010000138.1:0-20371 GCA_051870395.1 Candidatus Cryptobacteroides sp. | reverse complement strand
CTAATCTCAACAAATCGGAACTAATTGCAATACGTGCTTCACCGGAGGCTTACCTATCAGTGACATACCACTTCGCTGTTATTGGATGTCATACGTGGTTCGTCGGTTGCTTACAACACTACCTGGCAAACAAATACCGCAGGCCTTGTGGTCTGCGGTAGTCAAGTCAAATACGGAGGCAATTAGAAACGATAATTGGTAGTTCCCTTTGTTACTGAATCTTTACCGGTAATTAGAGCAGCTGATTTGAGGCCCCCGTTAACCAAAATGAAATTATATGTGTCAGGTGAAGAGCTTAACTCAACATACTTATAAGAGTACACCGTATGATCTGCTATTGCGGTCCCTGACCAAATATCGGAAATAGTAATACTTATACCTTCATTATTTGTATACCAAGCATATACATTACTTGCAGGACAGGTCCCTTTACCATCTTTATCGGTGAATTCAGTGTTTAAAAGCACAAAATAATTCTCTTCTGAAGGAAGAGTAAATGTGAAATCTTCGGTAAGGGTCTGCTTTTGGTCTTTGGTCTGAACAGTGTTGGAGTCAGTTACTTTTGTGCTGAGAATGAAGTTAATTTCTCCATTGTAATATGTCTTAGGGAAAGTCACTGTATTACCTTCAACCAAAGTTCCCGGCCATGTACCGAAAGGCTTGCTTTCAGAGGAGTCCCAAGCATAGATGTAGAGATTCTCCCAAGAATTCTGCTTGTCGATAGTCATCACAATCGCTTTCTGCTCATCTTGAACATCGATGCTTCCTAAATCATAAACCTTGCTTGCATTAAACACAGATTCCGTTACCTTGGTTTTATATTCCTCATCATTAACCTTCAATGTCAGAGAAGAATAAGTCCCTGGAAGAACTGCCATATAGTAGGTCTGTCCTGCAACGAAAGAACCTGTAAGGGTCACTGTTTCATAGAGAGCACCGCCTTCATTGTAACATTTTGCATTATTCGAGTCGTAAGTAAAATTTCCTGAAAGATATCCAATATTGCCAGACTCAGGCTTCGGCACTGAAACGGAAATCGAAGATACCTCCTTGCTGCCCTCTGCGATCGTGAACTTCAGCAGAGCTACCATATTCTTGAAGTTCAAAATATTGTTGTCGGTATAAGCATAGGCAAGGTGGGCATCAGAATCATAAGAACCGGCCACAGCCGTTTGCTGGTTCTTCAACCACAGTTGTTTGATATATTGAGGATATGAAGGATCCCAAGTTACACTTCCCGCAGGAGATGCAGGATAAAGAGCGACAAACTTGGTTCCGGCAAAGCCCTCAGTAGCGGTTGTGAAGGTAGCGGTGGCGCCATTATCGGTAGTGGTGTAATTGGCAGAGCCACTGGACTCATTCAGCACGCGAATCGCATCGCCGCTGACCCACTCTGACTTCTGTCCGTTCAGCACGGTCTTTGTGCCGTCGTCGATGTGAGCGGTGAAGACCGGGCTGTCACCCTTGGGAAGTTCAACAGTATTTTCTTTCTGGCAGGAGGCGAGAATCAAAGCTCCCAGCGCAAGTGTAGCATATAAAACTTTCTTCATAACTATGTCCTCCTTTTTACCATTCAAATGTTTCGCTTTCCCACGCTTCAATGCTCGCAGCAGAAACGTCGAAGCTGCTTTGACATAACATCCCCTCAAGGTTGAGGTCAGTGACCAGAACTTCTGGTGTTTGATAGTTGATTTTGTTCATTACGGTTATACTTAAAAATTGGGAAGGATATACCTGTTTACACCATATTCTAAAAAACGCATCCTATTCGGGTGCTTTTTCATGTCTCGCATTATCATCTTCATAATACTCTAAGTTCATCTCTCTTGCCATATTTTGAGATTCTGCCCCAGAGCGAAAAACCATCCCATTGATTGGAATGTATACGCCATTAGTTAGATGCTCTATAACGAATGTCCCGTCTTCTTTAGGTGTTGAAACGAATTTAGGCATAATTGGTGGAACGCAGATTGTTCCGATATCGTATATAGGAAGGATGCCGTTTGCATTATTATGTATCCAGAATAACCGAATATCATTCGATATGTTATCGCTTTTCCCCAGTGTTATTATCACATATTGAGAAGGAACGCCTTTATATAGTAGTGTTCCGCCAAGTTGTTCGAAAACATATGCAATTTTCATCATCTCGAAATCTTCCAACAAAGAAGATATTTCCCATTCATCGATATTATCATTATCAAGAATAACATCGGATAACTTTGAAAGCAAAGCAGTAGTGCAATACTTTTTTAGTTCCGAATACAATTGAGGACGAATTTTCATCATAATTCAATATATTTTTCAAATTTAAGGACTATTTATAGAAAAAACAACACAATGGAAGATATAAATAGAGAAATAGTTAATGGAGCAAATCCATCTATCATTTGGAGCCAGCACATGGACTTTCTGGCAACATATGGAAAGCAAATGAAAGCAACATATACCAAAAGGATGCGTGAAAACAATCCATTTACTTGTGCAGAATTAGATGTGATGAATAAATACATACACGATAAACTGGACAAGTTGATGACGTGGAGTGATAATCTGGAAGTCGAGTCTAAAAAATTGCTGAAACAAAGAATAACAGAATCTAAACTCAAGAAAAGCATTGGTAAATCAATTAGGAAAGTGTTAAATGAACTTGGCGACACCCCACGTGGACAATATGCGGTATCAGCAGTTGCAGGAAGAGCAAAGGCAAGAGCAATAAAGGCAAGCGAAAACGGCGATAAAACAGAGTTTTGGAAACAAATAGATAAGTTCCGTGATGCTGATGATTATAGGAGAGATGCTGCTGCAAAGAGCGGATATTGCAAGAATGAACCAACGAATCGTGGGTTTTCTTAAGGTTTCCAAAAGGGATTGGACTAACTCTACGCCGTCTCTATTCCCATCCTAACATCCTCATAAGGAACGGCGAAGATTGACATCCTGAACATATCGGCGAAGCGGGCGGACTCGTCCGCTTTTCTTGTGTTGTAGCGGTATACCGCCTCGTCGATGTACCTCTGGAGGTATTCCTTGCTGACGAAGTGGTAAATCCCGAACACCATCCTCTTGAAATGTCCCCAGAATCCTTCTATTGAGTTTGTGGTGGCTCTTCCCCGGCTGTATTCCTTGTCGCCGTGACTTACTACCTCGTGATTGTAGCCCTCCTTCGCCAATGCCGCATAGGATGACAATTCATCCGTAAATATGGTTGCATTGTCGGAGCAGAACTGCTTGATTATCGGCAAAAGGGTTGCAGCCTTCGTATCCTCCACCTGAATAGCCCTTACTTTGCCGTTTCTTTCACAAAAGTCCAGTATTTTTTCTCATGAAACTCAACTATTTACAGGTGGGACGGTGTAAACAGGTATATCCTTCCCTTATATTTTCCTTCCATATTGTTATATGCTTGCTTCAGCAAAGTTACCGAAAATCCCACGAAACCATATTCTTGCCCACTCCTCTGTTGACGGGAACAGGCAAGATTCATAACAAACCCAGTCGCACCCGAATCAACTCCCTGTAGCGGTCCTTTCCCCCGCTTCATAATGTCATATCAATCTTGGCCGGCTGAAGTTCTTCTCCAAAGAGTTTCAGGACCATATTCACCTTGTCCAGCTGCACGGTGGATTTGCCCCGTTCCAATTCCCTCACGAAGCGCAGTCCCACCCTGGCCCGCTCAGAGAGTTCCACTTGGGTGAGTCCAAATTCCTTGCGTTTCGCTTTGATATGCTCAGAAATAGTCATAAATTACAGTTTATACCCGAAAGGGTACAATGCTTAAAGGACGGGTGCAGAACCGTCATATTTCCAGGAACTTACCCGGATCAAAGCCGTTGTAAAGCTGCTCATCCCGGAAGGTGTATCCCAACTGGTTGGACACAATCTTCGTATTACCGATGACGGTGTCAATATTCGTGTGCGAATGGCCGTAGATCCAGGCGTTGATACGACTGTCAGCGATGAATTCACCCAGTTCCGTCGAAAATGCGGAATTGATCGGGGACTCCTTATGCTCCTGCGCGACGACAAGCCTCGTCGGAAGATGATGCGTCACTACAATGACCTTGTCGGCTGTACTTTCAGCCACGCTCCTCCGGATGAATTCCAGACAGAACCGGTGCATTGCATTATAATCCTCGACAGTCAGGCGATGTCCGTCATATAACGTCTGATAGAAATCATTCAAGCCTCGCTGGACAACTAAGGTCTCGCCCGGACCAATCTCCGACCAGAGAGTGCTGAGTATAAGGTCGGTGTCCCCTATCCTCTTCACCTGATTCTGGTAGTAGCCGACATTGTCCCGGAACATCCAGATCCATTGCAGACCCCTCTGCATCACATCGCTGTTTCCATAGTACTCGTGATTCCCGGGTATCAGAAGGACTTCCTGATAGTTGGAAGAAGCCCATTTCCAGAAACGTCCCAGCGGAGCTGTCGTATCCCGCAGGTACATCGTATCCCCAGCAAGCACCAGGACATCACCGGTCACCGGAATCTCCAATTCTTTTACAAACCTGCTGTTCTCCCTGAACTCCATATGCAGGTCGCTCATGTATTGAATTCTCATTGTCTTTTCTTTATTTCGTTGAATTTCATTATCAATGCGTACATCGCCTCATCGAAGGTCCCGTACATCTGTTCGGATTTCCTGGACGACATACGCGTTTCTCCATCATCATTGAGCACATAGTAGAACCCCTTGTCGTCTTATTCAATCTTTTCCTCCAATGTATTATTCTCATATCTTCGCATTTCTTATTTGTGTCTGTATTAATTCTTTCACCTGCCCGAATGAAACTGGCGTATAATTATTGTTGTCCACCCCGACATCATACTGGGTAGGATAGAGGTATTGAAGACGGCCAGCGTCACTCCTGTGTAGTTCATTATGTTTTGGTTGTTTATGCACATCACTGCGCATTGTAAATAAAAAAAAGAGTTGAAAAGTGTCTGACTTTCCAACTCTATGTAGTTCTCTATATTCGCTTGTCCACGCAATTAAGGCGTGACAATTTGATTATGAACCCATTGGAAAGTGATACCGGAATATACAGGGATGGCATGCTCCAGCACATCACAAGGCAATTCAAAGCGCATTGAGCCCTGAATCCATGATGTTGTGAGTTTATTCATTCCTATGTTCTGCATATCGTTTCCTTGACGGATTTCTATTTCGGGCCGCAAAGTTAATGCAATTACAAGCAAATCTCCAAAATTTTTTTAAATTGTCCCTTCCCTTGTTTACGGAAAGCATAGACAGCCTGGTCACATTGAAGTTGAAAAAAAGATTGGAAAAGGTAAAAAATATCCAGAAAACTATGTTGGAAAAAAGGAGACAATAGCTTATTTTTGCGTTGAAAAAAGGGATAACGATGATTACACGCAAACTTGATGCGTTCCTGGACGAGTTCTATAGGACGCAGAATAAGGCATTACTCCTCACCGGTGCAAGGCAGGTGGGAAAAACAGAAGCTTTCAGGAGACTGGCAGCACGAACCTATAAGCACTATATCGAAATCAACTTCATCAAAACTCCAAAAGCTGTTGGCATCTTTGAAGGAGTGCTGAACGCTGGCGATATCTTGTTGAGACTGTCCACTTTCACTGACGTACCTATGGTCCCCGGGGAGACATTCATCCTGCTTGACGAGATTCAAGAGTGCAAGGAGTGTGTCACACAGATCAAGTTCCTGGTTGATGAAGGCAGTTTCAGGTATGGTCTGACAGGTTCGTTATTGGGCGTGGAATTGAACGATATCCGCTCTGAACCTGTCGGTTATATGGATGTGGCAGATGTATTCCCGCTGGATTTCGAAGAATTCGCCTTGGCAATTGGGGTGGCTCCGAAGGTCATCGATGCGCTCCGTAATTCATTTGAAGGCAGAACTCCTGTCGATCCCGTGGTTCACAGCCAGATGATGTCTGTATTCAATCTGTACCTGATTGTCGGAGGGATGCCCTCAGCTGTGTGGAAATACCTGCAAACCAAGAATATGCAGCACGTGGCGGCCGAACAGCGAGCCATCATAAATATCTACAAACGGGATATCGCCAGATATGACAAAGACCATAAGCTGTACTTGGACGAAATATTCGACCTTATCCCATCCGAACTAAACGCCAAGAACAAGCGTTTCATTTTGAAAAACCTGAACGAGAATGCAAAGTTCAATATGTACGAGAACAGTTTCCTGTGGCTCAAGAATGCAGGAGTGGGGATTCCCGTATTTAATGTCGAGGAGCCACGCATTCCCCTGCTCTTGAACAAACAGAGAAACCTTCTGAAATTCTTCCAGAACGACGTGGGCCTGCTCGCATATCAATACGCCGACGGCATACAGCTCAGGATTCTCTGCGGAGAAGTCAACATCAATCACGGAGCCATTTACGAAAACGTTGTTGCACAGGAGATGCTCTCACACGGGTTCGAGCATCTATACTACTTCAACAACAAGAAGCAGGGTGAGGTTGATTTTGTCTTGGAGAAAGGAGATGGCACAATCCTTCCAGTGGAGGTCAAGTCCGGCAAAGACTACGCCTTCCACCTGGCACTGAACAATATCCTGAGCAACGCAGAGTATAATATCCCTGAGGCCATTGTCCTTTGCAACGACAATGTTCGCATTGATGGAAAAGTCGTTTACATGCCCATCTATATGGCCATGTTCCTGCAGCGGAAACGCGAGAGCAATGCAGGAGAATACATCCCTGACATCAGCGCCCTTCTGGCTTGACGGAAACAGGCAAGATGTGCTACGGTTCGTCAAGAAGGAAACCAAGGAGATTGCCACTGAGGATATCTGCCTGGGTACCATACTCTAGCATTGACACCGAGGAAAGGTACAAAAAACCAAGCGAGTTTCACAGCTCTTTTACAAAATAACAAGGGAGTTTTTCAATAATCTCACATTTTCTTGTAAAGTACTTACACTTTGCATATCTCCAGCAAAAAGGAAAAAATGCGATTCGAAAACGCATTCGTGCCCAAAACGAAGTGCCATGGACAGCAAGACGCAAACATCTTGAATTTTGAAAGGAACAGGACGATGAAATAGAATAATTTTGCCTATCTTTGCCCAGTTTTGCCGCATTCAATATAATCAGATATGGCCAATCCAGTATCTACGAGCAAATTAGTTGAGGGCTATAAGAAAGCATTTATCGACGCTCATACTGTAGCCGACCCCGTATTTTCGCCAAAATTACTTACCAATCGTGGAGGACAAAAAGTACTTACTGTCATTGAGAAAGAATTGAAAGGATGTGACGACTTGTTCATATCGGTCGCTTTCATTACAATTGGAGGGATTGCACCTCTTCTCGGGACACTCAAGGATGTAGAGAAGAGGCGTACGAAAGGAAGGATTCTCACTACTGACTATCTTATCTGAGTTTTTCAATTTCATATACCTAAAATTCCTGATTTTCCACTTTCGGGTTGGCAGGACGGCCTCGTCTCCGGGTGACCGGCTTGGCCTTTGAGACATAGACCGGAGCGCAGCCGTCGGGGATGGTGAAGCCGAAGGCCTTGCAGATATCAACCTGTGACCCGACGAACGGAGTGATGAACTGCAATCGCAGGAACCTTCAACCTGGCCGATATCCGTGACCTTGCCGACGGGACCATCGCCGCTGCCGACAAAGGCCGTAAAGGCGAGTGCTATATCCTTGGCAATAATGCCGTGTCGTTCAAGGATTTCACAAGAATCGTATCCGACGAAAGCGGGTGCAAGAAAGTCGGTTTCTTCCTTCCCGGAAAGCTGGCCTACTTCATCGCCAAGAAGATGCAGAAGAAGGCAGCCAAGAAGGGTTCAAAACCGCAGATGACCGCCTACGCTGTCTGGAACCTGATGCGCAACAATGTGTTCAGTTCCGAGAAGGCCATTCGGGAACTTGGCTACCACATGCGTTCCTACCGCGAAACAATACACGACCAGATCCAGTGGTTCAAATCCGAAGGCCTGATTTAAAATCCATCACAATATGAAAGTCGAGGAAGCCAAACTGACCCTTGCAGATGAGGCACCAGACTTTGTGCGCAATTACTTTGCTGCCGCAGAATCGGCATCCCAAGAAGTGGTGTCGCAGTCATTGACAATGCAGCGGCCGGAACGAGCAAATAACGGGCAAAAATTGCTCGCCGGACGCAGTGCTCACCGGACGCATTCTCACGGAATCCGCAGAAAACTGATGAGAGAGGAAATATGGACCGGAAAGATATGCGTAAGATAATGCTAGTTATTTTTTGAAGATTACTTATTACTTTTGCATTACAAACCCAGCACCCGGAAAATAACACCGCAAGCCTGGGGTTTGCAGCAGACCTTGGCCCCGGAAATCACGTCGCCAAGTAATCTTCAAATAACGACAAGGAACAGCGCAATGGACTATACCTGGCACTATGACTCCCCGTTGGGCGGAATAACATTGGCAAGCGATGGAGAAGCACTCGTCGGCCTCTGGTTCGACGGGCAACAACATTTCGCCGACACCCTGGAAAATGAACACCAGGAGAAAATGGTGCCGGCCATCCGGGAAG
Organism: Candidatus Cryptobacteroides sp.; assembly: GCA_051870395.1. GTDB lineage: Bacteria > Bacteroidota > Bacteroidia > Bacteroidales > UBA932 > Cryptobacteroides. The sequence goes on along the minus strand of JBJEBV010000138.1, from coordinate 11,832 downwards.
CATGCCGATGGCTCGACATCTATTTCAGCGGTCAAAAACCCGGCTTCACTCCCGAAATCAAGCCACGCGGCACAGTATTCCGCCAGAGAGCATGGAAAGCATTGATGGCCATACCATACGGAAACACAATTACTTACGGCGACATTGCCAGGATGCTGGCCAGGGAAACAGGATGCAAAAAAATATCCGCCCGGGCCATCGGCGGAGCAGTTAGCCACAATCCCATTTCACTCATCATTCCCTGCCATCGGGTTGTTGGCGCAGGAAGCAGGCTCACAGGCTATGCAGGCGGCATTGAAAAGAAAAAATGGCTCCTGGCGCAGGAAAAATCCGCCACGAAAGAAAGCAGGTTTACTATCCGCAAAGCCCGGAAAGACGACATCCCAGCAATGATGGATATCTTCGCATACGCCCGCAACTTCATGCGCAATACCGGCAACCCTGACCAGTGGGCGGACAACTACCCCGGCCGGGAACTGCTGGAAAGCGACATTGAAAGTGGAGACAGCCATGTCGTGGAGGAAGGCGGCGAAATCATTGCCACATTCGTGCTCCGTCCGGGCAAGGACCCGACCTACGACATTATATACAACGGAAGCTGGCCCAATGACCTGCCATACGCCACCATCCACCGCATCGCCAGCAGCGGGAAAAGGAAAGGAATACTGCATACGGCAATGCAATATGCCCTCGGGACATATACCGCACTCCGCATTGACACCCATAAGGACAATATTGTAATGCAGAATGCCATCGCCAAGGAAGGCTTTACATACTGCGGCATCATCCGGTGCTGGAACGGGTCCGAGCGCCTGGCCTACCAGTACACCAATTTGAAGATTACTTACTTATAGTTTTTCAGAAAAATTGGTTTATATTTGTGAATATTAATAGCATTAAAACAAATATGAAAAAATTAATAGAATGCGTGCCGAATTTCAGTGAAGGCCGCAATCCTGAAATCATCAATGCCATCGCCGATTCAATCCGCAAAAGCGGCAATGAGGGCCAGGTCAAAATTCTCAACATTGACCCGGGCGAAGCGACCAACAGAACAGTGATTACCTTCGCGGGGACACCGGAGGCAGTGGTGGAAGCCGCATTCCAGGGAGCCAGGAAGGCTGCGGAACTGATTGATATGAGGCATCACCACGGGGCGCATCCAAGATCCGGAGCGACTGACGTACTCCCTCTCATCCCGATTTCCGGAATAACTTTGGAAGAATGCGCAGAGCTTTCCAGAAAACTTGCCGAACGCATATACAACGAACTCGGAATCCCCTGCTACTGCTACGAAGCGGCTGCGTACAAGCCTGAAAGAAAGAACCTTGCGGTATGCAGGGCAGGTGAATACGAGGCATTGCCGGAAAAACTGAAAGACCCGGAAAGGCGTCCTGACTTCGGACCGGACAGATACAATGAGACCGTCGCCAGAAGCGGAGCCAGCAACGTCGGGGCCAGGGACTTCCTCATTGCCGTAAACTTCAATCTCAACACCACCTCCACCCGCCGTGCCAATGCCGTAGCCTTCGATGTACGGGAAAAAGGCAGGCCGAAAAGAGAGGGCAACCCGCTCACCGGCAAGATAGTCAGGGACTCTGACGGCAATCCGGTCATGATACCGGGCACATTGGCAGGATGCAAGGCAATCGGCTGGTACATAGACGAATACGGCATTGCGCAAGTATCGATGAACATAACCGACATCCATACCACACCACTCCACAAGGCCTTCGAGGAAGTCTGCAGGGCAGCCCAGGCCAGGGGGCTCAGGGTCACAGGCACCGAAATAGTCGGCCTCGTGCCGAAATGCAGCCTCATTGATGCGGGCAAATACTTCCTTGAAAAGCAGCAGAGATCCACAGGCATCAGCGAAGACGAAATAATGAAAATCGCCATCAAGTCAATGGGGCTGGATGACCTGAAACCATTTGACCCGAAGGAGAAAGTCATTGAATATCTGATGGTTGACGAGAAGGAGCAGGCCGAAAAGGAGAGACTCATCAGGTTCAGTTGCAAAGAGTTCGCAGTCGAGACCGCATCCGAATCCCCGGCACCGGGAGGCGGCTCCATATCAGCCTATATGGGAGCCCTTGCGGCAGCATTGGGAACAATGGTCGCCAACCTCTCCTCACATAAACGCGGCTGGGACGACAGATGGAAAGAATTCTCCGACCACGCCGAGAAAGGCCAGTCAATAATGAATGAACTTCTCGCCCTCGTGGATGAGGACACCGCCGCATTCAACCGCATAATGGCCGCTCTCGGGATGCCAAAGGGCAATGATGAAGAGAAGGCCGCCCGTTCCAAGGCCCTCGAGGATGCCACACTCTATGCCACCGAAGTCCCTCTCCGCACAGCCAAGGCTGCCCTGAAAGCCTTCCCGCTGCTTGAGGCAATGGCAAAGGACGGCAATCCGAACTCCGTCTCCGACGCCGGTGTAGGGGCATTGGCTGCAAGAAGTGCCGTGCTTGGCGCCCGCCTGAATGTGAGAATCAATGCAGCAGGCCTGAAAGACAGGGAAAAGGCAGATGCCCTCACGGCAGAATGCGAAAAGGTAGCCGCAGAGGCTATTGCATTTGAAACAAAGATATTGGAAACAGTAAACAGCAAGATATGATGACGGATTTCAAAAAGGCCATCCTGGAAGGCATTCCCCAGGAACTTCCCGAGCCGAAGCCATACGACAATACGATTAACCACGCCCCGAGGCGCAAGGACATTCTCAGCGAGGAAGAAAAAGAATTGGCATTGAAGAATGCCCTGAGGTATTTCCCTGAGCATCAGCACAGTACGCTCGCTCCGGAATTCGCCCGGGAACTTCGCGAATACGGCCGCATATATATGTACCGTTTCCGTCCGGACTACCAGATGTACGCCCGCCCGATTGATGAGTATCCGGCACAATGCACCCAGGCCGCAGCCATTATGGCAATGATACAGAACAACCTGGACCCGAGGGTTGCCCAGCATCCGCACGAGCTCATCACCTACGGTGGCAACGGGGCCGTCTTCCAGAACTGGGCCCAGTACCGCCTCACGATGAAATATCTCGCCACAATGACCGAGCAGCAGACCCTTGTGATGTACTCCGGCCACCCTCTTGGCCTATTCCCGAGCCACAAGGATGCCCCGCGTGTAATCGTGACCAACGGAATGGTCATTCCAAACTATTCCAAGCAGGATGACTGGGAGCGTTTCAATGCCCTCGGCGTATCCCAATACGGCCAGATGACGGCCGGCTCCTATATGTACATAGGTCCTCAGGGCATTGTCCACGGAACCACCATCACGGTAATGAACGCCGCACGCAAGCAGCTGAAAGCCAGAGGTATAGAGCCTACACGGGAGAATATGGCAGGTATGCTCTTCGTAACCGCCGGCCTCGGAGGAATGTCAGGAGCACAGCCTAAGGCCGGAGTCATCTCCGGAGTAGTGAGCGTAATCGCTGAAATCAATCCCCTCGCTGCCCGCAAACGCTACGACCAGGGCTGGGTGGACGAAATCCACGATGACCTGGACGAACTGATACCAAGAATACGCAAGGCCTGCCAAGACAAGGAAGCCGTTTCCCTCGCCTACCAGGGCAATGTTGTCGATCTCTGGGAAAGGCTCGCCGACGAGAACATCAACGTTGACCTCGGCTCCGACCAGACCTCCCTCCACAACCCTTGGGCGGGCGGATATTATCCTGTCGGCTACAGCTATGAAGAATCCCGGGAAATGATGGCAGCCGAGCCTGAAAAATTCAAGGAATGCGTCCGGGCCTCCCTGCGCAGGCACGCCGCTGCAATAGGCCGCCTCGCTGACAGGGGAATGTACTTCTTCGACTACGGCAATGCCTTCCTGCTCGAAGCCTCACGTGCCGGAGCCGACATACTCCTGCCTGACGGAAAATTCCGCTATCCTTCTTATGTACAGGACATTATGGGGCCAATGTTCTTCGACAGCGGTTTCGGTCCGTTCAGATGGGTATGCATGTCCCAGGACCCTGCCGACCTGGCTCTCACTGATGAGCTGGCTGCCAATGTACTGAAGGAAATCCGGGCCAATGCTCCGGAGGAAATCCAGGGCCAGATGGACGACAACATCCACTGGATAGAGGAGGCCTCGATGAACAACCTCGTAGTTGGCTCGCAGGCCCGCATTCTCTATGCAGACTGCGAAGGACGCACCAAGATTGCCCTGGCATTCAACAAGGCCATTCGGGAAGGCCGGCTCAAGGCTCCTGTAGTCCTCGGCCGTGACCACCACGACGTATCAGGAACAGACTCCCCTTACCGTGAGACCTCCAATATCTACGACGGATCCTGCTTCACAGCCGACATGGCCGTGCAGAATGTCATTGGAGACAGTTTCCGGGGAGCCACCTGGGTATCGCTCCACAACGGAGGCGGAGTCGGCTGGGGTGAAGTCATCAACGGCGGTTTCGGAATGGTCATTGACGGAAGCGATGATGCTGACAGGCACATCCGGGAAATGCTTATGTGGGATGTCAACAACGGTATTGCAAGACGAAGCTGGGCCCGCAACAAGGCTGCGGTCAATGCAATCCGCAGGGAAATGGAGCGCACTCCCCTGCTGCAAGTCACTCTCCCTAACGAGGCGGACAGTTCACTGGTAAAGAAGGCATTGGAACATAAAGACTGAAAATATGGGGCATACAATATCGGGCGACACGCTCAAAATCATTGACATACAGAGGATTATCAATAACGGCGAGAAACTTGCCATAGGCGCAGATGCAAGCCGGGCCATAGTAAGATGCAGGGAATATCTCGACTCGAAGATGGAGGACATCGAGAATCCTGTTTACGGAGTCACGACAGGCTTCGGCTCTCTCTGCAACATCACCATTGCACCGGACGAACTATCCCGTCTACAGCATAACCTTGTGATGTCACACGCCTGCGGAACCGGGGACACGGTGCGTCCTGAAATCGTCAGGATAATGCTGCTCCTCAAGATTCAATCCCTTTCCTACGGGCATTCCGGAGCGCAGCTGGAGACGGTCCAGCGCCTCGTGGATATGTTCAATGAGGATGTCCTCCCGGTGGTCTACCAGCAAGGCTCCCTCGGGGCCTCCGGAGATCTCGCACCTCTCGCCCATCTCTGCCTTCCTCTCATCGGAATGGGAGAAGTCATCTATAAAAGTGAGCGCCGCAATGTCTCCGAACTATGGCCGGAACTTGGATGGAAACCATTGACACTCAAATCGAAAGAAGGTCTTGCCCTGCTCAATGGGACACAGTTCATGGCCGCACACGCCGTCTGGTCCCTGATTGAGGCAGAAAGGCTTTCAGAATGGGCTGACAGAATCGGGGCAATGTCACTTGAGGCATTCGACGGAAGGATTGAGCCGTTCCTGCCCCAGACTCACAGGGTCAGGCCACACAAAGGCCAGCAGGTCACAGCCGCCCGTTTCAGGGAACTCCTTGAAGGCAGCGAGCTGATTTCCAGGCCGAAGACACACGTCCAGGACCCTTATTCATTCAGATGCATCCCACAGGTGCACGGAGCGGCAAAGGACACGATAGAATACGTGCGCAGCGTCATTGAAACGGAGATCAACAGCGTCACTGACAATCCTACGGTCTTCCCGGATGAGGATATGATAATTTCCGCAGGCAATTTCCACGGCGAGCCGATTGCCCTGCCTATGGATATGCTCACATTGGCATTGTCCGAGCTCTCAAATATCTCGGAGAGAAGGATTTACAAACTGATAAGCGGACAGCGCGGCCTGCCGTCCTTCCTGGTAGCCAAGCCGGGCATAAACAGCGGATTCATGATTCCCCAATATACGGCAGCCTCCATTGTAAGCCAGAGCAAGGGGCTCTGCTTCCCTGCCAGCGCAGACTCAATCCCATCCTCGCAGGGCCAGGAGGACCACGTGAGTATGGGTGCCAATGCTGCCACGAAACTGGTCAGGGTGGTGGAGAATACCGAACGGGTGCTGGCTATAGAGTTGCTCAATGCAGCCCAGGCATTGGAATTCCGCAGGCCGGGTCATTCCTCCCCTGCCATCGAGAGCATTTATGAAGACTACCGGAAAGAGGTTCCTTTCGTGGAGGAAGACACTTATCTGTCACCATTGATTGCCAAATCCGTTGAATTCCTGAGGAAATGAGGAGATTGATTCACAATATAGGCCGGCTTTGCGGAATATTGCCGGCGTCGGTCCGAAGGTTGGAAGGGAAAGCAATGTCGCGGGTGGAATGTATTGAGGATGCCTGGCTGGAGATAAATGATTGCAAGATAAGCGGTTTCGGAAGCCGTGACAGCCAGCCGGAACTCAATGCTGATGAAGTTATTGACGCTGAAGGCGGATATGTGATGCCCACATTCTGCGACTCGCACACCCACATTGTCTATGCAGGAAGCCGGGACGGGGAATTCCGGGACAAGATTGCCGGCCTGAGTTACGAGGAGATTGCAGCACGCGGAGGCGGGATTCTCAATTCCGCAGACCTGCTGCACGAGACTTCCGAGGACGAACTTTTCCGCCAATCCCTCGCCAGGGTCAATGAAATAATGGCCAAGGGTACCGGGGCAGTGGAAATCAAGAGCGGCTATGGACTCCGTACAGAGGATGAACTGAAGATGCTCCGGGTCATCAGGCGGATCAAGGAAGCCGTTCCGATAACGGTGAAGGCCACCTTCCTCGGGGCGCACGCCGTAGGCCGGGAGTTTGGTTCCGACAAAGATGGCTACGTGGACCTCGTTTGCAACGAAATGCTGCCACGAGTAGCTGGAGAGGGCCTGGCAGACTATGTGGACGTATTCTGCGACAAGGGATTCTTCACCCCGGAGGACACTTCACGCATACTTGAGGCCGCCGCAGGATTCGGCCTCAGGGGGAAGATACACGCCAATGAACTCGCCATCTCCGGCGGAGTGCAGGTAGGCGTGAGGAACGGAGCACTGTCAGTGGACCATCTGGAAAAGACCGGAGAAGATGAGATTGAATGCCTGAAAGGGACAGGAACAATGCCGACAATGCTCCCGGGTGCATCGTTCTTCCTCGGAATGCCATACGGCCGCGCCAGGGATTTCATCAATGCAGGCCTGCCGGTAGCGCTTGCTTCCGACTACAACCCTGGCTCATCCCCGAGCGGAGATATGCGCTTCGTGATGGCATTGGGCTGCATCTGCATGAAACTGACACCCGAACAGGCTTTCAATGCCTGCACCATCAACTCAGCCTTCGCAATGGGCGTGGAGGACAGCCTCGGCTCCATTACCGTCGGCAAACTCGGCTCTGTAATCATAACTGAGAAACTGCCTTCATTGGCATTCATCCCTTACAGCCACCAGACACCGTTCATCCGCCGTGTCCTGACGGCTTGCCACCATTGATTATCCATTGTGCCAGCCCCATTCTGGTCCTGGTGACGATGGAGAGCGAAAGGAACGTAAAACTGAAACCTTTCATCACAGGCAGCCTGGAGCCGATTTTCCAATGAGGAAGTTCAGGGTTTCAGGTATGGCAATGATAGCAATTCCGAAAAATTTTCAATGTAGCAGTCCGGGGCGGCCGAGGACAATGTTTCCCTGTCGTGATTGCCCCAGGTGACGGCACAGCAGCGGCATCCGGCCCTTTTCCCCATTTCGATGTCAAATGTGGTATCCCCCACCACCAGCGTCTCCCCGGCACCGGCTCCCATACGTTCCAGAATGGCCAGGACCATGTCAGGCTCAGGTTTTGGGGCAAGATTGTCGCTGTTGGATACAATTGTCCCGAAGCAATGGGTGATATCATTGTTGGCAAGTATGGTCATAAGCGATTCGGCATTCCTGGAAGTAGCGATAGCGCACCTGATGCCGGCTTCCTCCAGCCTATGTAGCGTTTCGGCAACTTCAGGGAAAAGACGGACCTGCTCCACGGCATACTCCTTGAAAAATCTCTTATATCTCTCAGTGGCGTCAATCGCCTGGGAATCAGTCAGATGTCCAAGTTCGGCAAGAGCCAGGAGGAGTTTCCTGCCGATAGTTCTGCGCATATCCTCCTCGGCAGGAACCGGAAGCCCCATATCCGCAAAAGTTCGTCTCATTGTATCGACAATGACAGTGGCAGTATCTGCGAGAGTTCCGTCGAAATCGAAAATGATGGTGGTTATTTGGTCCATATTGCACAAAATTAAGTAAATTTGCGAAATATGTAAATGATTTCGATATGAATATTCTTGGAAACATCATCTGGTGGATTTTCGGTGGACTCGAATCCGCCATAGGCTATTTCACAGGCAGCCTTGCCATGGCAGTAACCATCATCGGGATACCTGTAGCATTGCAGACTTTCAAACTGGGTCTTTACTGCCTCTGGCCATTCGGCTCAACCATCAGGAAATCAGAGAGTTCCATAGGATGCATCAGCATTCCCCTGAATATTCTGTGGATAATCTTCGGTGGTCTCTGGGCCTGCCTGATGCACCTTTTCTTCGGCATCCTCCTCTGCATCACCATCATCGGCATACCTTTCGGCACCCGCCATTTCAAGATGGCCGGCCTCGCCCTAATGCCTTTCGGCAAGGAAGTGACTTTCAATGTTTAAGAAATACCAATTGGTCGCCTGGACCGAGAACGGAGAAGGCGGCAGCAATGTAAAGATGATTCCTTCCGTCAATGCCGGACTGAATAAGGCGTACGAGGAGGAAATCGAGTCCTGCCTCAATGAGGAGAAGGAAAATGGAATGGACACTGACCTGGCCCTGCGCCTTGTCAGTGTCCACGAACGTTACGGTGATTTCCTGCTCGAAACCGGGGACAAGAGCGCCGGGCTGGTATGCCTCTGCCGGGCCGCGATGTACTGCATCGAGGATGACGACATAAACTGGGCCTATCCGGACACCGATGCCGGCAGTATCGCATATTATTGCGGCGAACTGAGGCACGAGTTCACGAGAATCTGCAGGAAATGTCTGGACACAGCAGCAAAGTACAAGCTTGAGGACATCCTGGACAGGCCCGAGCCGAAACTGATGCTGAAAATTTACCGTGACCAACTGGCGGCATTGGAATAATCCTTCCGTATCAGAGGGCAGCCTCTACTCCTCAATGAATCTGTACTTGGAAGCATCCCTAGGCTTGGCCTCAGGCGACTCATCCGCATAGCCCATCCCGATACATATAATCATCTTGTATCCCTCGCTGAATCCGAGTTTCCTCTGCACCTCCAGTATTGACTCGCATCCAGGATTGTCAGGCTCAGTAATGAAACGGACCGGGCTTCCAAGGCACACCGACCCGACACCCAACGACCAGGCTGAAAGAATCATATTCTCCGCCAGCAGGCCGCAGTCGATAGGTGAACAGTCGTACGCTGTGTCATTGGCAATGAAAATCACAACCGGAGCTCCCCTGAAACAGTTCCTGGCCACCTTGTTGCCATTGTTAGCCTCTTCCATGGCGTCCTTGATACCCTCAAGGATTTCCGGCCTGTCAACGACACGGATTTCCCAGGACTGCTTGTTCATCCCGTTAGGCGCATTGATACCCGCCCGGAGAATCATCTCAAGAGTATCCCTCCCGACCGGTACCGGTTTATAACTACGGATACTCCTTCTACTCATAATCACTTCATTTACAACCTCGTACGCAGACTTTTCAACCTGTGCGCCACAAGAACAGGCCACTGTCATTATGGCCAATAGCAATAACAATTTTTTCATAACACCAATTTTTTTAGCGCAATTTACAAAGTTTCTCCGAAAAATGACAACTTTTCCGGGTAATCTGAATTTCTCAATTGTTTATCCGCAATTCGTTCAACTGTCTCGTCATGCCAGCTTGACTATTCCGTCATCCGGGGATGACGTGAACGGCAATAAGTTGTTCTGTACGAATTGCGGATATCCAGATAAGTTTTCGTAAATTCGTGCAAATTGACATAAAACGCATTATGAGAACAGCATTGAAGTCAGTCCTTCGGACAATGCTTGCCGCAGTGATGGTGTCCTGCGGAAGAGAAGAATTACTTGAGACCGCGTGGGTTAGCTCCGACATCCACTTCACGGACAGGATGAGCATTGAAGAAATCGAAGATGCCAAGACTCCGGCAGCATTCCGCCACCCGGCGTGGAAGGGCGAGAGAGCATGGGCGCAATTGCTGATCAGGAGCATTGGAGAAGCGGATGATGTCAGAATCAGGATTTCCGACCTGAAATCCGGGAATGATGTGATTCCGTCCGGGAACATTGATGCAGGCTTTGTCAAATATGTTATGGGAGATGTGTTTGCAGACTCTTTCAGTCAATGCGGAGAAAGGCCGGTCGGCCAATTCGACTCCCTGATGGTGGCGGACCTGGTGGACAATTGCGAATGCATTGACCTGAAAGACAATGCATTGCAGCCTGTTTGGGTTACAGTAAGAATCCCGGAGGATGCAGTAGCTGGGCATTACGAGGGATGTCTGACCGTGAAGGCCAGGGGCGTCAGGACAAGGAAAGTACCGTTCAGCATTGAGGTTCTCGACAGGAGACTCCCCTCCCCGGACGAATGGAAATTCTATCTGGACCTGTGGCAAAACCCTTATTCCGTAGCCCGTTACCACAATGTGGAGCTCTGGAGCAAGGAGCATTTCGACTATATGCGTCCTGTAATGCAGAAGTTGGCCGATGCCGGGCAGAAAGTCATCACGGCCACGATTATGAACCGTCCGTGGGACGGTCAGACCGAAGACGCTTACGGTTCAATGGTGACCAAGACCCTGAAGTCCGACGGTTCATGGGAATACAACTACGAAGTGTTCGACAGATGGGTGGAATGGATGATGTCTCTCGGCATTGACTCATATATCAATTGCTATTCAATGATTCCTTGGAAACTGGAGTTCGACTACTATGAGGAAGGCTGCGATACTTTGAGGACAATGAGGGCGGCTCCCGAAGAGGAGGCCTATTCGGATTACTGGACGCCTTTCATCAAGGATTTTGCAAGCCATCTGAAGGAGAAGGGCTGGTTCGGGATAACCAGGATTGCAATGGACGAGAGACCTGTCCCGAGAATGCTTGAAGCTATCCGCATCATAAGGCAGGCCTCCCCGGAAATGGGAATTTCCCTTGCCGGAGGCAGGCATCCGGAGATAGAAGCAGAGCTGACAGACTATTGCGTGTCATTCCTCGCGGATCATTCTGTTCCGGTTTCCGCAAGACGGGAGTGCGGGGACATATCGACCTGGTACACCTGCTGTGCGGAAAAATATCCGAACACGTTCACCATCTCCCCTCTCTCAGAAGCCACCTGGATAGGCTGGAGGACTCTTGCAGCCGATTATGACGGATATCTCCGCTGGGCCGTGAACAGCTGGACTGCCGATCCGTTGACAGACACCCGCTTCCGTACCTGGTGCGCTGGCGACACCTATATGATATATCCAGAGGGCCGGAGCAGTGTCCGTTTCGACAAGCTTGTGGAGGGTATCCAGGATTACGAGAAGATGCGCATTCTCCTTGACGAATGGAATGCAGCCGGGCAACTCGACAAGGTCTCCGAACTGACCAAAGCACTTTCCCGCTTCGACTACAAGCATCTCTCCGAAGCCGCAAGCACAGGCCGCGAAGCCTCCGAGGCTATTGAGGAGGGCCGCAGGATTTACAACAGCCTGAGCACTGAAGACTGACATCCTGTCCCCGATATACCTTCCCGGCGTGGAAAGCGCAGGTGAGATACCCGGCTTTGAGCAGGCATGACGAAACAGTTTACCGGTTTTTTGCTCAATGTGAACAATACATTGAGCAAAAATTCCACAAACCCCTTGCAATTCCAAATAAAATACCTATATTCTCATCTTTGACACATCCAGTTCGTGATATAGGCGTCCCAAATAGTTGT
>JBJEBV010000137.1:0-21410 GCA_051870395.1 Candidatus Cryptobacteroides sp. | reverse complement strand
TGTTAAGCTGTTATTGTCAAATTATCTTATAATTTCCAGTTAATCCCGATGCTGAATCCTGCTCCCTCGTCCCAGCCCTCAATATCCACTGTCTCTCCTGTCTGAGGTACGTCCTGGCGGAATCTGGTCTTGCTGCAGAGGATGTTCTTGAATCCCAGGTTCAGGCTCAGTCTCGTGTTGAATGACCATACCGCATTGAAATCGAGGCTGTGGAATGGCATCTGCTTCACGTCTCCGAGACCGGACAAGCCAACGGAGTGGATTCTCGGGCCCTGCAGGTTGTAGAGCAGAGCAAGGGACAATCTGGAGCCGTTCCTGAATTCGGGAGCATAGACCACATCCGCATTCACAAGGTATGGAGACGCACCCTGAAGCCCTCTTTCAGAATTGGTATAGACTCCTCCCTCCGGCAGCTTGACATTGGTGTACATGTATGTGCCGTTCGCGCTGACCGTCAGTCCCTTGGCTATTTCCTTCCTGATCTCGGCCTCAATGCCGGCAGCGACTCCGTTCTTCGCATTCGAGAACGAGTGTTCCGGTGCACCTCCGGAGTACCTCTGTATCCTCTCGATAGGATTTTCCAGCCTTTTGAAGTAACCGGTCACGGAGAACAGGTCCGTCGAGCTGTCGCTGATATATTCCCACCTGAGGTCGATATTGTAGTTATAGGCATTTTTCAATGACGCATTACCCCTGAGCATCACGCCTCCATAGCTTTCCTGATAGAGGAACGGTGCCATCTCAATGAATGATGCCCTCGTGATAGTCCTTGATGCTGACAGTCTTATGAAATTGCAGCCCCAGAACTTGTATTTGAGATTGAGGGCGAAAAACGGGTCGTATGAATCCAGGATTCTCGTGGTATTCTCCACGTCATCATTGTAATCCACCTGGCATCTTCCGGCCTCGAACCGTACACCGGCATTGAGAAACCACCTGTCATCGAACGATTTGTCATACTCCAGGAACATTGCACCGACAAGGTTTGAAGCTTCGTACCGGTCACGCTGGTTCTGTTTCCTCTGCATGGTGACACCATTGTTCTTCTGCGCCTCGAAGCCAACCAGCGGCTCAATGTCGATTTCCACTCCGTGGCCGAATGTTTCCGTCAGCGAACTGACATCGTAAAGAAATCTTGTAGTGCTGAAGGCACGTGTCTTGTCTTTTGCAGTAATGCCGAAACGCAGGCGGGATGTCTCGTCAATGTGGAACGTGGACTTGAAATCCGCCGTGTATTCTTTCTCGCGGAGTTTTCCGAAATATCTGTATGTCTCGAGATTGTTGGTGAAGAAATGGAGCATCCCGTCCGAGCCTTCCTGGAAGAGCATCTGTCTTCTGTCAGGCTCGTCACTGGAGGTAATTGAGGCGGAAACACCCCAGTCAATGTTCCAGCGGCCTAGTTCATGCGTGCCTGTAAACTGGAGATCCGTGAGCATATACCTGTGGTCGGCCTGGCTTTCACCGAAAAGGTCCCTGTCCTCATAGTCCGTCCCTGTCTTGGTCTGGAAAGATCTCGTAGCGTTTCTTGCGAAGAAAGCCGTGAGGGCCAAGGCATCCGACATCCGGAGAGTCTGTTCCAGATTGAGCAGGGCTGCGATATCCTCATTCTGGGAGTAACTGTCATAATTGAAATTGCTCTTTCTCATTCCGGAAGCCTCGTATGTGTCAAAATATGCATCCCTGACTATTCTTTCGGAATATCTTGAACTGACATTGGCTGTCACACTGAGTTCCTGGCCTTTCACCTTGAACACCTTACCCCATCCGGCAGTAAGATTAAGATTCGGCATCGCTTTCCGGTTTTTGACCGTGAACGGAGTCTTGGAGAAGATGTCCTTCGACTTGTTGTAGGCCGGGAAATCGCTATAAGGCAGATTTTCCGCCTTCCTGTCCAGATTGTATGATGACAGAAGTGAAGGGGATATCATTGAGTATGCCTGGGCGAATATTGTTCCGAAAAGTCCTCCTGAGCCAACGGAAAAGGCGAGATAGTCGGAGGATGTGTTCTTCGTACTGATATCTATATGTGCTCCCGAGTAATCCGCAAATGTCGATACCTCATATACTTTGGTGACCGTCACATTCTGGATAGTCGTCGAAGGGAAAATATCGAGCGGAATCAGTTTGTTGTCCGGATTTGGAGATGCGATTGGCAGACCGTTCAGTGTCGTGGTGCTGTACCTGTCACCAAGGCCCCTGACAATGAGTTGTCCTGCATCGGCGAAAGATATTCCGGATAGTTTCGAAACGCTCTCCCGTGCATCAGAAAGCCCTTTTATTGACATTTCCTTGGAACCGAGGTTTTCAATTGCAAATGAACTTGACACCCTCTCGTTCTGGAGGGCCTGGAGGGATTCGAGGCTTTTGCGGCCTGTAACAGTAGAACTTGCCAGGAAATTGGCATCTTCCCGGAGATGGATTTTCAGGATTCCGTCCTCCAACGATGCGGAGCCGTTTTCTGAGGAAAGAATCTCAGTCCCGTTCCTGCTTATGCGGAGGCTGATTCTTGCCGTGACGAATCCGATATACGATATGTCGATATCATGTTTTCCCTCATTGAGGCTGAGGGAGAAATCTCCGTCTAACGATGTTATTGTGCCATAAGTGGTTCCTGACTCTATCAGGGATGCCCCGATGAGGGGTTCGGAGGTGCCTTGGCATTCAACATATCCCTTCACTGCAGTCTGTGCAAAGGAAGTCATTGCAATCAAAATAACAAGGACTGTCAGAATAATTTTCTTCACAACGATAGTTTTTGAATTCGGCCGCAAATGTAGGACTATGTTGTTAAGTGCTTTTTAAGGTCTTGTTTGGTTTTTGTTAATAATTCCACCGGATGCTTCCTGTTCTCGAGATCATTATTCCATCCTCGAAACAGCACAATTTTTGCAGTAACCGGGGTGGATTTATTGTTTAGATATGAGAGAAATAAACATTGCCCTTGTTGCGCATGACGGTCGCAAGCAGGAACTTCTGGAATGGGTGAAGTTCAATTGGAAAAAACTAGCGAAATACAATATATGGGCGACCGGTACCACCGGAAGACTTATTTCCGAACTTGTAATCGAGGAGGAAGGCAAACTTGTCAGACCTTTCGACAAAAAGGTTACAAGGCTTTTCTCCGGTCCGCTTGGAGGAGACCAGCAAATAGGAGCCATGATTGCCGAGAGGAAAATCAATATGCTTATTTTCTTCTGTGACAACCTGATAGTCCAGGGACACCAGAATGACGTATCCGCATTGACGAGACTTGCCGCTCTCTATAATATCGCTTTTGCGACAAACCGGACGACAGCGGATATGCTTCTGACATCGGATCTGATTGACGACCCGGATTACTCAATCGAACTTCCGGACTGCATTGCTTCATACGCCAACAGGACATTGAAGTAATCCAAGTTTTGCCAGTTGCGGGATCTCATTGACCTACAGCAACTCAATCGCTATCGCAGCGCATGCCTCGGCATCCGCAAGGGCGTGATGGTGGTTGAAGAATGTCCTCTCGGAAAGGGGACCGTGGGTGTCGTTCAACGGACTCTTCCTCCATTCCTCGCTTATTTCCTTTAGCGGGATGTATCCTCTGCGGCTGAGCAGGTCAACAAGCCAGATGTATCTTTTGAAGAAGTTCTTTGCCATAGCAGTGTTTTTTTAATCCACTGCTGCAAAGATACATATTATTGCTGCAAAAATGTGGCAGTCACCTTAGAATGTTTTCTTGGTAAGTTCGTCCACCTTCTTCTGCAATTTAATCACTACCGGATACTGAAACAGGACTATCACTATGGCGAATGCGGCAGGCAAGTCCTTGAAGATGCGGGTCAACAGGTTTGTCAGCCAGCATTCCGGAAGCATCCTTAGCAGGGGCTGGAACACAACAGCTGCCGCACCTATGTAGATTATCCTCGTCAGGTTGTTGAATTGGAGGGTGAACGCTTTGTGGGCAATCCTCAGTTTCGCATTGACATCCACGCTGTTTTCGAAAGGCCCGTCAGATGCTCTCTTTTTCCAATATATCTTGCTGTTCCATTCGTGTACGAAAATATCGCCGCAGGAAGATCTGAAGTTTACGTAGTCCTCATTGCTCTTATTGATATTGTCCTCGTCAAAGTCAATCTGGAATATGAATTCACCCGGCTCCGACTTCTTGAACCTGTACAAATATCCGTTGGTGTGCCACAGACACCAGCCCTGCCGGGCCATCCCGTTCAGCCATTTTTCTTCCTTGTCGAAGTCAATGAACCATTTGAGTACGTTCTTTTTCGTTTTCATTGCGCTATCATTTAATGTATTGTCTTCCATTTTCCACAAGTTCCTCAAGACGCTCCAACTCAGCCTTCAGTACCTTCTGGCCCGCATCGGTGATAATGTACATCTTCCTCCTGCCGTCTGTGTCCATGCTTTCCCCGCCCGGGGCTATCCATCCCTTTTCTAGCAGGTTGGCGATGGCTCCGTACAAGGTGCCGGCGGAGATGGATAATCGTCCTTTGCTCAGCGCAGAGGTCTTCTGCATAATGCCGTAGCCGTGCATTGGCTCCTGCAATGCGAGGAGAATGTAGAATATTGATTCTGTCAATGCTGATGTTGAATTGTTCATATATCGCTTGTCATTATATCGGTTGACGATACAAAGATAGACAATGTATCGTTATCCGCAATAATTTTTCGCAGTTTTTTGGCAAACGAGCAAAATAATGTCGTTTTTTGCTCGTTTCTTTAGTTCAAAATGAAGATACCTTCACCCTGGGAAGATTTCGCCATGTGGTTTGCACATAGATACGATACCCCTGCTGATTTCGATATATTCCATATCGGGGACGTTGGCAGAATACCAATCTGTGACGAGATTGGGTAATATGCCGAAAGTCTCCTATACATGATCAATATCCCTGAAAATGATTATCCGCAATTCGTACAGAACAACCCTTGCACTGTTTGCAAAATGGCCGGGATTTCTCGCATTTCCCGGCCGTTTTGTCTGCCAGAAAGCAAAATGTCCGTAAATCACGGGATTTCCCGGCCATTTTCAGATTTCGTCCTTTCATGCAGAAGCCCTCTGGAGTCCGGACTTTTCGGATAGCCTACCGTGTCTACTTATTCGAGAGCAGCAGACCGGCGACCTTCCTCTGCAAACTCGACCAAGCGACCTTCCTCTGCCATCTCTACCAAGCGAAGCGAGTGGAGAGATCTCTCGACTACGAGAAGACAATATGCTGGATGATTATTGCTATATGAATAGCGGATAATCAGTTCCCGGAAGAAAATCTTTCAATATTGAAATATAATTGTCAAAAAACATAGGTACATCAGTTCCGGCAAAGCATATCTTTGTAAAAAAGAATGCACTAAGTAATCTTCAAAAATAACCAGCATCATCTTATGCATATCTTTCCGGTCCATATTTCCTCCTTCATCAGTCACGTAGCTACGGCTACTGTCCGGTCCGAATGCCGTCGGCTGCCCGCTGCAAACGTCCACCGGACGTTTGGCTTACCGCTCACGACCATCTTCGGGAGAAAAACTGACCTCGGAAATCTGATGCAATTCTGAAGCAATTTATTATTTTCAAATTACTAAAACAATGAAAGACACCACAATCAACCAGGCTTACGAGCTTGCAAGAGAAAGATATGCAGCCATCGGCATCGACACCGAAAAGGTTCTCTCCCGGCTTCAGGACTTCCATCTCAGCATGCACTGCTGGCAGGCGGATGACGTGAAGGGCTTCGAAGTTCAGGCAGGCGCCCTTTCGGGCGGAATCCAGAGCACCGGCAATTATCCCGGGGCCGCACGCAACATTGACGAACTCCGTGCCGACATCCTCAAGGCCAAGAGCCTCATTCCGGGCAGCCACAGGCTCAACCTTCACGAAATCTACGGCGATTTCCGGGGCAAGGTGGTGGACAGGGATGAAGTGACAGTGGAGTACTTCCAGAGCTGGATTGACTGGGCAAGGGAAAACAGTACCCCGCTGGACTTCAACTCTTCCTCATTCTCCCATCCGAAGAGCGGCAATCTCTCCCTCGCCAATCCGGACAAGGGTATTCGCGACTTTTGGATTGAACATACCAGGCGTTGCAGAGACATTGCAGATGCAATGGGCAAGGCCCAGGGAGATCCTTGCATAATGAACCTATGGGTGCACGACGGCTGCAAGGACGTCTCAGTGAACCACTATCTCTACCGCAGCCTCCTGAAAGACTCCCTGGACCAGGTTTTTGCCGAGTCCAAGGCCGACATGAAGGACTGCATCGAGGGCAAGGTGTTCGGCATCGGACTGGAGAGCTTCACGGTAGGCTCACACGATTTCTACACTGCGTATGCGGTCCGGAACGGCAAGATTCCGACCATCGATACAGGCCACTATCACCCTACAGAAAGCCCTGCGGACAAGGTTTCGGCCCTGCTCTGCTACGTTCCTGAACTTATGCTCCACGTCAGCCGCCCGATTCGTTGGGACTCCGACCATGTGACCATTATGGATGACCCTACACAGGAACTTTTCAGCGAAATCGTGCGTGCAGACGCCCTCGACCGCGTGCATTACGGGCTCGACTTCTTCGACGGAGCCATCAACCGTATCGGTGCATACGTCATCGGTACCCGTTCAGCCCAGAAATGTATGCTCCGCGCACTTCTTGAACCGAAGGAACTGATTTCCAAATACGAACTTGAGGACCGTCATTTCGAGGTGCTGGCTCTTATGGAAGAAGCCAAGGCTCTTCCTTGGAACGCTGTCTATGACGAGTTCTGCCTGCGCAACGGGGTGCCTGTGGGCAGCGATTTCATTGCTGACGTGCAGGCTTATGAGAAAGACGTCCTGTCAAAAAGATAGAGTATGGAAATTCTGTTCGGTTTGTTGATAATCGCGGTGGGAGCATTCTGCCAGTCAAGCAGTTATGTCCCCATACGGAAGATCAGGTCCTGGAGCTGGGAGACATTCTGGCTGGTCCAGGGCCTGTTTGCGTGGCTGGTTTTCCCTTTTGCGGGAGCATTGCTTGCTGTTCCGTCCGGCGGGAACCTCTTCGCCCTCTATGCTTCATACCCCAAGGAGGCGCTCCTGACAGTGGTGTTCGGTATGCTCTGGGGCGTGGGAGGACTGACTTTCGGGCTCTCGATGCGCTATCTCGGAGTGGCACTTGGCCAGTCAATAGCGCTTGGTACCTGTGCGGGACTCGGAACCATACTCACTCCATTGTTCCTCGGCCGTCCGGGCGACCTGACTGCTTCCGTAATCTGCGGAGTTGTGGCCACTTTAATCGGAATATCCATCATAGGCGTGGCCGGACATCTTAAGTCCCGGAGCCTGTCCGAGGAGGCAAAGAAAGAAGCCGTCAAGGATTTCAACTTTCCGAAAGGCATCCTGGTGGCCCTGTCTGCCGGATTCATGAGTGCCTGCTTCAATATTGGCCTCGGGTTCGGGGAACCTCTCAATTTCGGAGATGCTACTGCGGACATATTCAAGACCCTGCCTGCCACCTTCCTCGTGACTTTCGGGGGCTTCCTCACCAATGCCGCATACTGCCTCTTCCAGAATGCCCGCAACAAGACCTTCAAGGACTATGCTAATGGAAAGGTATGGGCCGGAAACCTGCTTTTCTGCGCACTTGCGGGCCTGCTCTGGTACAGTCAGTTCTTCGGGCTGAGTCTTGGAAAGGGTTTTCTCACCTCCTCCGAGTCTCTTATGACCTTCAGCTGGTGCATATTGATGGCCCTTAATGTGACATTCTCCAATGTCTGGGGCATAATACTGAAAGAATGGAAGGGCTGCTCACGAAAGACTGTGGCTGTGCTCCTTGCCGGCATTGCTGTGCTGGCAGTCAGTTCGTTCCTGCCTGAATTGCTGAAATAATCTGCCTGAAATAATAATGTCAATTCAATGAAGCATTATATCAAGACCCTGGCCGTTTTGGCCGCAGCCGTGGCTTTCCAATGGGGCCTCAATGCAAAAACTGAAACGGCCGACATATCCCCCAAGGTTAAAGTCGGAGGCTATATCGGCTCCCGCATTGACCTCTGCACCAGCGGAATGATAATGAAAGAGGATGTGGATGCGTTGGTGGAGACTGGCTATCCTGTGGACGGCAAGGTGCGCCTGATTCATTTCTGCGACTTTGCCTCTGCGGGCAACGACTGGAATCCTTGCGGACGCTATCGTGTCTGGATTCCGCGCACTCTTCACGTGATGTCCGAGCCTTATCACAGATATTGATCCGTCCCGGCCTGATGCGGCAGAGTCATCGCTTTCGGAACTCGGTAGGGGAGATTCCGGTTTTCTTTTTGAACTGTGTGGCAAAGTATTCCGGATTCTCGAACTGGAGGATTATGGATATCTCCTTGATGGAAGCCGATGTGCTCCTGAGCATTTCCTTTGCCCGGTGTATTCTCAAATCAATGAAATACTGGGCAGGGGATAGACCTGTGTATTTCTTGAAAATGCTGCGGAACCGGCTGTAGCTGATTCCTACATAACCGGCCACCTCCGGCATTCTCAAGTCAGACTCCACATTTTCTTGCATATAGGCCCTGGCCTTGTTGACAATGCTCTTTTCATGATTGTCATGCGACATACGGTTGTTGCGGC
Organism: Candidatus Cryptobacteroides sp.; assembly: GCA_051870395.1. Classification (GTDB taxonomy): domain Bacteria; phylum Bacteroidota; class Bacteroidia; order Bacteroidales; family UBA932; genus Cryptobacteroides. The sequence continues at coordinate 12,829 of JBJEBV010000137.1, read as the reverse complement.
CAGACATGAACATAAGCCCGAGCAGGTGATTCACAATGCCTGCCAGCAGCTGCTGGAAATAACTCTCCTGATGTTTGGCCGTGGTGATGGCTTCCCGGTACAGTTCGATTATGCTTTCGTTGTAACCTACATTATAGACCGGTTTGGCTGGAGAAAAGAACCCCTGGCTGGTCCTGCTGTCCACATTCGTCCCGTTGAAACCTATCCAGTATTCGCTCCAGCCTGTAGCCGGGTCGGGATAATAAGTGTGTTTTTCTCCGGGGAAAATCAAGAACATGTCTCCGGCCCTGATGTCGAACTTGCCCCCGTGTTCAGTTATGAGCGCACCCCTTCCTTCAGTGATGTAAAGCAACTGATATTCAGACAGAATCCGCCCGGTTTTCGGGTTGAACATATACTCCGGATTGTGTTTTTCCGGAGGGTAGGCTTCCCCCGGACAGACCTTCTGGAATCCCAGCGAGCAGACGGTAAGCCCCCACTTCTTGTCCTGTTTGTTTTCAGGAATATAACTTATGCTGTCTTCCATTTCTCCTGTATTGTTCTGTCGCAGAGTCTTCCTGCCATTGTTGAAGCCGTCAGGCATAATCCATTTGCCCGTCAGGCTTCGGACATGTATTGACAAAGATATGAATTATATGAATACTGTCAATGTCGGCATTGAAATATTTCGAATTTAATTATATAACACACGATATATTTGATTATATTTGTGGAATAATTAGAGAATATGGCAAAACGAACACGCTACACAAGGGAAAGCATCATCAATACGAGCATTGAAATCATCCGTTCGGAAGGGGCGGATGCACTTAGTGCCCGTTCAATATGCAAGAGACTCGGATGCTCCGTTGCTCCGATATTCTGGGTTTTCAAGAATATGGAGGAACTGCTTGGAGAAGTCAGGAAAACAGCCCAGGAACTGTTCAATGACTATGTCGCAGATTCTGTCAATTATGTGCTGGCATTCAAGGAATTCGGCCTGAGGCTTATACGATTCTCCCGGGAGGAACCGAATCTCTTCCATTTCATTTTCCTCGACAAGGCTTCCGAAGATGGTTTTGCCACCGACATCGTTTCTGCGACGCTCAAAATGAACGAACCTCATTTCGACATTACTCCGGAACAGTCCGGCATCATATTCAAGCTTATCTGGCCGTTTGCCTGCGGCCTGGCCTTGCTGAGCAACAAGAATCCGGAATTGTATTCCGAAGAAACGGTGAGCATGATGCTCTCTACTCAGTATCAGGCACTTCTAATGCTGGTCAAAAGTGGAAGGGAAGTGGAGAATGTCAAACCGCATAATCCGGAAAGTCAAATTTGATGAAACTGCTGATTATCAATGCCAGCCCGCAAAAGCCAGGCATTATATCCAGACGGCTTGAACGATATGCCCTCAATGACACCCATTCGGGAGTGTGCCTGCAGGTGAATTTAAGCGGCAAGTATAGTTTCACCGATGAAATAAACTCTCCCGGGTCCCATTCAAATCATTGATTTTCCGCAAAGTGTGCAAAGACTTTTCGAATTGGGGAAGAAAATTACTAAATTTGCAGGCTGTTGGACAATTCTGCGGGTTGCGGAACTTCACTTGATGAGATTTATGAGAGTATTGACCGATTTTGAAAAATTCAGGACCATCGACACTCCGTTCTGGTATTACGATATGGATTTGCTTAGGGCGACCGTTGACAAGGCTGCCACACTGTCAGCCAAATACGGTATCGGCCTGCATTATGCCATAAAGGCCAATGTGGAACCGCGTATCGTGCAGTATATCAGTTCGAAGGGTATCGGTGCGGATTGCGTCAGCGGCAATGAGGTGGTTTTCGCAGCCAGGAACGGATTCAGGCCGGATACCTTAGTTTACGCCGGTGTAGGCAAGACGGACAAGGAGATAAACACCGCCCTCGACCTCGGCATTGAAGCATTCAACTGCGAATCCATCATGGAGATGCAGGTGATTGACGAACTGGCTGCCAGGAAGGGTGTCAGGGCCAGGGTTTCGGTCCGGATCAATCCCAACATTGACGCACATACCCACAGATATGTCACTACCGGACTGTACGAGAACAAGTTCGGCATTTCCCGCCACGAGTTTGATGCTGTAATCAATCTTCTCAAGAGTGCCAGGGCATTGGATTTTGCCGGCCTGCATTTCCACATCGGCTCCCAGATTACTGATGTCGAGGAAGTCTATTCACTTGAATGTGAGAGGGCTGCGGAGATTGTGGGGTATTTCGAGTCCAAGGGCCTGGAGGTCAGGAGCATTGACCTTGGAGGCGGACTCGGGGTGAATTACGATGAACCGGACGAATTCCCAATACCTGATTTCGAGGCCTGGCTGGGTACCATCTCGGCCAAGCTCCGCAGAAGACCGGAGCAGAAGGTCAGCGTGGAGCCGGGCCGTTCATTGGTGGCCCAGTGCGGCTCGCTCATTACCAGGGTACTCTTCGTGAAGAACGGGGAGACCAAGGCATTCCTGATTATGGATGCCGGGATGAATGACCTCATAAGACCGGCCCTGTACGGGGCATACCATAGGATTGACAATCTTACGGCATTGTCAGAGGGGCGTAAGGAAGGTCTGCAGCAATACGACGTGGTCGGACCGGTCTGCGAATCCAGCGATGTCTGGGGAGCGGGCAGGGATTTGCCTTACAGCCGGAGGGGAGATATCATGGCCCTGCGCAGTGCCGGCGCTTACGGAAGCGTGATGAGCAGCCGCTACAACCTCAGGGACATTGCCCCGGCGGTGTTCTCCGATGACTTGAAGTAGTGGCCTGCCAGTGCCCGCAGTTGGCAGGAATATGTTGATAATAGTTAAAGAAATATAATATGTTTGAAAATCTGTCGGAAAGGCTTGAGAGATCGTTCAAGATTCTCAAGGGAGAAGGAAAGATTACCGAAATCAATGTCGCCGAGACGGTAAAGGATATACGCAAGGCCCTGCTTGACGCTGACGTCAGCTACAAGGTGGCCAAGGATTTCTGCAACCGCGTGAAGGACAAGGCTATGGGACAGAATGTCCTGACGGCCGTGAAGCCTCAGCAGATGATGGTGAAGATTGTCCACGACGAGCTCGCCGACTTCATGGGCAGCGGAGCCTCTGACATCAATGTCAAGGGCAATCCGGGCATCGTCCTCATAGCCGGTCTCCAGGGTTCCGGAAAGACCACTTTCTCGGCCAAGCTGGCCAACCTCTGCCGCTCGAAGAAGGGCATGAAGGTCCTTCTTGCAGCCTGTGACGTATATCGTCCTGCCGCTATCGAACAGTTGAAGGTGATGGGTGAGCAGGCCGGTGTCCAGGTCTATTCAGAGGACGGGGTCAAGGACCCGGTGAAAATCGCTCTCAATGCGGTGGCCAAGGCCAAGGCTGAGGGCATTTCCGTGGTCATTGTCGATACTGCGGGCCGTCTCGCCGTGGACCAGGGGATGATGGACGAGATTGCGGCCATCAAGAAGGCCGTGAGCCCTACCGAGACCCTCTTCGTGGTCGATGCGATGACCGGTCAGGATGCTGTCGAGACTGCAAGCGCATTCAATGATGTCCTTGATTTCGACGGAGTTGTGCTCACCAAGATGGATGGTGACACCCGTGGCGGTGCCGCTCTCTCCATCAAGGCGGTTGTCGGCAAGCCAATCAAGTTCATTTCCTCGGGCGAGAAGATTGACGCCCTGGATGTGTTCCATCCGGCACGTATTGCCGACCGTATCCTCGGCATGGGTGACGTGGTTACTCTCGTGGAGAAGGCCCAGGAGCAGTTCGATGAGAAGCAGGCCCGTGAACTCAAGAAGAAACTCGTCAAGAACCAGTTCACCTTCATGGATTTCTACAACCAGATTCAGCAAATCAAGAAGATGGGCAACATCAAGGAACTCGCCTCGATGATTCCGGGAATGGGCAAGGCCCTGAAGGACGTGGAAGTGGACAACAATGCCTTCAAGAGCGTGGAGGCCATCATCATGTCAATGACACCGTACGAGCGTGAGCATCCTGAGTGCATAAACGGAAGCCGCCGCAAGCGCATTGCTGACGGAAGCGGTACCTCAATTCCTGAGGTGAACCGTCTCCTGAAGCAGTTCGAGGGTACAAGGAAGCTTATGAAGGGTGCTGTGGACGGCTCCCTGGCCGCCAGGCTCAGGAGAAGATAGATTGTTTTCCCCCACCCGACTTTCGGCCTGGGTCTCCGCTTCATAATGAATACCAATTTCGTTGTAGCATTCGAGTACGGCCTGCCTGTCAGCCGTTTCTACAGAAAGGACAGCCCATATCGTATGCAGGATGGCGGCGGAGCCTTTTACATTAATCTCGGATATCTGTTCTGACCTGTCATTGACCTGCATTATCGATGCATAAATTGAGAAACATATTCATACAGACGTTTCTTCCGCTGCTGTTCATATTCTACATCAGCGGAATCACACTGTTTCCCCATACCCATATCGTAGATGGCATAAGCATAGTCCACTCTCACCCCAACCCGGGTACCGAGCACCAGGTCGAGAACAGTTATGTGACCATACAGATGCTCTCCCATTTCCAGGCCTGCGGAATAGGTGAGGGTGTCCATCTTCCTCGTGTCGAGGAGTTTGCATTGCCTGAGCTGGCCGGACTCAGGGATATTTCATTACTGGCCCAACAGTTCTACAGGTATTTTGGACTGCGGGCGCCTCCCGGGGCGTAACTCCGCATTGCCAGTTGCGAGGTCCAATACCGGCCTTGCGTCCTGGCAACTCCCTTGCCCCGTCATCCCGACAGGGCGAGGACTATACGTCTGCTATCCCGGCCGGGTGCTGCGGGAGGATAGATCCAACATCCGGATAATACGAACGAACAATCAATAAATGAAAACGATACTCCTGATAATAATGGGGGCATTATGCTCCGTGCCGTCCATCACGGCAAAAGACAGAATTGTCGAATCAAACATACACGGCCACGTCATCGAGAAGCAGAGTGGCGAGCACATCCCGTACATTTTCATAAATCTCAAAGGTACCACTATCTCTACCTCTAGCTCCTCCAATGGACATTACCATCTCGAGCATCTGCCCGAGGGTACATTCACTCTCGAAGCATCCGGAATCGGCTGGAAGACAGTCTCAAGGCAGGTCAAAATAGTCGAGGGAGCCACCCTGGAAATCAATTTCGAGATGGAGGAGGACAATGTCCAGCTCGACGGCGTGGTGGTATCCGCCAACCGGAGCGAGATTGCCCGGAAAATGGCTCCTACACTTGTCAATGTGGTGAGCATGGATACATACGACCGGGTCAACGCCACCACTCTCTCCCAGGGCCTGGTCTTCCAGCCCGGAGTCCGCATAGAGAACAACTGCCAGAACTGCAGTTACCAGCAAGTGCGGATTAATGGCCTGGATGGCCCTTATACCCAGATACTTATCGACTCCAGGCCTATCTTCAGTTCCCTTGCCGGGGTGTATGGAATCGAGCAGATTCCGGCCAATATGGTGGACAGGGTGGAAGTTATGCGTGGAGGCGGCTCCGCATTGTTCGGTTCTTCCGCCATTGCCGGAACCATCAACATCATCACGAAGGAGCCGGCCAGGAACTCTGTCTCCGCCGCCCATACATTGAGCAGCATAGGTGGAACCTCAGCCTTCGATAACAATACATCGCTCAACGCCTCCCTCGTCTCCGATGACAACAAGATGGGAATGGCCATTTTCGGACAGGTAAGGAACAAGGACGGGTATGACAGCGACGGGGACGGGTTCACCGAACTTACGAGGCTCAAGTCCCAGACCATCGGCATGCGTTCCTACATCAAGACCGGAGTCTATACCAAGCTGACTGCCGAGTACCACCATCTGCACGAGTTCCGCAGGGGAGGGGACAATATCGATCTCCCGCCTCACGAGGCAATGATAGCCGAGCAGGTAGAGCACGGAATCAACACCGGAAGCCTCCGCTTCGACTGGTTCTCTCCCGATGAGCACCATCATCTGAACGTGTTCGCATCCGCCCAGCACATTGCCAGGAACAGTTATTACGGGGCAGGCCAGGACCCGGACGCATACGGCAATACGAAGAATCTCACCTGGATGGCCGGAAGCCAGTACATCTACAAGTTTGACAAATGCCTGTTCATGCCTTCGGACCTTACCATTGGCCTGGAATACAATGAGGACTATCTCAATGACAATATGTGGGGCTATGACAGGATGACTGACCAGGTGGTGAGAATCGGGAGCCTGTATGCCCAGAACGAGTGGAAGAACAGGCAATGGAGCATTCTCATCGGAGGCAGGCTGGACAAGCACAATCTCATTGACGGGGTGATTTTCAGCCCCCGTGTCAACCTGCGTTTCAATCCTGTCGAGAATGTGAATCTCCGGGCCAGCTACTCATACGGCTTCCGCGCTCCCCAGGCCTTCGATGAGGACCTTCATATTGACAATGTCGGAGGAACCGTGTCAATGATAAGGCTGGCTGACGACCTTAAGGTGGAGAAGTCCCAAAGCCTCAGCCTGTCAGCCGATATGTACCATTCCTGGGGAGCCTGGCAGGGCAATCTGCTCGTGGAAGGATTCTTTACAGATCTGTCGGATGTGTTCGCCCTCACGGAAATCGGCATTGAGGACGATATCCTGGTCAAGGAGAGGCGTAATGAGTCCGGCGCAAGGGTCGGCGGGTTCAATCTCGAAGGCAAGATTGCATACGAGGACCATTGGCAGCTGCAGGCCGGCCTGACCTGGCATCGTTCCCTGTACAAGGAGGCCCATGCCTGGGCTGAGGACGTGGAGGCGACAAGGAGAATGTTCCGTACTCCGGACCTGTATGGCTATTTCGTTACATCCTGCAGCCCGGTAAAGCCTCTCACCCTGTCCTTGAGCGGTACTTATACCGGCAGGATGCTGGTGGAGCACCACTCCGGTTACATTGAACAGAACCGGACAGAAAAGACGCCGGGATTTTTCGACCTCAATTTCAAATTCGCCTACGACTTCAAGCTTTACCGCCATATCAATCTCCAGCTCAATACCGGTGTGCAGAACTTCCTGAATGCCTGGCAGAAGGATTTCGACCAGGGTCCTGACCGCGACTCCGGTTACATTTACGGCCCAGCCTCGCCACGCTGCTTCTTCGCCGGGATAAAGTTAGGCTGGTAGGTTTTTTGTCATCATGGAAAACTGCTAAATATTTGCACGCTATGACGGGGCAGATGACATACTCGCAGTTCCGGGATATCTTCAGCTTACCGGCGAGTTTCAAGTGGTTTGTGAAATATATCGGCTGACTTTTCAGCCAGCCGATAGTAATCAATTCAAGTTTCGCAAGTAGCAAGTCCCGACGAATTCATACGCATTCTACATTGTAGGACCCTGTCCGCCGACCTTAGGCCAGCCCGGATTCTGGTATATTACTGAAGTATTGAGATCGGTCTTGTCTCCGGACGCTGTCTGGCGGAAAGCGTTCTGTGGGAGAGGGGAGAGATAGTGTGCAGGAGTGAACCTGTAGCCGTCGAATGCGGAATTGTTCACGCTGCTTATCTGGTAAGGGCGGATATAAACGCCGCTGATGCTCCCATCCGACATATTGCCGGTACCTCCGGCCACATCCACGACTACAAGATCCTGTCCGGAATCATTGGTCCATGTGCCTACATAGTCGGAGCCCCAATAGCGCATTCCCTCGATCTGGTATCCGTTGATCTGGTCGCAGGCTCTCCAGCGCTTGAGGTCTGCCCAGCGCATACCCTCGCCGATGAACTCGTTGCGGCGCTCGCGGCGGATATTGTAGAGGGTTGCATCCACTAGCTGCCCGTGAGAATATGCTCCGAAGTCTCCCTCGGCCTCCATTGTCATCACGGTTGCGGCAATCGTCTTGTTGTAGTCATCGTCCACCTTCGCACGCTTGCGCAATGCCTTCCAGTATTTGTCAGCGGTACCGTCAATGCTTCCTGTCTTTACGTAGCAGGCCTCCATATAGTTCAGCAATGCCTCCGTGCCGCGGAAGATGATGCTTCCGGTGGTTCCCTTGTCGTGGAGAGTCTGCATGTAGTCATTGTAATGTTTGCCTTTCTTGATGGCATAGCCGGTGACCATTCGGGTCTCATTGTTGCCTTTTACAACCCACTCCAGGTCAACGTAGTTGATGGTGCCTGCGGAGGTGTAGTTCTCGATATCTCCGTCCTTCTTGGTGAAGATCCAAATACGGGAATCCCTGTCCTGAAGGGTTGCGCTGATACCCTGTTTCTCCCATTCAGTATTGTATCCTGAAGCCGGGTCGTAAATCGGAAGACCATTCCTCATAAGGAATGAGTTCACAAGGCCCCTGGTCCATCCTGAACCACCGCCGTTGTTCTGGAGCTGCATCTGGATATTGTGGGTGACACTGAGGCTCTCGTCATATTTGCGCCACATCAGCACCTCGCTGTAGTTTTCCATATTCTCATCGCAGAACATTGTATAGTAAGGATTCAGGCTATTGAAGGATGCGTCCATTCCCTCATCCGTATCAGTGTTCTCCACAAGATTGTTGACAAGTTTGTCGCCTACGACCTTTGCGGATGTCATTGCCTCGCCGAGGAAATAGGAAATCTCATCGTCAATGTTGAAGCCGGTGAGAAGACTGTTGTCACCAGGCCAGCCGTCGCCACCAGGTACGAATGCCGTGCCCTTGTGGTATTTCAGCCAAGTTCCCTCATAGAGAGCCACTCTTGAACGGAGAAGGTAGGCCACATCCTTGCTTATGCGGTTCTTTCCGCCCGGAGCAGATTCCAGGAGAAGTTCAATGGCCTTGTCGAGGTCCTCGAGAATGAAACGCGCTACCTTATGCCGTGGCTGGCGTATTGAAGCCTCGACCAATGTGGACTCGTCATCCTTCAGCGCAGTGGTGATGATAGGGCAGTCGCCGATTGTCTGGAGTTTGTTGAAGTATGCGTATGCCCGCATCAGGTACATTTCCCCGATGTAGTGCTTGATATTGTTTTCGTTTCCGGAAATCTTTCCTGCCTCATATTTTGGCAGCACCTGATCCAGGAAATAGTTGCAGTGCCGTATCTGGAAGAAGTTCCAGGCTGCGGTGTAGTCGCTGTCACTTGTGGTTGAAGGTACTTTCCATTCACCGGGAACCCAGCGTGAGGAATAACTGGTAGCAGCCTGGTTGTCGGTGGCATTGTCGTAGCCGAATGTACTGATTCCATAGCTTCCCGGCGCAATGCTGGTGAAGAATCCGTACAGGTTGATTGAGTAGGCGGCGAGGTCAGCCTCCGAAGTGAAGTAGGCACTCGGGGTGACTGAACTCTCCGGTTCGCGGTCCAGGAAACTGTTGCAGGCGGCCAGGCCGGAAACAGTCGCTATAATCAGACCTATATTCAAATATTTAAGTTTCATACTTTCCTCAATTTTAGAAGGTTACACTTACACCAAATGACACTGTCTTGGACAGGGGATAGGTCTTTCCAAGGTTTCCTCCGTAACCGGCCCCGATGAGTTCAGGATCGGCGATGTCTGTGAACTTGGTGATGGTCAGCAGGTTCTCTGCAGAAACGAAGAGCCTGAGGTTCTGGACGTAAATCTTCTGGGTAAGACGTGACGGAAGAGTGTATCCGAGGGTCACGTTCTTGAGACGGCAGTAAGCTGCATTCTGCAGATAACGTGTCTGTGTCCACGTATTTCTCCAGCCATTCCAGTCAGGACGAGGATAGTAGGCACCAGTGTTCTCCGGAGTCCAGTAGTCTGAATGGGCGGTGAAACCGAGGGCCTGCCACTTGCCTGTTCCGGTAGCGCCCCAGAATGTTGCGCTGCCCGGCATATAGTCACGCTTGAGGGTGCCCTGGAAGAAGATCTTGAGGTCGAATCCCTTGTATGCAAAATCGAAGTTGAGACCGAAGTTGTAGCGAGGAGTGCTGTTTCCGATGACCTTGAGGTCGCCGTGGTTGTCAGCGGTGTATTCCCCTTCGTCAATAACTCCGTCACCGTTGAGGTCGGCGTACATGATGTCGCCGGCGGTCCAGTTGGAGCCGCAGTAGCTCTGGTCAGCCTTTGCGAGGTGGGCATCCATCTCGGCCTGCGAACTTGCAATGCCCACTGTCTCGAAGCCCCAGATGTCGCCATAGACTGCTCCGTCATAGTACTTGCTGAGTTCCTTTGCCGGGTTAGGATACTTGTCAATGATGGTCTTGCTGTCACTCAGTACGAGAGAGACTCCGTAGGTGAAGTCATTGACTGCGTCACGCCAGCTGATCTGGAGATCCCAGCCCTTTGTGGTCATGTCGAGGTTGTTGGTCTTCGGCTCCGCAGTACCGAGAACGTCAGGGAGCTCAGGAGCAGGTCCCACCATGTCGTAGGTCTTGCGCTGGTAGTATCCGAAGGAACCGGTAAGACGGTTGTTGAATGCGCCGAAGTCAAGGCCGACTTCCCAGGTCCGGCTCCTTTCCCAGGTGAGGGCGGAGGAAACGAGGCTTGGCTGTCCGGAGATGTTAGGCTTGGCATCATTGACAATCCAGTTTCCACCCTTAGGGGTGTAGCTCATGGCAGGATAGAATGGGTAGAGACTGTCGGTGTTCTGGTTTCCGAGCTCACCCCATGAACCTCTGATCTTCAATACGTTCACCCATTTGGTAAGATTCTCCCAGAATGGCTCCCTGGCAATGTTCCAACCTGCAGAGAATGAAGGGAAAAGGTTCCATCTGTTCTCGCGGAGGAAACGTGAAGAACCGTCATAACGGAGGTTGGCCTCTACGAGATAGCGTCCTGCATAGTCATAGTTGATACGGCCGAAGAAACCTGCTGTAGTCCAGGTGGAATAACCTCCGGAAACTGTAGGATTGGATGAGGTGGTGTCCAGTGTAGGAAGTCCGGCGATGATTCCGTATTGCTGGCCATTAAGGGTGCGGCCGTGCCAGTACTCGCTCTGGAAACCTGCCATCACCTTGAGATTGTGCTCACCGAATGAATGGCTGTAGTCAGCGTAGATGTTAGGGTTGAAGTAGTTGCTCTTGCTGTTGTACTCCTTGACTGCTGAGTTGGCATTGAAGTCCACGAAAGGATTGCCGTCGCAGTCGTAGCCGTAGGTGGTCTGCCAGTCGGTGTGGGAGTTCTCGTTGATGATCCTGTAGTTGAGCTCGGCATTGATGTTGAGGCCCTTTACAGGGGTTGCGCGCAATGCGAGATGCTGGGAGAATACATCACTCTGGGTCTTGTACATACCTCCGTTCATCAACCTTGAGATGTAGGACTCAGCGACCCAATGTCCGTTAGGGTCCTTGGTAGGGATGATAGGCCAGTAGCGGCACATGTTGTGGTAGAACTCGTCAGTACCGTTGACCATTACGGAAGGTGCCTGGTAGTCGGTACGTGTGAATCTCGTGCTGTAGGTGAGATTGAGCCACTTGGTGATGTCCGCGTCTATCCTGCCGGTGGCGGTGTAGCGCTGCTTGTTGTCATCTCCGTGGCGGAGGATACCGTCCTGGTTGAGATAGTTGGCTGAGAAATAATACCTTATCTTCTCGCTTCCGCCGTTTACGCTCAATGTGTGCTCGTGTGAGAAGCTGTTTCCGAACTGCTCCTTGAGCCAGTCAGTATTGGCGATAGGAAGGATGTCATTGGAATCCCATACTTCCCAGCGGTTGTTGGTATTCTTGAACATTGTCTGCATGGAAGGGTCCTTCTGTGCTGCCTTGATGTCGGCGAGTTTCTTGTCGGAGAACCAGGAACCGTTTCCGGAGTTGATGCTGGCAGTGTTCATATAGACTGCCCACGAGTAGGAGTCCATCATCTCAGGCATATTGAGAGGGGAGTTGAAGCGGAAACTGTTGTTGTAGTTCACTACAGTCTTGCCTTCCTTGCCGCTCTTGGTGGTGACGAGAATCACGCCGCCGGCAGCCCTTGAACCGTAGATGGAAGATGCGGAAGCATCCTTCAGCACGGAAATGTTTTCAACGTCCTGTGGGTTCAATGACTCAAGTGTGCCTTCCATACCGTCAATGAGGATGAGAGGGGTCACAGATGAGCCGGAGCCGATGGTTCCGATTCCGCGGATGTTGATGGTCTTGCTGGAGTTCAATGTACCGCCGCTCGTAGGTGTGGAAAGTGTCATACCTGCTACGACGCCCTGGAGAGCGTCAGTAACCGAGTTTACAGGACGGGCTGAAATCTCCTTGGAACTTACGGTTGATACCGCTCCTGTGGCATTGACCTTCTTCTGGGTACCGAAGCCGACCACCACCACTTCCTCAAGAAGCATATTGTCTTCCTCAAGGACGATGTCCAGAGTCTGGCCGTTCCAAATGATTTCCTGTGTCACGTAGCTGATGCAGGACACCACGAGGACATCTCCCGGTTTTACTCCGCTGAGGGAGAAGTTACCGTCAATGTCGGTGACTGTTCCGGTGGAAGTCCCCTTGATCTGGATGGAGGCTCCAATTACGGACTGTCCGCTTGCGTCAACTACTACGCCGGAGCAAACGCTGTTTTGCTGTGCCGGAGTTGCATTCTCCGCCGCATGAAGGTCGGACATGGTGTCCCACCCTATAAACGCAGCAAAGCACAGCAGAATGCCGAGTGTTTTTGTGCTCTTCAACATAACTGTGATTTTTGAGTTGATAATTAACTGGTTACGCAAGGTAACCAATCGTTGGTTATTGTGTTGTTTTGTGTTGCCGGATTGAAGAAGCTGCCGTATGTATTTTTCAAATGTTAAGTGGATATGTTCCTTTATTGTGTTTCCTATGTGGTGTTTGTGCAAATATAATTATTTTTTGGAAATCCAATATTTATTCAGTCAATATTATTTAATCTTCAAAAAACAACCAGCATCATCTTATGCATATCTTTCCGGTCCATATTTCCTCCCTCATCAGTC
>JBJEBV010000136.1:0-4252 GCA_051870395.1 Candidatus Cryptobacteroides sp. | reverse complement strand
AGCGTGGGGAGCAAACAGGATTAGATACCCTGGTAGTCCACGCCGTAAACGATGTCGACTTGGAGGTTGTGCCCTTGAGGCGTGGCTTCCGGAGCTAACGCGTTAAGTCGACCGCCTGGGGAGTACGGCCGCAAGGTTAAAACTCAAATGAATTGACGGGGGCCCGCACAAGCGGTGGAGCATGTGGTTTAATTCGATGCAACGCGAAGAACCTTACCTGGTCTTGACATCCACGGAAGTTTTCAGAGATGAGAATGTGCCTTCGGGAACCGTGAGACAGGTGCTGCATGGCTGTCGTCAGCTCGTGTTGTGAAATGTTGGGTTAAGTCCCGCAACGAGCGCAACCCTTATCCTTTGTTGCCAGCGGTCCGGCCGGGAACTCAAAGGAGACTGCCAGTGATAAACTGGAGGAAGGTGGGGATGACGTCAAGTCATCATGGCCCTTACGACCAGGGCTACACACGTGCTACAATGGCGCATACAAAGAGAAGCGACCTCGCGAGAGCAAGCGGACCTCATAAAGTGCGTCGTAGTCCGGATTGGAGTCTGCAACTCGACTCCATGAAGTCGGAATCGCTAGTAATCGTGGATCAGAATGCCACGGTGAATACGTTCCCGGGCCTTGTACACACCGCCCGTCACACCATGGGAGTGGGTTGCAAAAGAAGTAGGTAGCTTAACCTTCGGGAGGGCGCTTACCACTTTGTGATTCATGACTGGGGTGAAGTCGTAACAAGGTAACCGTAGGGGAACCTGCGGTTGGATCACCTCCTTACCTTAAAGAAGCGTACTTTGCAGTGCTCACACAGATTGTCTGATAGAAAGTGAAAAGCAAGGCGTCTTGCGAAGCAGACTGACACGTCCCCTTCGTCTAGAGGCCCAGGACACCGCCCTTTCACGGCGGTAACAGGGGTTCGAATCCCCTAGGGGACGCCACTTGCTGGTTTGTGAGTGAAAGTCACCTGCCTTAATATCTCAAAACTCATCTTCGGGTGATGTTTGAGATATTTGCTCTTTAAAAATCTGGATCAAGCTGAAAATTGAAACACTGAACAACGAAAGTTGTTCGTGAGTCTCTCAAATTTTCGCAACACGATGATGAATCGTAAGAAACATCTTCGGGTTGTGAGGTTAAGCGACTAAGCGTACACGGTGGATGCCCTGGCAGTCAGAGGCGATGAAGGACGTGCTAATCTGCGATAAGCGTCGGTAAGGTGATATGAACCGTTATAACCGGCGATTTCCGAATGGGGAAACCCAGTGTGATTCGTCACACTATCATTAACTGAATCCATAGGTTAATGAGGCGAACCGGGGGAACTGAAACATCTAAGTACCCCGAGGAAAAGAAATCAACCGAGATTCCCCCAGTAGCGGCGAGCGAACGGGGAGGAGCCCAGAGCCTGAATCAGTGTGTGTGTTAGTGGAAGCGTCTGGAAAGGCGCGCGATACAGGGTGACAGCCCCGTACACAAAAATGCACATATTGTGAGCTCGATGAGTAGGGCGGGACACGTGGTATCCTGTCTGAATATGGGGGGACCATCCTCCAAGGCTAAATACTCCTGACTGACCGATAGTGAACCAGTACCGTGAGGGAAAGGCGAAAAGAACCCCGGCGAGGGGAGTGAAAAAGAACCTGAAACCGTGTACGTACAAGCAGTGGGAGCCTCTTAATGGGGTGACTGCGTACCTTTTGTATAATGGGTCAGCGACTTATATTCTGTAGCAAGGTTAACCGAATAGGGGAGCCGAAGGGAAACCGAGTCTTAACTGGGCGTTAAGTTGCAGGGTATAGACCCGAAACCCGGTGATCTAGCCATGGGCAGGTTGAAGGTTGGGTAACACTAACTGGAGGACCGAACCGACTAATGTTGAAAAATTAGCGGATGACTTGTGGCTGGGGGTGAAAGGCCAATCAAACCGGGAGATAGCTGGTTCTCCCCGAAAGCTATTTAGGTAGCGCCTCGTGAATTCATCTCCGGGGGTAGAGCACTGTTTCGGCAAGGGGGTCATCCCGACTTACCAACCCGATGCAAACTGCGAATACCGGAGAATGTTATCACGGGAGACACACGGCGGGTGCTAACGTCCGTCGTGAAGAGGGAAACAACCCAGACCGCCAGCTAAGGTCCCAAAGTCATGGTTAAGTGGGAAACGATGTGGGAAGGCCCAGACAGCCAGGATGTTGGCTTAGAAGCAGCCATCATTTAAAGAAAGCGTAATAGCTCACTGGTCGAGTCGGCCTGCGCGGAAGATGTAACGGGGCTAAACCATGCACCGAAGCTGCGGCAGCGACACTATGTGTTGTTGGGTAGGGGAGCGTTCTGTAAGCCTGTGAAGGTGGCCTGTGAGGGTTGCTGGAGGTATCAGAAGTGCGAATGCTGACATAAGTAACGATAAAGCGGGTGAAAAGCCCGCTCGCCGGAAGACCAAGGGTTCCTGTCCAACGTTAATCGGGGCAGGGTGAGTCGACCCCTAAGGCGAGGCCGAAAGGCGTAGTCGATGGGAAACAGGTTAATATTCCTGTACTTGGTGTTACTGCGAAGGGGGGACGGAGAAGGCTATGTTGGCCGGGCGACGGTTGTCCCGGTTTAAGCGTGTAGGCTGGTTTTCCAGGCAAATCCGGAAAATCAAGGCTGAGGCGTGATGACGAGGCACTACGGTGCTGAAGTAACAAATGCCCTGCTTCCAGGAAAAGCCTCTAAGCATCAGGTAACATCAAATCGTACCCCAAACCGACACAGGTGGTCAGGTAGAGAATACCAAGGCGCTTGAGAGAACTCGGGTGAAGGAACTAGGCAAAATGGTGCCGTAACTTCGGGAGAAGGCACGCTGATATGTAGGTGAAGCGACTTGCTCGTGGAGCTGAAATCAGTCGAAGATACCAGCTGGCTGCAACTGTTTATTAAAAACACAGCACTGTGCAAACACGAAAGTGGACGTATACGGTGTGACGCCTGCCCGGTGCCGGAAGGTTAATTGATGGGGTTAGCGGTAACGCGAAGCTCTTGATCGAAGCCCCGGTAAACGGCGGCCGTAACTATAACGGTCCTAAGGTAGCGAAATTCCTTGTCGGGTAAGTTCCGACCTGCACGAATGGCGTAATGATGGCCAGGCTGTCTCCACCCGAGACTCAGTGAAATTGAACTCGCTGTGAAGATGCAGTGTACCCGCGGCAAGACGGAAAGACCCCGTGAACCTTTACTATAGCTTGACACTGAACATTGAGCCTTGATGTGTAGGATAGGTGGGAGGCTTTGAAGTGTGGACGCCAGTCTGCATGGAGCCGACCTTGAAATACCACCCTTTAATGTTTGATGTTCTAACGTTGGCCCCTAATCGGGGTTGCGGACAGTGTCTGGTGGGTAGTTTGACTGGGGCGGTCTCCTCCTAAAGAGTAACGGAGGAGCACGAAGGTTGGCTAATCCTGGTCGGACATCAGGAGGTTAGTGCAATGGCATAAGCCAGCTTGACTGCGAGCGTGACGGCGCGAGCAGGTGCGAAAGCAGGTCATAGTGATCCGGTGGTTCTGAATGGAAGGGCCATCGCTCAACGGATAAAAGGTACTCCGGGGATAACAGGCTGATACCGCCCAAGAGTTCATATCGACGGCGGTGTTTGGCACCTCGATGTCGGCTCATCACATCCTGGGGCTGAAGTAGGTCCCAAGGGTATGGCTGTTCGCCATTTAAAGTGGTACGCGAGCTGGGTTTAGAACGTCGTGAGACAGTTCGGTCCCTATCTGCCGTGGGCGCTGGAGAACTGAGGGGGGCTGCTCCTAGTACGAGAGGACCGGAGTGGACGCATCACTGGTGTTCGGGTTGTCATGCCAATGGCACTGCCCGGTAGCTAAATGCGGAAGAGATAAGTGCTGAAAGCATCTAAGCACGAAACTTGCCCCGAGATGAGTTCTCCCTGACTCCTTAAGAGTCCTGAAGGAACGTTGAAGACGACGACGTTGATAGGCCGGGTGTGTAAGCGCAGCGATGCGTTGAGCTAACCGGTACTAATGAACCGTGAGGCTTAACCTTACAACGCCGAAGATGTTTTGGCGGATGAGAGAAGATTTTCAGCCTGATACAGATTAGATTAACCGGCGACAAGCGGGTTAATGAAACAGAATTTGCCTGGCGGCCTTAGCGCGGTGGTCCCACCTGACCCCATGCCGAACTCAGAAGTGAAACGCCGTAGCGCCGATGGTAGTGTGGGGTCTCCCCATGCGAGAGTAGGGAACTGCCAGGCATCAAATT
>JBJEBV010000135.1:59509-66894 GCA_051870395.1 Candidatus Cryptobacteroides sp. | reverse complement strand
GTTCCTCAATTATCTTGCTTTGAGTTTCGATTCTGTCATCGATGATAGAAATCATTTCTGCAATTTTCTTCTGCTCTGCTATGTCTGATGGATATTTCACTGATATCCCTTTCAGATCTCCAGTATGGAGATGGACGACAGAAACTCCTTGTGCAACAGTAGCAATGTCATATTTCCTAACGCCATTCAACTGATAACTAAAGAATCTGCCATCTTGGTTCTTCAGACGAATGATATTCAAGTCGCCTCCGAGCAAAACATTGTCATATGGTACACATCTGGCTATTGCAATATCTTCAGCAGTTTCTCCAGATGCAGGAATGATTATGTCATTTGCCCTGCTATTTACAAGAGCCGTGTCGGGCAAGTCTGTTTTACTGATTACGTTTTTGATTATCTCTGATTTATATCGTGTATATAATTCACCATACAATATGCATGGGTTACCTGTCTCAGATCGCTGGTCTTTGGATATTCCCGAGCCCTTACTGAACTCAGCTATAGAGCCCAACCTCGTGTTTACCCACTCCCCGCTGAACTCCGGGAATCTCAAAGCTGGAACATTGAAGACACTGCCGCATGACTGCAATTATATTTCTATTGTATAGAACTTTAATAATTTCAGACTTATGACAGAGAAATCAATCAAAGAAGTTTCAGACCTCTGGAAGAGGGACAAGAAACAGTATGTGAAGCAGTCAACCTATGCGGCTTACATCTTAATCCTGGAAAATCACATCCTGCCTGCATTTGGTAACAACACAACAATCAGCGAGGATGATGTTCAAGGCTTCGTATTCAGCAAACTGGAATCTGGCATGCGACAGAAGACGGTGAGGGACATTGTAATCGTGCTGAAGATGGTTGTCAGGTATGGAGCAAAGCTCGGTCTTGATTGGAAGTCGGACTGGCAGCTTCACTATCCTACATCGCAGATCAAGGATGCCATTGAGGTCCTTAGCATTGAGAATCACCGGAAGATCTTGAATTACATCCAAGGCAACTTTACTTTCAAGAACTTGGGAGTGTATGTGTGCTTGTCATCAGGATTGAGAATAGGAGAAATCTGTGCGCTCAAATGGGAGGATATAGATGTTCGTGAGCACGTTATCCATGTGCGGAGAACGTTGGAACGAGTGTATGTGATAGATGAAGAGCCAAGAAGGACTGTACTGATAGAGGGAATGCCGAAAACCGCAAATTCGGTTCGTGACATTCCCATAACTGGCAATTTGATGAAGATGATAAAGCCTCTGTTCGGAATTGTCAATCCAGCTTACTACGTCCTAAGCAATGAGAATAAGCCAATTGAGCCTAGAACTTACCGCAACTATTACAAGGCGTTGATGCGCAAGATACGGATTCCGGAAATCAAGTTCCATGGACTGAGGCACAGTTTTGCGACCAGATGTATCGAGAGTAATTGTGACTACAAGACAGTGAGCGTGTTGCTGGGCCATTCGAACATCGGAACAACCTTGAACCTGTACGTTCATCCGAATCTTGAACAAAAGAAGAAGTGCTTGGATAAGGCTTTTAGATTCATGAAGTAAGATACTCACCCTCATGATATCCCTCCCATCTCCACCACCACCCAATCCGCCAGATCCGCACCCATCTCCCGCTGCTGCGCTGTGGCGTTCTTCTCCAGATAGTCGGAGACGGTGATGTCCAGCAGGGGATACTCCCGTGCCTTCTTCCGCCAGAGGTCGTAGGCACCGAGGTCGGGGATGGCGATGACCTTGCGGCCGAGAAGGACGTTCACACGGTCGTTGAACTGGGAGAGGCCGCCGGTGGCGAGCCAGAGGAATTCGGGAAAGACTGCGGAACAGATGACTGCGGTCTTTTCCGCTTCCACCAGGGCAACGGGCAGGTCAGGGTAGAGGGGAAGCAGGTGCTCCCCGAACAGGCACTGGGACAGCGTCCAGCCATCGGGCAGCTGATGCATTGCTTTCAGCCTGCTATGCACCCACGTGGCTTCAGGAACGGAGCCGTCCTTGATGCGGTGGCCTGTGTGCGGGTTGTAGGGGATAATCTTCCCAGTACGACATCTGTCCATAATGTCGTACTGGTAAAACACGGTGAAACCGTCCCTGGTCGTCCCGATCCGATATTTCTCCACGAGGGCCTTCACAGTCTCCTCGCCGAACAGTCCGGAAAGGAAAGCGATAAAACCGTTCTTTGGCGTGAATAGCAACGTTTTCCCGACGATTTCAACAGGAAGCGTGTCCAACTTCGTCTCAATCTCTTTGCGGTTCTTTTCGGGGCGTTTCCTGAATTTGGGCAAGGCGTAAACCTTTCCGCCCTTCCTATTCGGCTCGTATGGCGGGTAGAGATTGTAGCCGCAACTGCATGCGTGGTCGCAACGGCCGTAGCGCTCCACGTCCGCCGGGACATCGTTATCGTCCACATACGGAGTGAAGCAGCGTGCCCGTCCGCAGCCGGGGCAGCGGTATCGGGAATTCCTGCCCTTATACTTCAGCAGGTGGTAGCGGTAGTTCTTCTCCATCATTTCCATTGTGATTGTCCCGCTGTCCCGTTTGTCCCGTCTGTCCCGCGGGTGGGACGCATGGGACACTTGGGACACCTGGGACAGTCTTGTCCTTTAGCCATCTGCTGACGGTGCTCTTGCCCACACCCATCTGTGATGCAATCTCCCTCACGCTCTTTCCGTCTAGATGCAGGGCAATGGCCTCGTCCACCCTCGGGTCGTGGTGACCGGAGAAGAGCAGGTCATTCTCCGACGCCTCGCCGATGAATTCCATATGCAGCCACCCCATACTGTCCGCCAGTTCGAGCAGGGCAACGTGTTCTCCGTCGTAGATGGCCTCGGAACTGCGCACCTTGACCTGCTTGATGTATCGCTGCGAAGGCTTCCCCGGAACCCTTGCCAGGGCGACGGCGGAGTCCACGAAGGCCATCAGCTTGTGGGAGCCGGCAAGGTCGTTCAATGTCAGAGGCCTGTAGTCAGGTATCTTCGGTGTGTGCGAAAGTATGATCAGGGTGATGCGGTAAGTTTCCTTGAGGTGTTTCAACCTCTGCATGAATATGGTCGCAGAGTCCGCCCGTTCCGCATCGGGGCAGGCATAGGTGATATTGTCCAGAATCACTACCTGGATTCCTTTCTTCGCCGCCAGCTCTATGCTCTCCAGCAGTCCTTCCTCCATTCCATCCGTTATGGGATCGTCCGTGTTGAATTCCGCTCTCTTGAAGTTATCCGGAAAATAGAAGCGTGTTTCCTGAATTGTGTATCGCTTCTGGAACTGTTTGACTGACAATTCCAGATCTATGTACATTACGGGCTTTACTATAGCTATTTCCACACCTATCTGTACGGCAAGGATAGACTTGCCGACTCCGGGTTTGGAAAACAGTACGGTGATCTCGTTCTCGGCTATCAGGCCGTGGAAGTAAAGAACCGGATCCGGAAGTCGGAGGCCATCTTCAACGAAGTCATTGCCGGACTTCATCTTCAGCAGGCCAAGGTTTTCAAGGCTTTGCTTCCTGTCCAGCATTTCCCGGAAATGCAGTGCCATTCCATCGGTCGCATTCATTTCCCGGCCTCCTGCTTCTTTTCTTCGGCAAGACTCTCATAGTACTCGACCAGTTGCCTGCCGGCTTTCCTTCCGTTCTCTCTGCACTCCTCCCGGATCTCCTGATAATACCACCCCGGGTTCTTCCATTTCATTTCGAGGGCCGAATCATATGCTCGCCTGGCAAGCGAATCCGTCGACCAGTATGTATGGTCGAGAACGAAAAAGATGCATATGACCATCATGATTACCAAGCAGCATAGAGTCCCTTTGAAAATGTTGTTCTCCGAGAACCACTGTTTGAGATGACGCTTGACATTCCTCACGAACCTGTCCCATCCGTCAGTGTTCAATGCGTCAATCTGCTTCTCCAAAGCATCTTTCTCGGCATTCAGTTCCCGGATTTCTGCTTCCATCGATTTCGTTTTGTCTGACAGAGTCGCATATGATGACGAAAGAGCACAGTAGTTGCCGTTCAGGCGGTGGAGCTCGTCATTGTTTGATTCAAGATTTGACTTGAGGTTATCGATGGTTTCCTGGTACTTCAACGGAAACTTCGTGATCACGGTAACCGCCTTGTGCACGTCTTCCGCCGGGACCACTCTGACCGGGTCGTTCTGGTATTCCATTGCATTGTTGAACTGCCTTGTGAGGTTATCGCACAGGTCATTGACCTGCTTGAGTATTGCCTGTGATGTGAGTTTGTCGTTCTGCTCCTGTATATGCTTGTCAGGAGCATTATTGTTCTTTGCCATATTCGTGAATTGTTATGTGTTCTATCTATGGAAGCCCATCTTCCTTTTCTTCTTTTCATCGGGCTTCTGGTCAATATCATATCCGGTGGTGCCGGAACTTCCCAGAGAACTGAAGAGTATGTCGCCGATGTCGGCGGCCAGGCTTTGCCCATGACTCCTGGAAGCAGATTCGCCCTGGCTCATACCTGTATCCTCCATACTCTCGCTCTTTCCCTCGGAGAGCTGCTCACGGCATTCAATGGCCTTCCTGATCTTCTCGTAGGAGTATGCCCGTCCGACCTCGGAGCCCCGGAAGCGGTGCACCACACTCGGGCAGATATCATCGCTTTTGCTGAAACTCAAGCCTTGGATGCTGCCATTGTTCCGGCGGTGTATCTCCATTGAGATGCCCTGCGACAGGAGTTCCCGCCCGAGACTGCGGATGTCCCTACAGCGGGGCAGGGCGGCATCGATGGCGTTGCTTATCTGGTAGCGGGCCTTCTCGCGGCCGTGGAGGTTCCGCACGATGGTGTTACTGCGTCCCTGCGCGAAGTGGAGCCCATATTTCTCGGTGAGCGCACGGCATGCGGTACCGTTCCGCCGGAAGTCCTGCCACGAGTTCAGGCAGTGGCCGGAGTTGTCCACGCGGTTGAAGAATATGTGCACGTGAGGATTGCCCTTCGCGTTGTAGTGACGGACTACCATATACTGTGTGTTCTGGTAGCCCATCATCTCAAGGTATTCGCGGGCAATCTGCGCCATGCGTGTGTTGTCCAGCAGGGGTGCGTCCTCCTTCATGAAGCAGAGGGAGATATGCCCGACCGGTTTCTGCACCGCGGTGTTGGTCTCCGCCTGTATGGAGAAGCTCGTGTCAATGGCGTAGGCCATCGTGCTTGCGAGTTGCAGTCTGGCCTCCCCGGTGGAGCGGGCGAGCTCCGCAGCTTCGGTGGGGTCAATGTCCAGGCCCTCCCAGCAGAGCAGGGTGGCCACGTCGTGGTTCAGGCAATAGTTGGCGCAGCTGTACGGTGCGCTGCTCGTAACGATCTTACCTACCATGGCGCAACACCTCCCTGTAATAGCGGTTGATACCGGTGAATTCCTTCTGGATGTCCATGATCTCCAGGGCGACTTCATTGAGCCTGCCCCGCTCCAGCCAGGTCACCAGCCGGTTCAGGTTTACCCCGATTTTGTACAGGTCCCTGAGTAGCTGTCTCTCCTCGTGACTGAGGGCCTCACGTACCTGATGCCTGAGCGCCGCCTTGCGGCAGTATTCAGAAATGGTGAACGGGGTAAGCCCGGCCTTGAGGGATACCTGATCATATTCCTGGTCATTCAGGGCGACAGTCACCTTGTGACGTCGTTTCTCCACGCCCATCGGAGGGCGTCCTGTCCTTCGTTCCTTTCCCATAATCATTGGTCTTGAAAACTGCGACCGAGGGGAGCGGCGAGGAGTTTCGGCAAGGCCGGAACCTAAACTCGCTAACCACCTCAATGACTCATGAGCTTTTCCACGTCAGACTTCCTGTAGAGGTATTTCCCGCCTATTCTGACAGGCTCGAGATATCCGGTACGCGCCCACTTGGTCATTGTGGAATCGCACCTTTTCAGAATGGCCATCACCTCTTTCCGTGTAAGGTATTCTTCCTGGATGTCTTGGCTGGCAGATTCTTGTTCAGCTGCTTCTTGAGTTTTTTTGATTATCGCATTTGCGAAGTCAATCAAATCATCGTGACTGACGGTATAACATACAGCAGATGACTTTGCCATAGATGGCAGTTCGATATTTCCCATAATTTGAAAAATTTGATTATTATACATTGCCCAGACTTGGCCAACATCTTCTTATGGGATCCACATAAAAAGACAGCCGCCTCAATCTGAAGCGGCTGCAAAAGAATAACAAAAAATACTGAAATTCAATAATTTACTGTCCAATTAATTGTCCGGACAAATAATTGGACACCATTCTGCGTGATTATTTTAGTTTTTCCAGTTCTGCAATGGCTGTCTCAATAGAAATTGAATCGGCCTGTTTTTTCTTGGCTCTGCTCAAAGCCTTTCTAAACGCATCCCGGTTTTTGCCGGATTGTTCATAGAACATAGATGAGAAGGCATCAACATTATCCGAAATATATCGCAGACGCACCGCTGCCCAATAATAAATGGCAATATTATTGGCATACCCCTCCGATAAGTACTGATCCTTCTTCAATATGGAACAGAATTTCTCTATAATCAATTCTTTCTTTTCTTCATCTTCTATCAAGAATAAACTTTCCACATTTCTTTTCGGATGATGTGTGCGGACTGCTTCCAAAGCAACCTTGTTCTTATCCAACTCTTGTTGCAAGGCAGAATTTTCTTGCGAAAGTGCAAGATTGGCATTGGATGATTCAAGCAGCTGTTCTTTATATCTTGAATTCTCTTCAGCCAATGCCCCGTTTTTTTGGAGCAAATCCGGAACCTGCATATACAACATTTCTGAAACTTTACTATCACGATCCGCCTTTCGACGTTCCGCCCGCCATTTGCGTGTGATTGACAATACAAAAATTTTCAGTGACTTGGAAATGATTGCAGCCGGTGATTCGCTATTTTGGCCTGATGGATAATAGGCATCAATATTCTTTTGGAATGTATTACATAGTTTTTTCGTTTGAGAAATCTTGACAAAGGTCACAATGACCTTAATAAGAAAAAACAAGTCACAGATTATTAATGTAGATATTATCAACCATCCCGGATAGCCTTCCACAATCAATGCATTATACATCTTTTCGGAAATCATTGGTACCAAAACGACTCCGGATGTATAAAATAGCACATCAAATCTGAGATTGCTCAGTTCCTTGTCACGTGTGTCTTTCAGCGGTCGATTCAGTTTCATATCATTTCAAAATTTCCCAGTGGCCTTTTCTCCCAACGCCGACATATCGAACCTTGTCTTGCATTTGTTTGATTTGTCGCTCTATGGTTTTTGTGCTGACTTTGGCCACTTCTGCCATTTCAGTACGCGTAACGTGTTTATCTTTAGATATCATCCTGATTATCAATGACTCCAATGTATCTACATCCTCCGGACCACGAGCGACATCTAGAGCGACATCTAGAGCGACAT
>JBJEBV010000135.1:0-59409 GCA_051870395.1 Candidatus Cryptobacteroides sp. | reverse complement strand
GAGCGACATTGTCACCCACAAAAGCAGGATGAATAGGAAGCTCTGCAAGAAAATACTGATTCAGATTATCTGTTTTGAATACCGGATCAGGAGAGCCGTTGTTCCTCATTGCCCTGTAAATCTTGGGAAAACCCGTTGAACGTCCTTCCGTCATATCAAGTTCCTTCAGAAAATCACCTATACGACGATTTCTGTAGTTGCGGGATACCACTCGTTCATTCCGGAGGTCTGCATTGGTAATTGGTGGCATCGGACCTGCCAAACTATATACAATTATTGAATTGGGCTCAATGCGGACTTCAATAGGGTTGCGATCATCATACGATTTGTGATAAACCGCATTCGACAGCACCTCCTCTATCGCTGTATATGGATAATTATACGCCCTATTTGCCTCTGCTTTATCGTCAACTTTGACAACCTTCTCCACAATAACCTGAGAACAGATATAGTCCAAGGCTTCCTGTAATTGAAGGTGTATTGGACCATGAAGAATCTTCTCGTCGAAATGGTCGCCAACATCGTCATAAAAACGTACAAGCTCTATTCTTGCGTAGGGGATGTATTTCTCCGGGTTCTCTGAAAAGAACAACAAACCGACATTCTTTGGCCTCACGAATTCTGGAGTACCGCCAATAATCTGCATCTGCCAACAGAGTTGTTCAAATGGCATATTCTGAATATCCTTTTCCGTAATATTGCTATCTACTTTGCGCAAGAAATCCCTGATATAAATTAAACTGAGGTCATCAAGGCTTGCAGCGTGGCATATTCTGTCGTCAAATGGGACTTTGGCCGCCAATGACAGAAGCAACTGTTCCTCCTGCAAAGTCGCCTTCTTTGTCACAGAACCCTGCCTTATGAAATATGCCTTCTGGATTTCCTTTGCACCGAGATGAACCGGAGCTTTATATGGCCTGATTTCTCCTCCAGGAATCCAGAGTATTAGGATTGTTTTCTCCATATATTGAACTGGCTCCGGAATGACAATCGGCATCGGCTCGATCTTATGGATAACATTTATCAACTCCTTCTGAATACCATCAATAGCCTTGATATCAACCCCATACGGTGGAAGGACAGGTGTCCCGTTGTCCTCTTCGATTCCGATAATTATATACCCTCCACCCCAATTGTGGATATCATTGGCAAAGGCGCAAACAGAGTGCAGGACATCTTCAGGATTCCATCCTTTTTTGAAATCCATCCTTTCCCACTCAACAACCTTGCCGCTTAACAACTGATTAATATTTATTGGCAGTCCCATTTGTTATAATAATTTTCAATAATTAAACTTAATATTCAACGATTGCTTTCCAATATCTTTACCAAGTCGCGTTTCATGTCCATATCGATATCCCGGTAGCGGGTGAAAGCGCGGCTGCCTTCTACATGGCCGGTGAGGGCGGATACGAGATTAGGGTCCTTGACCAGCTTATAGATATTTCCGATGAACGTCCTGCGGGCAAGATGACTGCTTGCAATATCATTGATATGAACCTTCTTCTCCTTCCTGGTAACAGTGTCAAGTTCCGTGACCAGATACGTAATGCCGGCAAATTCAAGAACGTCTTTTATGCTGTCATTATAATTTACGGGACTTATGAAAGGCAGAAGACTGTCACCCGGAAGCTGAGAATATTTCGCCACGATCTCCAGGGCAATTTTATTAAGAGGGACGACCACAGTCCTCGCAGTCTCCTTGATAGTTTTGGTCGGGATATACTCAACTGCACCATTGATGACATCCTGCTTCTTCAACCGAAGCAAATCTCCCACACGGCATCCGACATTGCACTGGAACACGAAAACATCCCTTTGTGCCTCCAATGCGGGACGAGAAGAAAAATCTGCCGACCAAATTGTCTGGACATCATCCAAGCTAAGGTATATGGGAGAGCCGTATCGCTCTGAAGGCATCGTAAAGCTCTCAAAAGGGAATGACTCTATTATTTTTGTCCTATATGCCCAATTGAAGAATGCACGCAGTTCCTTGAATACTCCGCTCAGGTAATTCTCTCCACGGGGCTTTATTTCCCTTGCTTCAGGATTTGCCTTTAATATCTCCGGAAACCGTTGAACGTACTCGAACTCGTTCTCTATGTAGTCATACAGGTCCTCCAGAATGTCCCGGTCTGTTTTTACCACATCAAAGGTATATCTCCTTAGTCCCCGAGAACATCTGACATACGATTCATATCTGTGAATCATCCTTCTGAGGACCTCGTAATGGCGTTTGCGACCCTCTCCAAGTTCCCTGTCATCGAGAAACCTGTCATAAAGCAAATCAAATGTCTGCTTGGCAGGAGTTGTCGCATCCGGTTTCTTCCCACCATCTTTATAATATTTCCGGATTACGCTGGCAAGCCAGTCAGCAGGTATCTTTCCATCTGTAGATTTCTTGTCATAATACATTTGGGATACAAAACTGCGAAGGTTCAGAATGTCGTCCGAAAGTTTCCGTCTTTCAGAGTCCGGACAAAGACATCTTGGCTTTATACCTTGAGCTCTGGAATCCCAATAGTCCGGCCGCACAAGAATCCTTGTCTTGACGGTCTGGTCACAGGCCACTCCGTCAAGAAGTCTGATATATACCGGAACAAGTTCTCCCTCCTTGATTCGCCGTGATACTCGAATCTTGAATTTTATCGTCATCTCAAAGCAAGTTTTTACCGAAAACAAAGATAGAAAATTTGTCCGATATTTGTCCGATATTTGTCCGATATCGGGTAAAATTTAATGAAAAACATTACTGCCGATTACTAGTAAAGCCTTTCCTTTTAAATGCGCTAACAATTTAATTAACAATAATTTACAGAAAGTAAATCAAAGCAGTAAAATGCTGTATTCCTTTGTATTTCATTGTAGTTTCTCGAATCCCAACCGAATCACGTCACCAGCAAACCCGCACGGCAAGGCCGTGCGGGTTTTGTGTAGTCAGCAGCACTTTTGAGAGCTAGCTCTCAAAAGTGCTGCTGACTACACAAAACCGCCATTCTGCGCAGCAGAACGGCGGTTTGCTGAGAGACGATGATGGCCCGCAGAGGCAGGGATGTGCGAGCAAAGCGAGCAAATCCCATTTACATACATCGAGCAAATCCCAACCGCAGTCCGATAGTTGTCTTCAATTTGACCCGTTCATCGCTAATACAAGTATCTTGCAATATGGGAAATGCTCTTCTTGTATGATGAAAAGTTCTTTAGCAAGAATTGAGGGACAAGATGAAACGGGAATTATTGTGACCCTAGAAAGGTGTAGAACTTGCTCTGGGGGAAGAGAAGACCAGCTGCAGATTTCTTGATTTTGAAGCTAACCGCATCCCCGCCCTTCTTTGGCTTTCCAGTCGTCAAATCAACCTTGGGGCGACCGAGAAGAAGGTCCACCGTAATCATGCTCTGTTCTAGCAGGATGTCAAACTGGGATACGTTCGGGTTTCGGGTGTACTCAATCTTGTTGAAACGGAACTGTTCCTGACCCTGCTCACCCATACGTGAGTCAACCTCTATCCAAAAAGTCTCATGGTGCTTCTGGAGTAGGCATTGGTGGAGAGTCTGGAGCCTCCACACTGCGACATCTGCAACCTTCTTGTACACATCTTCGGCAATCTTGCGGTCCTCTTCGATTTCCAACAGGTTGTCAGGATAGTTCATGTTAAGGCGGAGGTTATGGGAATTAGGTGCTTTACAGTACAGAGTATTCCGGTATGACTTGACACCTCCAGAAAGATAACCATATTTTTCAACAATCTCAGCCCCGCTCTTCAGGTGACTGATATCCCAATCAGGGACCTTGCAGAAGAGATTCTTCTTGATGTTCGGTCTTTGGCTGCGAAAACTCTTGAGCTCTATACCCTTGTAGTCAGGTTCTCGGGATGCGTTCATGTCAATTCCAAGTAGAGCCTCGACCTGACGTCCGATTGCGGTATCGGCACGGAGATTGGTGTCGATCCAGACTCCCTTGAATTCCATAAGCTTGTACAACAACTCTTCGGATACAATATCAGCATAATCAGATAGGCCCTTGACAAGATCCCGGATGGGGTTCTCAATGTCTGTCTCGCAGAATCGTGGGATATTCACTCTGGTCAGGTTGATGACATACAACTCATCAGGGTTTTGTGCGATTATGGCGTGTATATCATCAGCTTCAGTTGTCTCCTTCAGGTGATATATCCAAAGCCTTGGATCTCCCTCCTTTGTAACTGGACGATACAGCGAAGTCGTAGACTCGATGACTTTTCCTCCTGTAAGGATATAAGTTTTCTTGGTAACCTTGTGCTCGGGGCCTTGAGCCTGGAGTTCATAGTCATGAACATTGTTCTCCTTGAAGTATGTGCGCATGGGCGTAGTGGCGTCAAGAATGGATTTCTTGAGCCCGGTAGCCGTAATTTGTACCTGCGTGAATTTGACGTTGTGATTTACAAGGTACTCCATGTTCGTTTTCTCGAACGGAGTGAAAGGACGCATGTGTATCATATTACTTTATTGCTTCAAGGATTGTGTTACCGATTGCCCTTGCCATCAACGGAGGAACTGCGTTTCCGACTAGAGTGTACTGGGGAATCTCGGACTTGCGCTTGTTTCCACCTGTCTGTCGCTTCCCTTGGAATACGAATGTGTCATCGAAAGACTGGAGGCGGGCCATTTCTCGAACTGTCATAGCCCTGTACTGGGAATAATGGATGAAGTCATCAGGCATTGTAACTACAGTAGGACTCTGGCCCTTGGGGTCAAGGACCGTATAGTTGCGCTTGTTTGACTCAAGGTTCTCTTTCTTCAGTTCTTCTTTGCAGGATTCGTCATATTCGCCATGCTTGGCAATGATCTCAAGGCGTCTCTTGACGTCAGCGCTTTGGAAACTTGTCTGGTGGTTGAAGAGTTCGTGTTCTACGTGGGCAAGGTTGTTCTCCAATTCCGCATCATTCCTGACATAAAAAGGCTTGCAGTCAAAGGTAAAACGATGTCCAAGCCGGCCCATGCGTGACCATTCGTAGAAAGGCATCATATCTTCATCAGATTCCAACGCCCCTGTCAACGCGCGGGGGCGTACCAACGGATCAAGAGCCTTGTGCTTCTTTGCCAAGCCATATTCCGTACAAGTTTCACCGTTTCCAATAAAATCAAGGTCTGAGATGGCCTCATACACTGTAACCCGCTCGTCTTTTGATACAGTGGCTGGAATCTCCGTAATAAGCTTCTGGTCATTCCTGCAGCCAATGAAGAGGACACGCTCGCGATTTTGTGGAACGCCGTAGTCGGCGGAAAGGACAACAATGGGACGATCTACTCGATAGAGGCGGGCATCATCAAGGATTCTCTTGCACTCCTCAAGCGAGCCATCCTTCTCTGCGTAAATAGCCAAAGCGGCAAAACACTGGTCCAGAGTCATTGAATAGAGTTCAAGCATGGCCTTGAACATCTTTACCGAATCCTCTTGTTCGCGAATCTCCTTTACGTTGTCTATGGCCTCAAATATCTTGCGTATAATTGTGTCATCCTCCAAAGTCTCGATGAATGAGTTCATGGTGTGCACAAAAGCATCGTTATCAATGTCGGAGGATGTCTTTTCCTGTATGATTGCTCCTTGGATTTTCTGGCGCTCACGGAAATGTTTCAGCAGACTTAGCCCATGGCGGATCGTCTGGATATTGGGATTTGACTTGCTGATTCCGTAGTCAATATTGCGAGTCAGTACCTTGAACTGCTCTTCAACATGCATGAAGAATTGCTCAACGAGCTCATCCGTCTTTTTGTCACTTTCTATTTCTATTCGGACCTTGGCTAACAGGCAGGCTTTCTCAAATGGAGTTGCGGTGCGACCAAGCATCTTTTCAAGGTAGCCCATGAGAGTTGGAATCTGCTTTGTATCAATGATGGAGCGGATCCGGCTCATTATTTCGTCCTTGAACTTTCCTTTGTCTTTGGTAAGAATGCCCTTGACATTCTCCATGACAAAGTACTTGGGCTTGAACTCCTCGATAACCTTGAGATAATGCTCAAAGAGATTGTCCCGCTTGTCGTATTTGCGACGACGGCCAGACAGGCTGAATGATTGGCAACTGGGGCCGCCAGTTATAACATCGATTTTCTTTTTTCCAACCTTTTTCTTTATGTCATGGATAAAAGAATCAGACATGATGTCCTCCAGCAAGAAATCAGTGTCAAGGCCCAACTGGTAATTGTACCTTACGCGATGGGTCAACTCGCAATTGGCATTGATGTCACTTGCCAAAACGAAGTCATAGTATTTGTCTGGCGTGTAAGATTGCAGGAAACCCTCGCTGATGCCACCGGCACCGGCGAAAAGATCCAAGAATGTAATTGCTTTCTTTCCTTTAAGGAATTCTTGCTTTTGGGCCATATAATAGAACTTAATTCGGTCAAACAATCATTTGTTTGACAAATTTAAGAATATATTGCGAGATACTAGTCAAACCGGGTAAAAATTCTTGAAATTAGTTTGATTTAATGCAGTCAGAGCCATGTTTTCGCCCTACGAAAAAACTCGGAAATATGCCATTCTATAGTATTGGATTGAGGTTTTTCTCTGTTTTGCGTATATTTGCAAATCCAAGCATTCTTCGATATGGCAGATATCATGACAAAGGAGGAACGTTCAATTCGAATGTCCCGGATCCGCTCCGCTTCAACAAAGCCGGAGTTGAAGTTGCGCCATATCCTTTGGGACCTTGGGTTTCGGTATCGGGTAAACGACAAGCGACTCCCCGGCACACCAGATATTGTTCTTCCAAAATACCGAACAGTTATCTTCGTCCATGGTTGCTTTTGGCATGGCCACAAAGGTTGCCATGCGAGCCATATCCCTGAAACGAATACTGACTTTTGGATAGCGAAAATTGCCCGTAATCAAGAACGTGACCAAGAGGTATGGCGCCAACTGGAAGCGAAGGGATGGGCCGTTATCATTGTTTGGGAGTGCCAGCTTAAGAATTCGTGTATCAATGATACTTTACAGCGGGTCAAGGAAGAAATCATCAGCAATGGAGACTTGTTTGCCAAGGAACGGGAAGAAAGAAAGGCATCCCGTCAAGCTTACTTGAAGGAACGCAAGGCTAGAAGGGAAAGAGAGGCATCTTTGCTGGCTTCTTTAAAGATTCGTCGCTAAAAGCATATTTCGTTTTCGCTTGGAGTCTTTTTACCATTATTTTTTCATCACAAAATTCAATCCTCCAAAAGTGCAAGGTGACAATGAACCGGGGTCCTTTTTCATATCTATATCAATCGTACGGTAGCGGGAGACAGCAACGACTACTGTTCTTGCTGCCTCCTTGATAATTTTGGTCGGGATATACTCAACTATCCCTGCCAATAATACCGCAAAATTCATTATTTTTGTCCGCAATAAAGTCAAGGAGGAAGGCTCCGAGGCATGATAAGCGACAAGAAATACACAACGCAATGAAAATAGCCCTAATACAGGCCGGTATTGACTGGTCTGACACCAGAAAGAACGGAGAACGGATGATGAAGGCAGTCGGGGAGAATCCCGGAGCCGACTTGTATATCCTTCCGGAAATGTTTTCCACGGGATTCAACGGAATATGTGAGAAAGAACCGTCAGCCAGCCTGGGCCTTATGAAATCGCTCGCTGAAGAATATGGGTGCGCAGTGGCTGGTAGCATAGCCCTGGAACTTGGTGACGGAACTAAGGTGAACAGGTTCTACTTCGTGACACCTGGCAGGGTGGAGTACTACGACAAGCGCCATCTCTTCAGTTATGGCGGGGAACATCTCAACTTCACTGGCGGCAAGGAAAGGAAAGTCGTGACGTGGAAAGGCGTTAGGTTCCTGCTGACCGTGTGCTACGACCTCAGGTTCCCGGTATGGTCAAGAAACAGGGGAGATTACGATGTCATGCTGTGCGTGGCCAGCTGGCCTGTCAGCAGAAGATATGCCTGGGACTGCCTGCTGAAAGCCAGGGCAATTGAGAATCAATGCTTCGTTGCTGCCGTGAACAGGGTAGGTTCCGACCCGTCTTGCGTTTACAATGGCGGCTCAGTCCTCCTGGACCCCTGGGGAGGTGAAATCGTACACTGCCCGGACGACTGTGAATCTGTTGCGTGCGGGGAGATAGATATTGAAAGCCTGACCGAATTCCGCCGTAACTTTCCCGCCCTCAATGATGCTGATGCATTCGACATTATTGATGCCTGAACCATCAATATCAATTTGTATTGAAAGGATTGTCAATCGGGGATATGTAAAAAGTGAATCCTGACTGGAATTATGAATTATTTTCTTGAGGACTGATGATTTCCGCTTCAGCGACCACACGCTTCCTGGTCTTAGTGTTCATTTTATTAATTATGTAGTTTTATCTACGTTATTTGCGAAAACGTTTGCGCAAATATACATGTTGGATAATCCGGGTGTATACTAATGATGATATTTATTGTTGTAAAAATTGAAATTTTTTGCGCAAAATTGTAACGTTTTTGCGCAAAGCTTTCATATATTTGCACAACATTGAGTCAAATTATCTGGAATTATGAAAGAGACATTGGCAGACCTCGCAGCAAAGACCGGTTTTTCCATAACGACAATATCGCGCGTGCTGAGCGGGAAAGCCGACAAAAACAGAATCAGCCAAGAAACGAGGGATACCATAATGAAGGCGGCTGAGGAAAGTAATTATTTCCCGAACCTGCTTGCGAAGAATCTCCGGACCAGCAAGACAAATACAATCGGCCTGATGCTGCCGTCTGTTGCGAACCCGTTTTTTGCTGACATCGCAAGTGTAGTCATCAAAGAAGCTAGGAAAAGGAAACACACTACGATTGTTATTGACACGGATGAGAGCCCTGAGTCCGAGAAGTCTGCCATATCTTCATTGATATCGCACCAGGTAGCAGGAATTATGGCAGTGCCATGTGGCGAGGACCCTGCCCTTTTTGAGGAGATACACCGTAATTCATTGCCTGTCATACTGATAGACAGGTATTTTTCAGATTCCACCCTGCCATACGTAACGACCAATAATTATCTCGGGAGCATATTGGCTGTAAATCACCTGATAATGAGAGGACATTCGAATATTGCCTGTATCCAGGGAGTCACGACTTCCTTACCTAACAAAAAAAGAGTGTCAGGTTATATGTCCGCCCTCGAAAAAGCCGGAATAAAAGACTCCGCAATTGTTGTAGGAAATGAGTTCTCGGAGCAGAACGGATATCTTGAAACGAAGTTGCTGCTGAACCGGGAAAACAGGCCTACAGCCATATACGCATTGAGCAACACGATTCTGCTCGGCGCTCTCAGGGCAGTCCGGGAGGCCGGATTGAGAGTCCCGCAGGACATATCGCTGATAGCGTTTGACAATAGCATATATATGGATTACATGACACCGTCAATTACACGGATAAGCCAGCCGACAGAAGAAATGGGCAAACTGGCCACTAAACTGCTGTTCGACTCGATAGCATCAGGAAGCAGGTACTCCACGCAGCTCGAACTTGCTCCTGAACTCATCTTGAGAAATTCAGTTTAGTAATCCCTGCTTGAGTCCCTTGCGGACCTCATCAGCCACCTCAGCCGCCTCCGCAACCCCGAATTTCTGCATTTTCGGGAGGACAAACAGAAGGACGGTGCAGGCGATGGCCAGGAATAGGGCAACTAGCAGGAAGACTATGTTGTTGAGAGAGAAGTATTTGCCCGCAAGCCAGAAGGATGCTAGGAACAGCAATGCGGCAATGGCGTCGCCCGTCATGCTGGAGCCCTCTCCGGACCTGATGTCGATGCGGTATTCGTGCGCACCCTCAGGATTGGAACGATATTCCGAAGGAATCTCGCATATATCACAGACAATGAAGCGGTTGCGGTTCCACGACGAATAATCCGCAAGAATGCGTCCGCCGCCAATTTCGGATACCTTCTTGCCGCAAGTCACTGAGTCGAAAACCTGACGGGTCAGAGTGCTGTAATCATTGTCCGTATTTATCGTGATGGACTCTCTCGTGTCCAGATAGATGCTTGAATCAAAACCTGCCATAGTTACTTAATTTCAATATTCCCGTCGCAGAGTCCTGTCGGACTCTTCCGGTGTGTTATCATTATTACGGTCCTGCCGGCCGCATTCTTCTTCAACCTTTCCATCAGGACAGCCTCTGTGGTATTGTCCAATGCGGAAGTAGGCTCGTCGAGCAGCATTATCCCGCCTCCCCGCAGCAGACCTCTAGCAATTGCGATTCTTTGGGCCTGGCCCTCGCTCAGGCCGGTTCCGGACTCTCCGCATATTGTGTCAAGTCCGAGAGGGAGTTCCAGTACGAAATCCGCGGCTGCATTGTGAAGAGCCTTCTTCATCTCCGCCTCATCCGCATTGGGGTTCCCGAGCAGGAGATTCTCCCGTATTGTCCCGGAAATCAATGAGTTGCCTTGCGGTACGTAGGTTATGTTGCAGCGGGTCAGGGGAGAGGCTTCCACCTCATTCTCCGAATCGTATATGGTTACATTGCCTTCGTCAGGGGATAGGAGGGCGAGGGCAAGCCTTATCATTGTGCTTTTTCCCGCTCCTGTCTCACCCGTCACCGAGGTCAGTGTACCTGGACGGAAATCGTATGAGAAATTCTTGAGGACCGGTTCGCAACCGTCAGGGTATGAGAATGTTACATTCGAAAACCGGATACCCGGGATGCCACTGAATCTCACCGGGTCACCCTGCTCCTCCAGCGGTATGCCCGTCAGTTCGCAGAGACGCTCCACACTTGACAATGTCCTTGCGAATGCCGGTACCTGCCGGCTCAAATCCACGACCGGCCTCTGCACCATTGAGACAAGCTGGAGGAAGGCGGCCATTTCGCCGAAACTGACGGTCCCGGTAGCCAGGCCTTTGATGCCTCTTAGCATGACGAGGAGGTATCCGCCCGAAAACCCGGCCTGAACCATTGTCCTGGAGAATATGGAATATTCAGTCCTGTCCAGAATCTTCTTCTGCAGTCCGTCCTGTAGGCTGTTCAGCTCTTCGGTACTCCTCGAAGTATATTCCAATGCGGAAATCAATGTCCTGTGCTGGAGATTTTCCTGTATATGGCTCTGTACCAGGCTGTCAGACTTTCGGATGTCGGATGTCAGCCTTCGCATTTTCCGGACAAAGCCCTTGCTTAGAATCACTGCGGCAGGCATTATGGCGAATAGAATTGCGGCAAGCTTCCAGTCCATCCCGGCGAGCAGCCACAGAGCTCCGCAAAGCTGGAATACAGTTATCAATGAGGACGGTATCGAGTAGCAGATGAGTCCGCTTACTGAGGCGACATCCTCCCCGAGGCGGTTCATCACG
Organism: Candidatus Cryptobacteroides sp.; assembly: GCA_051870395.1. Taxonomy (GTDB): domain Bacteria; phylum Bacteroidota; class Bacteroidia; order Bacteroidales; family UBA932; genus Cryptobacteroides. Next base: position 48,116 of record JBJEBV010000135.1, on the reverse strand, counting down.
TCCCCGGTATGCAGGAATTCCCTGCCAGACCAGCGGCTTTCCATAATATGGGTGAAGACCTTGTGTCTCAGGCTGTTGCTTAGCCCAATCTCGTTTTTTGCGCTCAGCCTTATGCGAAAATTGGAAAGCAGAATCTGCAAAACCATGCAGCCCGCCATGATGGCAGCAAGCAGGATCCCGGATCCTTCGGATCTGCCGGTGGCGATGTCAATCAGGGACTTGCTGGACCAGATGAATGTCAATGTGGCGCATACCCTGACGCAGCCTGCAAGGGCATCGAGCAATACAGCCCGCCGCCAGCCGGCAGCAGCCTTCCAGAGCCAGATTATGCTATCCTTCATTGTCATTTGCAGAATGTCTTCCAAATTTTCAGCAACGGCCTCCTGACGGGTCTTGCAATCATCCATATTCTTGCCTTGAACATTTCCATAAAACATCCAGGGTCAATGCCTTTGCGATTCCGGACAATCATTGTGGCCCCCGCAATGACATCTTCCATTGAACAGGATTCCGTCTTGTACAGATTTCCGTCACCCATAAGCGTCACCGCATTGCCGTCAATGTTTATAACTCTGTGAAGTACAATGCCTTCGCCTGTTCTTGCGAGGACAATGTCTCCTTTTTTCGGCTCAATCCCGGCGGACAGCACTATTTCGTCCCTTCCGTCCCTGATGAACGGTTCCATGCTCCGTCCCCTGGCCTTTAACCGCACAACCTTCCCCTCCGCAAGAAGTTTTTTCACTTCGGAGAAAAAGGCCTCATTACCAATGGCAAGGTATGTCAGTCCGTCAGTCATTGCTCAAAACTGCAAAATAAGTCATTTTTTCCAACGGAAACAATTATGTAATCTGAAAAAAATAACTTGCTTCAGATTTTCATCAGATTTTCGAGGTCAGATTTTCTCCCGAGGATGGTCGTGAGCGGTAAGTCAAACGTCCGGTGGACGTTTGCAGCGAGCAGCCGACGGCAGTCGGACCGGACAGTAGCCGTAGCTACGTGACTGATGAGGGAGGAACTAAGGACCGGAAAGATATGCATAAGATGATGCTGGTTATTTTTTGAAGATTACTATATTTGCATCCATCAGGAAATTACAATGAACATTTTCAATCCGGAACACGACCTCTGCCTCGCCAACGGCGACCCGAACTTTGTCCCTCCCGAGTCCGCATTGCGGTTTGGCAGGGAATGTTCAGGCTTGAATTCCTGGGTCGAGACCGGCTCCGGCATCATTCCCTGGGGCTGGGATGCCGTGCTGAAGCGGCGTCTTGTCAGGGAAGGAATCTCCCAGGACCTTCTGCCTTCTGACAAATTCCTCGAGGATGTGAAAATGCTTTCGCATAGGCGCAATGCTCTGTATGCCAATGATTTCCTTTATGCCGATGTGCCATTGCTGAGGCAATTCGCAACGCCATCCAGGGCTTTTGGGGCCAATTCCTGCAATGATGTTGTGACCTTGGCTGACCGTTTCGGGGATGCCGTTGCGAAGGCACCTTGGTCAGGAAGCGGCAAAGGCCTCCGCTGGCTCCGCTCCGGTGAGTTGTCTGGAAATGACCTTGGCTGGTGCCGGAATGTTATTCAGAAGCAGGGGAGCGTGATAGTGGAGCGGCGGGAGAAAGTTGTCCGGGATTTCGCAATGCTTTTCAGCGTCACCGACGATGTCCGTTTCGAAGGTATGTCTCTGTTTTTCAATGACAACGGTATGTACCGGGGTAATCTTCTTGCTACCGATGAATGGATTCTTGACAAGCTGTCAGCCTACCTGCCGGGGGAACTTTTCATTGAACTGAAGGACGCTCTGGGACGATTTTTCCGTAGGAATTATCTTGGTGTGTATCAAGGTTTTGTGGGCGTGGATATGTTTATTTATACCGCTCCTGGCGGTACTTTCCGGATTGCCCCCTGCGTGGAAATCAACGCCCGGATGACGATGGGCCTCCTCGCCCGCCGTGTCTTCGACCGCCATCTCTCGTTTTCCCCAGAAACCGGCCTGTGCCTGGTTCGCGACATCCGCTCCGCTTCCGTCCCGTCCGGCCGGTATAGCCTCCGTATGGAGTATTCCCCTTCCGGTCTTGTGCTGCCTCCGGATGCCGTGCCTCTCACACCTTTTTCGACGGGATTCCGGTATGCCGTATGGGTAGGGTAATATTTCCCTGCGCAATTGCGGATATGATTTTTGTCGAAAGGGCAGGCAACTGTTTTTGACATTGCAAATTAATTCCTATATTTGCAGAAAAGTAAGTAATTCTTATTTATTTTAAAACATGTAGATTATGGCAACAATTGCAGCAATGTCATCTAGAGGGCAGATTGTCCTCCCCATTTCAATTCGCAGGAAACTCAATCTTGGGGAAGGTTCGCAGTTTCTTGTCGTAACAGATAACGAAAATATTCTTCTTAAGCCAGTCAAGGATCCCTCGCTCGATGAATTCTACTCGCTGATTGAACAGGCGCAGAAAACTGCTGCGCAACTTGGTCTTACGGAGGAAGTTATTAATGCGGAAATCAAGGAAATGAGAGCCGAGAAGCGCAAATGAGAATCGTTATAGATACTAATGTCATTGCCTCTGCTGTCTTCTTCGGAGGCCAACCTTACCGACTCCTTCATTGCATCATGGAGGGTCAGGTTGATGTTGTGGCTAGTGAGGAGATTGTGGATGAGTACGAAAAGATTGTCCTTCGTCTTAAGCAAAAGTACCCTTCCATCCGCACACGGATCCCTCTTAATGATATCCTTGCCAGATTTGTAATTATCCGGGTCAATTCAGACATTCATGTCAGCCGAGATCCTGACGATGACAAGTTCATTTCCTGTGCAGTTGACGGGAAGTGTATTTATATTGTAAGTGGCGACAGCGATTTGCTTTCACCCAAGCATTATTCGGAAATCGAGATAATCACTGTATCTGATTTTCTTAGTCGTATTGAGAAACCAGAATAGTGCTTTTTTACATATTCCTTAACTCTGGGTCAAGTGGCTCAACTAGTTGCGTCTAAGATAAAATGAGTATATTTGTAAGACTTGTAAATAATAACCAACTTGCTGACTGATATGAAGCATCTTTCATTTTTATGGACATTATCTGTGATGATGTCACTTGTTTCCTGCACAAATCGTAACATTGAATACAGGCTCGAGGAGCCGATTCCTGAGGGATGGGATTGCTCGCAGTGGATTTCCGCGGCTGATGCGCCGGTCGTGGAAGAGACAATCACTGACGGGCACAGGGCAGCGGACGGAGCCAGCTGGTTCGTATTCGAACTCGGTGACGTCAAGGCTGTGAAGAGCGTTCGCTGGATGACTGCGGGACTCGGAGTTTACCAGCTATATGTCAATGGAAATGTCATTGGCAATGAGGTGCTCAAGCCTGGCTTCACGCATCCGTACAAGACCAAGAGGTCATTCACATACGACGTTACCGATGCCGTCAGGAATGGTTCTGTCAATGTTTTTGCCGCCCAGGTGACTCCGGGCTGGTGGGCTGACAAGATTGTGACCCCGTCCCGAAGCAGTCACATGGTGGGGCGCAAATGCGCATTCCGCTCAGTGATTGAAGTGGAGTACAAGGATGGTGAACGCATACTTTATGGCACGGATACGCTTTCCTGGAAGGCCGGAATAGCAGGGCCGGTGAAGCATGCGGCGATTTTTGACGGCGAGGAGTATGATGCCCGTGAACTGCCGGGATATGAGACTGTTGACCTGCTTTCGACTCCTGAAGTGAATACCGAGTTTGGCGGCGAGATTCTGCCAACCTGCGGTGCCGAGATATATCATCGCCACGACCTTGCCCTCTCTCCTGTCCGGGCTTATGTATGGAAAGACGTAGCAGACTCTTCTGGCACCGAATACGGAAAAATCGTGAGCGACAGAGAGTACAAGGCAGGGGAGACAATGACAATCTCGGAGGGCGAGAACCTTGTCATTGACTTCGGACAGAACTGTGCGGCCGTGCCTTCATTCGAATTCAAGGCTGCAGAGGGGACACGTCTGACTTGCCTTCCGTCCGAGATTCTCAATGATGGCAACGGCGCTTATTCGCGTGGTATGGACGGACCGGAGGGCAGCATTCACAGGCGCAATCTCCGTATCCAGGACAAGGGAATCAGGCTGGATTACACATTTGCCGGCAAAAAAGGCTTTGAGACCTATACCCCGATGTGTACATTCTTCGGCTACAGATATGTCTCCATTACTGCAGATGCTGACGTGACTATAAGGAAGATATGTTCAATTCCGGTTACATCCATTGCGGAAAATCTTGAAACCGGAGTGCTGACCACCGGGAATGAGCTTGTCAATAAATTGATTTCCAATACTGTATGGGGTCAGCGTTCAAACTATCTCTCTGTTCCTACAGATTGCCCCCAGAGGGATGAGAGACTTGGCTGGACTGCTGATACCCAGGTGTTTACCGAGACAGGAACCTTCTTTGCCAATACTGCCGCATTCTTCCACAAGTGGACCAGGGATATGCGTGATACGCAGACCGAACTTGGAGGTTACCCGGGAGTGGCGCCTCTTGCACAGTACGGTGCGGAGCCTACGGACATGAACAGGCTTGGCTGGGCCGATGCCGGTGTTATTGTGCCATGGACGGTGTGGAAACAGTTCGGGGATGTCTCCATCATTGAGGAGAACTGGGCTGCGATGGACAAATTCTTCAGCCACATTACCGAGACGAAATACAGCCACGAGGCACTCAAGGAGGAAAACGGCAATTTCCAATGGGCAGACTGGCTCAGCTATGAACCTCTTGAAAGCTGCGGCGGCGGAATCTGGGGCAGGGATGAGAAGGGAAAGAGCTACCTTCTTCCTGAGGCTGTTCAATACTGGAATTATCTCTGCGCCTCCTATTGGGCAATGGATGCCGGGATGATGAGGGATATGGCTGCCGCTACCGGACGTGATGCAGGGTATTATGAGAATGTGAGGAAAGAGGCAGTTGAATATATCAGGAGCGGGTTCCTGGATGAAAATGGCTGTTTCAAGCTTGAGATTCTGAATACAATGCAGACTCCGGCATTGTTCGCATTGAAGAACGGGGTGGTGGAAGGCCCTGCCAGGGAAGCATTGATTTCAAGGCTCCGCAAGAATTTCGAAGAACACGACGGCTGCCTCCAAACAGGCTTCCTCGGCACCTCGATATTACTCCCGACATTGTCGGCTAACGGTATGGATGACATTGCCTACGACCTGCTTTTCCAGCGCAAGAACCCGAGCTGGCTCTATTCTGTTGACAATGGGGCCACCACGATCTGGGAGCGTTGGAACAGCTATACCATTGACAAGGGTATGGGTCCGAACGGTATGAATAGTTTCAATCACTATGCGTACGGCTGTGTATGTCAATGGCTTTGGGAGACTGCTGCGGGAATCTGTACTGACATCAATGAGGCCGGTTTCAAGCGAATCATAATGAAACCGGTACCGGACCGCAGGCTGGGTCATCTAGATGCCGTATATCATTCCGCCGCCGGCGTGATTGAGAGTCACTGGCATTATGAGGGGGATGAATGGGTCTGGGATTTCACGGTTCCGGAAGGTTCGGTGGCCACGGTTACTCTCCCTGGTGAGGACTCTGCCCGTGAATATCCGGCCGGTTCGCTTACTATAAGGATGAATGTGAAATAACTCATTAATAATGGAGGTATTATGTTTCGTAAATTAGCTTTGTTTCTTTCCTGCGCGGTCCTGTTGTCCGCCTGCTGTTCATCCGGTGACGGTTACCGTATCAAGAATGGCGTAATAGTGTTTGACGAGCCGGCTCCTGCCAAGGGACAGGAGGATATGCTTCTGTTCGCTGCCGAGCCTATGGACACTGTCCGTACAGGCTTTATCGGACTCGGAATGAGGGGCCCGGATGCTGTCAGACGTTTCACATATATTGATGGTGCCAAGGTGGTGGCACTGTGTGACCTTGAGTCTGACAGGGTTGCAAAGGCTCAGGAAATTCTTGCCAGGAGGGGCAAGCCGGCCGCTGCCGAGTATTCAGGTGCGGATTCCTGGAAGCAACTCTGCGAGAGGGATGACATTGACCTCGTCTATATCTGTACCAACTGGCAGACTCACGTGGATATGGCCGTCTATGCGATGGAGTGCGGCAAGCACGTTGCCGTGGAAGTTCCTGCCGCAATGTCAGTAAAGGAGTGCTGGCTGCTCGTAGATACCTCAGAGCGCACCAGGAAGCATTGCATGATGCTTGAGAACTGCGTTTATGACTTCTTCGAACTCACCTGCCTCAATATGGCCCAGCAGGGTCTCTTCGGCGAGGTTCTCCACGCCGAGGGTGCCTATATCCACAATCTCGAACCGTTCTGGGATGCATATTATGACAATTGGAGACTTGACTTCAACCAGAAGCACAGCGGAGACGTATATGCCACCCACGGTTTCGGACCTGACTGCCAGGTTCTCAATATCCACCGTGGTGACAAGCTTGAGTATCTCGTGTCAATGGATACCAAGTCTGTCGTAGGTCTCGAGGTCGCAAAGGAGAAGATGGGAGTGGATACCTTCGCCAATGGAGACCAGACTTCGACATTGGTGAAGACAAGGAACGGAAAGACAATTCTCGTCCAGCACAATGTCTATACTCCAAGGCCGTATGACCGTATGTATCAGCTTGTCGGTACCAAGGGCTTCGCAGACAAGTATCCGAATTCAGCCTTTGCTTTCGAGCCTGACCAGATAGCTGATGCCGCTGCTGAGTATGACAATCTTTCCAGCCATTCTTATGTTCCGCGTGAGGTTCGTGATTCCCTGATGGCCAAGTACAAACATCCTATTGCCAAGGAGATTGAGGCCAAGGCCCGCGAGGTGGGAGGCCACGGCGGAATGGATTTCATCATGGATTCCAGGCTTGTATGGTGCCTGCGCAATGGCAAGCCTCTCGATATGGACGTTTACGATGCTGCAGAATGGTCCTGCCTCGGTGAACTGACTGCTGCCTCCATAGCCAACGGCAGCAAACCTGTCCAGATTCCGGACTTCACCCGCGGCCGCTGGAACAAGGTCAATGGCCTTAGGTTAGCGGAATAGCAATAGGTAACATCTTGTTAGTCAAACTCGTGACATCCATCTGAATTCTAATGAATGTCACGAGCTTTTTATATATTCCTAAGGAAGGGACAAATCCTCATCCGTAATATAAAAAATCCACTTCCTGATGACCGACTCGATTTTTAACTTATAGTCATATCTCTTCCAATTCTCCTCTGAAAAAAGTTGATGACCTCCATCATCTTTTGTCTCCAATGTCCATTCTCTAATTATAGTCTCGTCTTCAGAATAAAGAGTTACCTTGTTGATTCGATAATATTGAGAATCTACATTGCTACAATATTTACTGTCAGGCATAACATCAAATCCCCTTACGCCATTTCCAATCACTTCCCACACTTGGACAAGCAACACAGAATCGCCTGGCTCAATTCTTTTCAACCCTGATCCCCAATCCATCTTTACGGGAGCTCCGGAGTCATTGTGGATGTAGAAGTCATACCCATAGTAATTCATCCATTTTGCAGGGTCGCAAGAGATAAAGCTCAAACCGACTAGGAATAGTGCTATTGAAGTTTTATATCTTGTCATTTGGTTATTGCTTAAATATTAGTAAATTAGAGCCTTTTTCAACCACGAATTCAGAAAGTAATGTCGTGGATCCAGTTCAATCAAAGAACAGAATAGCAAGAGTTTGATGTTGAAATGTTTCTGGAGGGGTTTGATACCATATTTCGGAGGACTTGCCGCCCTAATTTTGTTGAGATACCAGGATTCGAACCTGGACAGACAGAACCAAAATCTGTAGTGCTACCATTACACCATACCTCAATTCATCCCGGCAAAGATAGGACTAATTTCTCTATCTGCCAAATCCGGATTCACCAATAAGTTGAAAACTGAGCAATTATCTGATATCCCCAGCCTCGAGATATCTGGCGGCAACCCTTCCCCTTGGCCCGGTCTTCAGGATATAAGGGAAAACAGACAAGTCAAAAGCCTCGAACAATTCAGCATCATCACTTCCATTCACCGGGTCCATGTCACAAGTGTCAACCATAATCACCTTCAACTTCCTGTTCGATGCCACCGCCTCATTGACAGCCTCCTGCTCAAGAAGGCAGCTTTGACACATCCTGTTGTAAATGAAAATGTAAGATCCCGCCTTCAGTTTATCAAGCCTGTATGGTTTCCCAGGTTTGCCGCTTCCTGCCATAACTCCATTCACCCTGACAGCCGGAATCATTGAACCGGGCGAAGCCTTCGAAACAATGGACAGAAAAGATTCGGCGTATGACAGGACACAAAGCGAATCGTGTTCTGAATTCCAAATGCTCCTGTTTGGAAGTATGTAATTTTCAATGAGATATGCGCTGGCTTCCTTGTATCTTCCGGTCATCTGCTCCGAGTAATAATAAAGCAAGTCTCCCATAGTCGTCCTGAATGCCGGAGAACCAGCCGTCTTCGTTGCAAGCAGGTCAGTGACGGAATTAATCTCCTTCACCCCGGGATTCTCCTCAAAAGTAGAGAAGATCTTGTCAAACAGAGCCTCGGACTCAGCATTGCCGTAACGGTAGTTCTCCTCATGTGCCAAGTCATTAAGCATCAATGCCAAAGCCGCCGCGTCAAGTTTCCTCCCGAGAATAATGCCGTTCTTGTCAATCAGGAACAGGCCGGGAGTCTGGAGAATCCCGTATTTCCTCTGGAAATCGGAATCCATCTCCGGATCCCAGAGATGAACCACCTCGATATTTTCAGGCATCGGGCTGAGTTTTTCTTCCACATACCTGTCCCAGGCCAAAGAATCGCAGCCTGTATAAACGGCAATCAAATTTATAGTCAAGTCCGTATCCTTCAGGATATTGCGGAGCATGATCGACTGAATAAGGCAGTTGGCGCAGCCAGTATCATAAAAATAAAGGACACTGTATTTATTCTCCCGTCTTCTACCCTCCGGCTCAAAATCATTGCCTCCGAAAACCTCCATATCCTCTCCGGACCTGGTCTTCAATGTCATCCCGGGAGCCCGCTTCCCAATGAGCGAAGCCCTGTTGAAATCAGCGAAAATCCTGGCGTTCATCAGCTCTATATCGCTTGCAGGCCTGGCCTTGCCGCTCGTAAACCATTCATCCACAATGTGAACGGCAACCGCCTCCACTCCCATTATCTTGGAGGAATAATAATGGCGGTAAAGCCACGTCGCGACAAATTGACGGGTCGCCTCCTCATTGCAACTCGAAATCAAAAAGTCACATTCCTCCGCCTGCTCATCTATGGAAAGCCCTTCAATGGCATTGATATAAGTCTCAAGCTTTGCAGATAGAGCTTTCAATGCGGCGGAGTCCGGGGCCGGAGTCTCGCAGCGTACTCCTGGTTCCAGGTAGCTTGCCATTGCCATACACCTCTTTCCGGTAAACATTGAAATCAATGTCACCAGCAAGATAATTGCATATAGTTCAATATGATGCGGCGTTTTCATTTTCATTGGAACTCATTTGACCTCGGGCAGGACGACCCCTTCCGGCAGGAATAGGGAAGTGTCCCCGTGGTGCCGGAGAATGTCGCGTACCGCCGATGAAGATATGTGCGCAAACTCCTGGGCCGTAGGAATGATAATGGTCTCCACGTCCGGGGCAAGTCTCCTGTTGGCATCCGCGATAGATCGCTCCGTCTCGAAGTCAATCATATTCCTGACCCCGCGCACAATATGCCTGATTCCGAGCTCGCGGCATTTGTCGACCGTGAGATTGTCGTATTTGATGATGCTGACTCCGTCAATGCCATCTACAGCCTGCCGGATAATATCAATCCTCTGGTCCATGTCGAAGAATCCCCGCTTGTCCTGGTTGATTCCGACAGCGACCACCACTTCGTCAAACATTGTGAGGGCCCTTTTGAGAATGTTGAGATGCCCTGCTGTGAATGGGTCGAATGACCCGGGGAACAATGCTTTGCTCATATCCGAATTATTACAATTGCCAGTCAATAGGTGCCTTGCCTTCCGCCTTCAGGATTTCATTGGCCCTGGAAAAATGTCTGCAGCCGAAAAAAGCGCCCCTTGCAAGAGGGGAGGGGTGGGCTGCCTCCAGTACAGTATGGCGGGATGTGTCGATGAGATCCTTCTTGGACCTTGCATAATTGCCCCAAAGAAGGAATACAATGCCTTCGCGATTATTTGATAGATAACGTATTACCGCATCAGTAAACTCCTGCCAGCCGATACGGCTGTGCGACGCCGCCTCCCCGCATCTTACTGTGAGGACGGCATTCAGCAGAAGCACTCCCTGTTCCGCCCATTTCCTCAAATCCGGGCATCCGCTCATTCTGATACCGAGGTCACTCTCTATTTCCTTGAATATGTTCTTCAGTGACGGCGGCGCAGGAACATCGGCAGGAACAGAGAAAGACAACCCCATGGCCTGGCCTGGTCCGTGATACGGGTCCTGTCCGAGAATAACGACCTTGACCTTGTCCACCGGAGTCAGCTCGAAGGCCTTGAAAATCTCATTGCCCGGAGGAAAAATCAGCCGTCCTTCAGCCTTCTCCCTGTGGAGCTGCTGCGCAAGGGAGATGAAATAGGGCTTCCCGAACTCGTCTTTCAGCGCCTCTTTCCATGAGGCTTCAATCTTGACGTCCATCAGAATGTGAATTAAGTTTCGCTGCGGAACCTGCACCTGTGGCTTCAGGCGAACACGGCCTTTACGACCTCGTCTATCGTATTGACATAGACGAAGTCAAGACCCTCAATGTAAATCTTGTTGATGTCCTCGATATCCTTGCGGTTCTCCACGGAGATGATGATAGTCTTCACGCCGGCCCTCTTGGCCGCAAGAATCTTCTCCTTGATTCCGCCCACGGGAAGTACCTTTCCTCTCAATGTCATCTCACCGGTCATTGCCACGCCCTTGCGCAACGGCTCCCTTCTCAATGCGGAAAGCATTGAGGATACGATGGTTATGCCTGCTGACGGACCGTCCTTCGGCACGGCTCCCTCCGGCACGTGGACGTGGATATCCTTCTTGTCGAACTCCTCCGATGTCAGTCCGGCCATTTCCGGATGAGCCTTGATATATTGGAATGCGATAGTTGTGGACTCCTTCATCACGTTGCCCAGGTTTCCGGTCATCGTAAGCTGCCCTTTTCCCTCGCTGACGGAACTCTCCACAAAGAGAATTTCACCGCCCATCTGGGTCCAGGCGAGACCGGTCACGACTCCTATTCCCTCGTTGCCTTCCTGCTTGTCGTGGAACGAGGTTGGCAGGCCGAGATACTCCTTGAGATGCTCCTTCTTGATGGTTGTCGGCACAGTCTCATCCATCGCAATCTTCTTCGCGGTCACCCTGGCAATCTTGGCAATCTGCTTCTCAAGTCCGCGGACACCGGATTCACGGGTGTATTTCTCAATGATTTCAGACATTGCAGCCTTGTCAATCCTGAGCTTGTGACTGTCTATGCCGTGCTCCTTCAACTCCTTTGGAATGAGGAACTTCTTTGCGATTTCCATCTTTTCCTCTGCGAGATATCCGGACACGTTTATGAGCTCCATCCTGTCCAGAAGGGCCGGCTGGATGGTAGATATGTCATTGGCAGTGGTGATGAACAGCACGTGCGACAGGTCGTAGTCAATGTCGAGGTAGTTGTCGTGGAAGGTGCCGTTCTGCTCCGGGTCCAGAACCTCCAGAAGAGCCGATGACGGGTCTCCCTTGAAATCGCTGCCGAGCTTGTCTATTTCATCCAGGACCATAACTGGATTGGATGTGCCTGCCCTTGAGATTCCATTGATAATCCTGCCCGGAAGGGCTCCCACGTAGGTTTTCCTATGTCCCCTGATTTCCGCCTCGTCGTGCATTCCGCCGAGTGATATCCTGATGTACTTCCTGCCCACGGCTCTTGCTATTGACTTTCCGAGGCTGGTCTTGCCCACGCCCGGAGGCCCGTAGAGGCAGAGAATAGGGGATTTCATGTCTCCCCTCAATTTGAGCACGGCGAGATACTCAATGATTCTCTCCTTGACCTTTTCCAGTCCGAAGTGGTCGGCGTCCAGTACCTTGGCGGCGTGCTTGAGGTCGAGATTGTCCTTGGAAATATGGTTCCATGGGAGTTCAAGCATGAACTTTATGTAGTTGTACTGGATGCTGTAGTCCGGCGATGAAGGATTGTATTTTTCAAGCTTGGCGAGTTCCTTGTTGAAAATCTCCCTCACTTCCTTGTTCCAGTCCTTCTTGTCTGCTTCGGCCTTGAACTTCTCGATTTCCTCATCCTCATCCATTCCGAGCTCTTCCTGGATGGTGCGGAGCTGGTTGTTGAGGTAGTACTCCCTCTGCTGCTGGTCGATTTCCGACTTGACCTTGGTGTTTATTTCATTCTTGATATGGAGCAGCTGGAGCTGCACCTCAAGCACGTTCAGGAGGTTCATCGCCCTGACTTTCAAGGACTCATACTTGAGCAGGGCCGCCCTGTCCGCAAAATTGTCAACGTCTATGGTGGTGGCAATGAAGTTCACGAGGAATGTGAAATCATCAATGTTCCTGACTGCTGACGCAGCCTCCTTCGGGGCGAAAGATGAAGAAGCTATGATTTCCGATGCTTTCTCTTTCAGTGCATCGGCAATGACCTTGACATCCGGGTGGGACATATCTGCGTCAATGTCCTCCAGATACTGTACTCTGGCCCTGAGATAGGGCTCGGTCGATATCATTTCTCCCATCTCGAATCTCTTGATACCCTGCAGGACTGCGGAAATGGTACCGTCCGGCATCTCGAATGTCTTGATGATTCTGGCTGCGGTTCCGTAAGGGAACAGATCTTCCTCAAGCGGGTCCTCCACCATCACATCATTCTGCGGAACAGCTCCAATGAATCCATTCTTCCTGTAGGCGTCTTCAATGAGTTTCATCGACTTTTCTCTTCCGATGGTAATCGGGTAAACTGCTCCCGGGAAGAGTACTGCGTTTCTCAGCGCCAGAATCGGCAATGTGTCAGGAAGTGAGGAAGACTCCATTTTTCCGGGCATTTCTCCGGATGGAACAGGGATGATGCTCACTTCCGCACCCGCCGGGGCGAAAATATCATTATTGAAATCCTTCATCATGTTCAATTCATTATTAGTGTAGCAGCCTTTTCGGGCCATAAGCTGCGTTGCCCTCCTTTCCGGTCTGCCATTTTGTCAATATGGAAGGCCGGAATCCGACATTGTCATTAAGGGGCAATCTCTGTGCCATTGGTCTTGTCTGTCAGTTTTGGCAGGAAAATTGCTAACAGAATGCCCGTCAATGCGGATTATCGGGTGTTTCCGGAACGCAAATTTACGAAAATAATTGCGAAAAGTTTGAATATAAAGAAAATACTGTTAACTTTGTATTTCGATATAATCGCAGGAAAGTATAATATTAATAATTGTTTTTATGACAAAAGCAGAGATCGTCAATGAGGTCGCAAAAAAGACCGGAATTGAAAAAATCAAGGTTCAGGCAGTTGTGGACGAGTTCACAGATTGCATCAAGGAGGCCATTGCCAAGGGTGAACCGGTTTATATCCGTCGCTTCGGCAGCTTCATTATCAAGCACAGGGCTGAGAAGGCAGCAAGGAATATTACCAAGAATACTACTATGACCATACCGGCACACGATATTCCAGCATTCAAGCCGGCAAAGGTTTTCGTAGCAAACGTAAAGAAATAACTTTTAATTTATTGACCTATGCCAAACGGAAAGAAGCATAAAAGGCATAAGATGGCTACGCACAAGCGTAAAAAGCGTTTGCGCAAAAATAGACACAAGAAGAAATAAGAAATAATTATTTTCAGTGTCTGCCATTTTAGCAGTCTGCTAAGAGAGAGGCTGACCGGTAGTCCGGACGGCCTCTTCTGTTTTTTTGGATGGAGGATGGGTGTCACATCCATCCCCTGCACATATTAATATTGTAATCCTAATGGAGTCTGAAAAGGAATCAGTTAAAGATCTGATTGTCGATGTCAGGGAAACCGAAGTTCAGCTCGCTTTGATGGACAACCACAAGCTCATCGAGTTCAGCACGGAATCCATTACGGGACACAGTTTCACTGTGGGCGACGTCTTCCTCGGAAGAGTGAAGAAGATAATGCCGGCATTGAACGCTGCGTTCGTGGACATCGGAGACGAGAAGGAGGCATTCATCCATTATCTTGACCTTGGTCTATACTTCGACGCATTCGACCAGTTCGTCAAGAATTCGAATCCCAACACAAATTCCGGAGAGTTGTTCTCAAGCATTGAGCTCGGGCCGATTCTCGCCAAGGAGGGACAGATTGACAAGGTCCTGACACAGGGCCAGATGGTGATTGTCCAAATCGTCAAGGAGCCGATTTCGACCAAGGGGTCAAGGCTCACGGCTGAGATTTCATTGGCAGGACGCAATATCGTACTCCTCCCTTTCGCGAAGAAAGTGAGCATTTCCCAGAAAATCTCGTCAAAGGAAGAGAAGAAGCGCCTCGAGACCCTCGTCAGGAGCATTCTTCCCGGCAATTACGGGGCAATTATCCGTACTGCGGCTGAAGGCAAGAACGCCGCAATCCTGGTATCCGAGCTTAAGTCCCTCATCAGCAAGTGGGAAGGTTCGTGGAGCAAACTCTCCCGTTCCAAGGGCATTCAGCCATTGTTTACTGAATACAGCAAGACCACTACAGTACTCAGGGACCTCTTCAATGATTCATTCTCCAATATTTACGTCAATGACAGGAAGGAGCTCGATGAGATAAAGAAATATATTGCGCAGATTTCACCTGAGCAGGAGAAAATCGTGAAGTTCTATGATGGGAAAGAACCGATTTTCGACCATTTCGAGGTGACGCGCCAGATGAAGAGTTCTTTCGGAAAGGTAGTGCCGATCAAGCAGGGTGCATACCTAGTGATAGAATCTACGGAAGCTCTCAATGTCGTGGACGTGAACAGCGGTATCCGCGCAAAGACCACAGACCAGGAAGAAAATACTTACGAGGTTAACCGCTATGCTGCGGAAGAGATTGCCAGGCAGTTGAGGCTCAGGGATATGGGTGGAATCATAATTGTGGATTTCATCGATATGGAGACCCAGGAGCACAAGAACGGGCTTTACAAGTATATGACGGAACTGATGCAGGGAGACAGGGCCAAGCACAATGTCCTTCCTCTCACGAAGTTCGGCCTGATGCAAATCACCAGGCAGAGAATTCGTCCTGTGACTGTCATCGATACTACAGAAGAATGCCCTCTGTGTCACGGTACGGGTAAGATTTCTTCCAGCATCCTGATTGACGAGGAGATTGAGAGACGTCTCGCCTACTATACGGGGGAGCGCAAGATCAAGTCCTTTACATTGAAGACGAGCCCTATTCTCGGGGCTTTCCTTTCCAGGGGCTTCAACTCGTATCTGAGGAAGTGGAAACGGAGGTACAAATGCAAGATCCAACTTGTCGAAGTGCTGGATTACAGCGTACTGCAGAATGAACTTTATGATGACCAGGGCGGGAAACTTGACTAGCAGTCAGGACCCGCCCGGGTTCTTTTGATTTGGCAATATTACCGTTCCATATTCCCTCCCTCATCAGTGCTATCTTCGGGAGAAAAACCTGCCCCGGAAATATGAGTCAGTTCTTAAGCCTGCTTCTCCTGGCGGTGGGCGACGAAGGCTCTTACGGCGATGCTCATCAATATCATCAGGGCCATGAATGCGCAGACTCTTCCGGTAATGTCTCCGTAGGTTACGAAGAATGTCTTCCTGTCCTCCAGCCCGGCTTCCGAAACTATGTGCGCAGGCTTCCACCATTCCGTTTCTTCGAGTATGTCGCCACGCGGACTGATGATGGCGGAGATGCCGGTATTGGCACTCCTGACTATGTATCTGCCTGTCTCGATGGCCCTGAGGCAGGAATATCTGAGGTGCTGGCGATAACCCGGAGTGTTGCCCCACCAGGCATCATTTGTAATGACCGTAAGGAGACGTGCACCCTTTCTGGCATATTCAATGCAATGCTCGGGATACACTGATTCATAGCATATTGCGCATCCGACCGGTATCCTGTCAATGACTTGTCCAAGGCTGTCGCGGCGCACACAGTCCAGAAGGCTGACTTCATCCTGGCCCACGCATCTGCCGATTACTCCTCCGAGCATATTGTCAATCTTGCTGAAGAAGGCGGGATAAGGCATCATTTCCACGCCGACAACGAGCTTGGACTTGTGGTAGATGGAGGTCTCTCCGCTCCTGTCCATGATTATGGCCGAATTGTGGGACTCGACCCAGCTGCCGTCACTGCATTTCCTGGCATTGTAGGATGGGGCTTCTTTTGAGTAGGTGTAATCGTAGGTAGATGCTCCGAAGAGAATATTCATCCCGGGCTTGTCATCGAGATACGACTTGAACTGCCTCCACGTGATACTGGTCTCCTCAATGCTGCCGTTGACGATTCCGCCCGTGAATGTTTCCGGTGCCAGTGCGAGGACCATTCCGGTGCTGTCATACCCGCTTCCTGACAATGCGGAATCGAACTCCCGGAGGAGAATGGCGTTCTGCTGGCTCTGGGTCAGGGCCTCGAACTTATGGTAGGGGTCAATGTTGGGCTGGAGGACAATCACGTCCAATTTCCTGTCCGGTTCAATGTCCCTGGACTTGTACAGATACAGTGAAAAGATGGGCGGCACGGCAAGAAGCGCAACGTACATCAGCGGAAGGCTGGTGACGGCCACCCTGCCGGATGTCGATACTCTTCCTGTGGCAAGCCACATCATCAGGCCGAACAGGCCGAGGTTGCAGGCCCATATCCAGAGACTTCCCCCGAGTGCGCCGGTGTATTCATACCACTGTACCAATTTGGTCGTCCCTGCGAATGAGTTCCCGAAGACGAGCCATGGCCAGGAAATCTGTGCGGATGTCAGGTACCAGTATTCCCAGGCAATCCAGAGGAAAGCGAGGAATATATATGGCAGAATACCTTTGAGGACCCTGCGGCTCCATCTGAAAGTGCCGAAAATCAATGACATCTGCAAGGCATTGGCGAAGATTGCGAAGAGTCCTCCTCCTACCGTGGCGTTGCAGACCCAGAATGTAGTGGCGGCGTTCCACAGTACGAAGGCCGAGTAATGCCAGAGCCACATTCTTCTGACGCCGTTCTCCGTGCCTATATATTCCATGCACAGCAGCGGAACGAGGCAGAAAAGTGACAGCAATCCCGTATGGGGGACAAGGAAGGGAAGGGATGCCAATGTGACGAAAAGCACGAGCATTATCGCCATAATCCTTTCCGGCCGGCGGGCCGTTTCTGTAATATCTTTTCTTTCAGATTTTCTCTGTTTCATTGTTTCGGGTGTTCAATCAGGCAAAGATATAAATTATTTCATTATATTTGTAGTTTGTGAACGTATGTGATGATGGATTTTATGCTATTGGACATATTGAAAGGCTTTCTCATTGGCATCTGCGCATCGGTTCCTCTCGGGCCGGTAGCTATTCTTGTCATTCAGAAATCCCTTAGTGATGGTCATGGAGCAGGGTTTATGGCAGGCCTGGGGGCCTGTCTTGTGGACACTTTGTTTGCCGTCATTGCTATTTTCGCATTGGCCATTGCGGAGTCCTTTATTGCGGATCACCGCATCATCATAATGGTAGGAGGCGGGATTGTCGTGATTCTCCTGGGATGCAGCATGGCTTTCAAGGATCCGTTCCGGAAGATGAAGGAGGAGCACCAGGCTCCATCTTATTCCCTCAAGGATTTTTTTCAGGCTGTCTTTATGGGCATTTCCAATCCTGGAGCGATTTTCGTGATTTTTGCCCTGTTTGCATTCTTCGGGATTCAGCTTGAACCGCACGATTTCCGGGTTGCCCCGATTCTGCTGTCCCTCAGCGGCGGCTCGGCAATGTATTGGTTTTTGTTCTCGTGGGCTTTCAGCCGTTTCCGGAAAAACTTCAGGCTGAGTACATTGCTATGGATTAACAGGGTGACAGGGGTGATTGTGACCATAATAGGAATAGCACTGGTGGCAGACGGGCTGCTGGATGTTATTTTTCTTAGATAATTGATTATTGAAATGGATATAAAAGGTTTTTTCAGCAATTGGATTGTGAAGAATCTGCTCATTGCGGCGGCTTCAATCCTTGTCCTTGTTGTCGGGGCATCTGTTCTTCTCAATGTCGGAACACGTCACGGGAAGGAGATTACTGTTCCTGATTTCACCAACAGGTCGGTGGAGGATGCGTTGAAGGAGGCGGCTGCAGTAGGTGTCAGGGTTGAGGTGACCGATTCGGTTTATGTCCGGAAGATGGGGCGCGGGCTGGTCTTCTCGCAGGTCCCGAAAGCCGGTGGAAAGGTCAAGGAAGGGAGACGTATTATGTTGACTATCAATTCGAAGACCCCGAAGAAGGTGTCAATGCCGGATCTTGTGGGCCTTTCAATGCGGCAGGCCAAGGCTGAACTTGTTTCCCGTGGACTTATGCTTGGCAAGCTTCGCTATACTCCAGACATTGCTACAAATTATGTCCTGAAGCAGCAGTACAGGGGACGGGATATCGGCAAGGGCGTGATGGTCAATAGCGGCTCTGTCATTGACCTGGTGGTCGGCCTTTCTGACGATGATGAGACAATGGTCCCGGACGTGAAGGGAATGAGATATCTCCGCGCAGTGGATGCTGTTCTGGATAATTCTCTCAATGTCAGCGGTTTGAAGTTTGACAAGAATGTGAAGAACTATAGCGATTCCCTTGATGCCGTGGTTTACAGGCAGGCACCTGAACCTTCGGAGTATGCAGTGACCAAGGGCTCCGGTGTGACATTGTACCTGAGGCTTGAGGGTAAAGAGGAGTGATGATGGAGAAATTTGAAGATACGCTTTTTGCTTCCGTTGAGGAGGATGTCGAGGTAGGGGAGAGCAGGGATTCCGACATTGCTGTGGATGGTGCCGCAGGTGATGATTCCTCCGTGGAGGATGATGAGCAGGGGATGTTCGAGCATTTCAGGCTCAATGTGGATGTGGGCCAGACACCTCTCCGCATTGACAAGTATATGGCCTGCCATCTTATGGATACATCCCGTCACAGGGTTCAATGCGCTATCAAGAATGGCTATGTGCGTTTGGGTGACAAGGTGGCGAAGGCTAATATGATTGTCCGTCCGGGGGATGTGATTCGCTTCGTGATGCCATACGAGAGACGGGGTTTCGAGGTTCTGCCTGAGGATATTCCGCTTGACATTGTATATGAGGATGATGACCTTCTGGTGGTCAACAAGCCTGCCGGTATGGTGGTTCATCCGGGACACGGCCATTTCGAGGGCACTCTCGTGAATGCATTGGCCTTTCATCTGGGGATTTCCCAGGGTCCTGATGCCAAGGATGACAGGATGGGGGTGCTGGTTCACAGGATTGATATGGATACTTCCGGTCTGCTGGTGGTTGCGAAGAATGATGATTCGCAGCTGGATCTTGCCGGCCAGTTTTTCAGGCATACCATCGAGAGGAAGTATGTGGCCGTGGTCTGGGGCAATATCAAGGAGGATGAGGGTACCATTACAGGCAATATAGGCCGCGACCCGAATGACCGTCTCCGCTTCCGGGTGTATCCTGAAGGTGACAAGGGCAAGCATGCTGTGACTCATTATCGTGTGCTTGAGCGCTTTGGTTATGTGACTGTGGTGGAATGTCGTCTGGAGACTGGCAGGACTCATCAGATAAGGGTGCATATGAATTATATCGGTCATCCCCTGTTCAATGATGCCCGTTACGGCGGTGCGGAAATCCGCAAGGGGACTATATACTCGAAGTACAAGCAGTTTATCCGCAATTGTTTCGATCTTTGTCCTCGCCAGGCTCTTCACGCAAAGACTCTTGGTTTCGTCCATCCCCGCACTGGTCAGTTTATCCGTTTCGATTCCGAGCTGCCTGCCGATATGCGCGCCCTCATTGACAAGTGGAAGGCTTATGCCGGGAATATGCCGGAGGAGGAAGAATAGGGCTTCGCGGCAGAAAAAATAGCGGATGGCCAAAAAGTATCCGATTACTGTCATGTCGAGCGACAAACGGGAGTCGAGACATCTACATACGTGCTTGTATTGAAGATTTCTCCATTCGTTACGCTCAGTCGAAATGAGAGTGTTGGACTTTTTGGCCAGCCTCTTTTTTGACATTCCGAACAGCCGTTGATAATGCACATTCGTGGTATCAGAGGAATTCTATGCCGTTGAATAGGGTTCCGTACAAAATGAAACCATTTACGGATGTACGGGGTACGGATGTTCGGATAATTTTGTTGAAATTTGTATCGCAGTTTATGGCTGCCTGCTACAGATTTGCGGAATTTGTGGGAAAAACAATGACACTGAAACGATATGAGGATTGAAATCAAAAGAATGATTGCCGCGGCGGCGGTTGTATGTATTGCTGGCACAGGCTTGTATGCGTCAGACAGAGAACCGGTCAGGGATGATGCTGTTGTCAACCAGAGGGTTGCAGACATCGTTTCGCAGATGACCCTTGAAGAGAAATGCAACTATGTGGGTGCTGCCCGTTCGTTTGTAATCGGAGCGGTCGGGAGGCTTGGGCTCCCGGAGGTCAGGATGGCAGATGGCCCCCAGGGCATAAGGAACAATACTGTTAGCACTCTCTATCCTTGTGGAATCATGTCTGCTGCCACATGGAACCGCTCTCTGGTAGAGGAGCTTGGCCATGGTCTCGGCAAGGATGCAAAGGCCAGGGGAGTGGCAATCCTGCTTGGCCCCGGAGTGAATATCTACCGTGCCCCCATGTGCGGAAGAAATTTCGAGTATTTCGGTGAGGACCCTTACCTCGCTTCCGAGGTGGCTAAGCATTATATACTGGGAGTGCAGGACGAGGGCGTGATTGCTACGATCAAGCATTTTGCAGCCAACAACCAGGAGTGGAGCCGCCACCATGCCTCGTCCGATGTGGACGAGAGAACGATGCATGAAATCTATTTCCCGGCATTCCGCAAGGCTGTGCAGGAGGCTCATGTGGGTGCTGTCATGGATAGTTATAACCCGGTCAATGGGGTACATGCCACGGAAAATGCGTGGATGAACAAGGATGTGCTCCGTGATATGTGGGGGTTTGACGGAATACTGATGTCAGACTGGACTTCCGTATATTCATCATCGGGAGCTGCAAACGGAGGACTTGACCTGGAATGCCCGAAAGGCGTTTATTTCACTGCAGAGCGTCTTGTGCCGCTGATTGAGGCAGGAGTCGTGTCCGAGGCTGAAATCGACAGTAAGGTTTACCATATACTGAATACCCTGGACAGATTCGGTCTTCTTGACAAGGAGATTACAGACGGGACAATTCCTCATGACAATCCTGAAAATGCAGATGTGGCATTGAGGATTGCGCGTGAGGGTGTCGTCATGCTTGAAAACCGAGGTGGAGAACTGCCTTTCGGCAAGAAAGACCGGGTGCTTGTGCTCGGACCGAACGCAACAAAGGTGACCACCGGAGGAGGCAGCGGATTCGTCACTCCTTTCCATTCCGTTACCGTGGCTGACGGATTGACTTTGGTCAGGGGATCGAAGAATGTGACCGTTCTGTCTGATTCGGAGCTGTATCCGGACTGCTCGGCTATGGTAAGCCCTGTCTCTGATCCGCAGGCGATGGGATTCGATGCCGAATATTACAACAACAAATCATTTGAGGGCCGTCCTGAGGTGACCCGTGTGGATGCCTTCATAGACTTTGACTGGAAAGGCGGTTCTCCAGCCGAGGGTATCGCTACGAACAATTTCTCCTGCCGGTGGGAGGGCGTGTTCACTCCGGACAAGGATGGAATCGTGCGTTTCACACTTTCCGGAGATGACGGTTACCGTCTGTTTGTGGATGGCAGGAATCTCGGAGGGGACTGGGGAAATCATGCTGTTTCCTCCCGTACTGTCTTTCTGTCCGTAGAGGCCGGGAAAAGCTACAGGCTCCGTTTCGATTTCTTCGACAGCGCCGGAGACGCCGTTGCAAGGTGCAGGATGGGATTCTATGACGATGCAAGGCTGGTGGCGGCTCTGAAGAATGCGGACAGGGTTGTCTTCTGCGCAGGATTCGACAGTGATACCGAGGGAGAAGGCTTTGACAGACCTTTCGAAATTTCTTCGGACCAGCGCGACCTCATCAATCTCCTCACATCGCGCCATAACCATGTGACGGTGGTGCTGAACGCCGGCGGCGCCGTGGATTTCAGAGGATGGAGCGAGGATGTGGAAGCATTGCTGATGGCATGGCATTCAGGGCAGGAAGGAGGTAAGGCCGTAGCGGAGATTCTTTCCGGCAGGATATGCCCGAGCGGAAAACTTCCGATTTCGATGGAGAACGCATGGGAAGACAATCCTGTCCATGATTCATACTACGACAATACTCCCGTCAAGACCCAGGGACAGCCTTACAAGAGGGTTGAATACCGTGAAGGCATTTTCACTGGGTACAGAGGATATGACAGGAAAAATGTGGTACCAAGATATCCGTTCGGGTACGGTCTAAGCTACACGACATTCGAGTATTCCTCACTTGTTACCGAAAAGACAGATGACGGCAGGGTGAAAGTCAGCTTCGATATCAGAAATACCGGTCCTGTTGATGGGTGGGAGACTGCGCAGGTCTATGTGTCCGACGAAGTTTCTTCAGTTCCGAGACCGGTCAAGGAACTCAAGGGATTCAAGAAGGTTTTTGTCAAGAAAGGAAATACCGTCCATGTCGAAATGGCGCTTGGACGCGATGCTTTTGCTTTCTATGATATTGAATCCAAGGACTTTAAGGTGGAACCTGGAAGATTCCTTATAAGTGCAGGAACTTCTTCTGCATCACTTCCTTTGAAATCCTGGGTGTTGGTGGATTGATTTTTTTTGTAAATTAGCGGCTATGTTCAGGCCGTATCTACATACTATCTGTGATTTTTTTCGCAGGATTCTGGCACTTACGGTGTTGTCGCTTGTATTGATTCCTTTCTCGCGGGCATTCAACATAGGCGACTACCGTTTCCATTCCATGCCGGAGACTTCCTATTACGGAGGTATCCACAGCATCGCCAAGGATGCTGCTGGCAGGATATGGTTCAGCGGGGCTGATGCAGTATATATGTATGACGGCATATCCTTCCACCGTTACAACGAACAGATAAATACCATATCTCCTGATTCATATTGGACATATCTCCAACTGGCTTGTGCAGCAGACAAGTCTGTCTGGCTTGCTACCAACAACGGACTTATGCGGCTGGACTACAACACGATGGCCTTCGAACGGAGGCTTGACGGCAACATATCGAAGCTGGTGGCTGACCGTGACGGTGTGCTCTGGATGCTGAGGAATGATTCGGTCGAATCCCTGTCCGTTCAGGAGTCCTTCGCCTCCAGGTCTTATCCGTTTTCAGAAGGTATGGATATGAGGCCAATATCTCTGTCTCTTTCCTGTGCATGCGACAATGTCTATGTATATTCGGAGGGGGATTTGTATATCCTTGACAAGGAAGGAGGTGCCTATGACAAGGTCGTTTCCCTTGAGCCGGAGGGCTGCCGTATAAAGGATGTCGAGGAATATGGAGGGCTTTGCTATGTGCTCACGGAAAAGCATGGAATCTATGCTTTCTTGTCTGGGTGGGGCAGACCTCTATATCATTACGGACTTCCTGCGGAATATGAGAAATCCTCTGTAGCCAAGGAATTGTATCTTGACCCTTCCGGAGTCATTTGGGCTGCCACACAATCCGGCCTCATGCTTGTGGACACCGCGACCGGCACCTCCCATCTGCTGCGTTCAAACATCCATTATCCTTACTCTCTTCCCAACAATTCAGTATGGACCATCTATCCTGATCCTGATGGCGGTGTCTGGGTCGGTACCTATGGCGGCAAACTTGCCTATATGCCTGTTTCGGACAGCGGCTACAACTGGTTCAAAGCTACACCCGGAGGGCTCAGTCATCCCATCGTCAGTACATTCGAGGAGGACAAGGACGGAAATATCTGGATCGGCACCGAGGGAGGAGGCATCAATTACTGGGACAGGGTCAACAGCCGTTTCATCTATTATACTCAGGAGAACAACAGCGGTGTGCGCTCCAACATGATCAAGAAGCTTCGCTACGACGAGAACGGGAGGCTTCTTATGTCTTCATTCAACGGCGGAGTGCAGTATTTCGACATCAAGGGAAACCGTTTTGCTGATTTGCCCGGAAGTCTCAAAATTCCTGAGTTCATGGTTGTTTATGATTTTATAAAGGACGGTAATTCAGGATATTGGCTCTCCAATCCGGATGCACCGCTGAGATATCTGGATCTTAAGAACAATAGAATCGACAATGTCCTGCTCAATAAAGGAGGGACCAATGTTCGCCCCCGTATTGAGACCATGTACAGGGACGTCTATGGCAGACTTTGCCTGGTGACATCCGGAGGACTCTATGTCGTGGACAGCTCGGGCACGGTGCTTGAGCATCATTCCCTTCAGAATGTCCCGTTTGCGAAGAACGACCTCTGCTGTTGCTGCATGGCGTCCGACTCGACGGTTTGGTTTGGAACTAGAGGCGGAGGAGTCAATATCATGACTGCCGAAGGCCAGTTCAAGGCTTTCTCGGACTGTGACGGAAACGGACTTGAGGGAAAGATGGTATTCGGCATACTTGAAGATACTTCCTCCGGTAACATATGGATGAGTACGAACGACGGATTGTATTTCTACAACCGGAGCGAAGATCTGCTGCAGCGCTCCAATATGGATTCACACAATCTCTGCGGGGCTTATTATGTAAGGTCCTGCTTCAGGACGAGGGCGGGAGAGATGCTGTTTGGCGGAACCGGTGGATTCATCATGTTCGACCCGAGGAAAATGGGAGCAAACATGCAGAAGCCTAAGCCTTTCCTCGTGGACCTGAAGATCAACAGCAAATCCGTGCATCCTTCGGATGAAGATGCCCTCATACCTGTGGACATATCCGTGATGGCTTCCACCGGCGAAGTCATAAGACTTTCACACAAGCAGTCGAATCTGGAAATCGTCTTTTCATCCGACTGTTACCTCGATGCCGACAAATCCGTATATACCTACAGGATGTCTGGCCTTTCTGACAGGTGGAATGTGATACCGGCCGGCCAGAGGAGCGTCGCTTTCTATGACTTGCCAGCAGGCAGATATACTTTCGAACTGAAGGCTGCAAACGGAGACGGCCTGTGGGGAGACGAGATTGTGGCTCTTAAGTTCAAGGTTCGGCCGGCGCCGTTCAGGTCTGTCCCGGCTATCATCATTTATTTCATCCTTCTTGCAGCAACTGCCGTTCTTGTCTGGCGTTTCATCGCCCGCAGAAGGGAATTCAAGGAGGAACTCGGCCGCAAGGATGCGGAAATTGTGGAGCTTTACAGCAAGAAATATGTGGCGGGTCCATCTGAAATCGTGGTATCTTCAATAGACGATGAAATCATGAAGAAAGCATTGGACTGCATAGAGCGCAACATGGACAACAACGAATATTCTGTGGATGATTTCGTTGCCGACATGTCCATGGGACGTACTGCCCTTTATCAGAAGGTGAACGAGCTGACCGGACTGTCTGTGAAGGAGTTCATACTTGACATACGTCTGAAGCGTGCTGCAAAGCTGCTTGCCGACACTGACCGTACCGTGTCGGAAATCTCCTATATGACAGGGTTCGTGAATCCTAAATATTTCAGTACGTCGTTCAAACGTCATTTCGGTATGACTCCTACAGATTACAAGAATTCTGAGGAAGAAAAAGCAAGAAATTAGCCCCAAATCAGTGTTCCGTACAAAATGAAACCATTTTCGAATATCTGGAACCCATAAGGTTCGGACAGAAAAGCCATTTTTGCATTGTCCGTCGGGACCTGGTGGAACCACCTCCGGCGGAAACGAAACCACAGGTAATTACAGAACACTGAACAGGAATGAGACGTTTTTCCATTTTTTCAGCACTATGTGCCGGCTTGATGCTGTGGATGAACACGGCAATGGCTGGCAGTCGCAGGACGGTGACTTTCGAACCTGATACGGTCACTGTACTCCGCAATCCTCTCAATGGCTGGGTGATGTATCTCGGAAGATCCTGGGATGAGGATTTCTGGGATGTCACGGATCCTCCTTATGACAAGATGCCTACGTCCGACGGCACTGTGGTAAGGGTTAGCGACTATGCCAACACGGCCTACATCCGTACCAAGTGGGCCATGCTCGAACCTTCGGAAGGTGTCTATGAGTGGCGCAATCCGGATTCCCGCATCTACCGCCTTCTCCACTCATGCATGGACCGGGGGATGAAGCTCGCATTCCGTATAGTAGTTGACGGACGCGACCAGGGACAGAACACTCCGATGTATGTAATTGATGCCGGAGCTCAGTATTATACCGATGGAGGCGGCAACCACAAGTCCCCTTATCCTGATGATCCTGTATTCCAGGAGAAGTATTCCAAATTCATCAAAGCATTCGCCGAAGATTTCAATGACCATCGTAAAGTGGATTTCATCGATGCCTTCGGGCTCGGCAAATGGGGCGAGTCACACGCAATGATCTACAAGGATCCATCCGACAAGAAAAAGGTATTCGAATGGATAACTGACCTCTATGCTTCAACATTCACGGAGGTTCCTCTTGTAATCCATTACCACCGTCTGCTTGCCGACATGAACAAGGACAGCTGGGGGCCCGTATCTCCTGATACCGAGGAACTGTTGCAAATCGCCATAGACAAGGGGTATAGCCTTCGTCACGATGCTTTCGGAATGAACGGTTACTATCAGGACTGGGAGAAGGAATATGCGGCCAGATGGAATTTCCGGCGTCCTATAATAATGGAGGGCGGCTGGATAACCTCGGCTCATCACCGCTATTGGAACGACCCGTGCGGAGAGTACCGTGAGGGACATTCGGAGGATGTGCGCAAAGGTGAGTTCGAGGCTTCCCGTGAGGCCCGTGTGAACATGATGGATTTCCGTATCAATGATGAGACCCGGTCTTGGTTCACTCTCTCTTTCGACCTTGTGAAGCGTTTCGTGGCAGAAGGTGGCTACAGGCTTTATCCTGACTCCGTGACAGTTCCTGTCAAGGCTTCATCCGGTTCCGCTGTCACTCTTGTCCACAGGTGGAACAACCTTGGATGGGGCTATTGTCCCAACAACATTCCTCAGTGGAACTACCGCTACAAGGCAGCCTTTGCCCTGCTTGACTCTTCGCTGAAACCGGTGAAAGTGTTCGTGGATGACAAGGCCGAGCCTTCGGAGTGGATTCTCGGCAATCCTTCCGAATATGTTTCGGAGGTTTCACTTGCCGCAGTAGGGAAGGGAACCTATCGTTGGGCCATTGCCATCGTGGACACATCTGACGGGAACAGGCCTGGAATCCAGCTGGCCCTGCCGGGAGATGTGCTTACTCCGGACGGATGGGCAATCGTAGCTGAAATAAGAATCAAATAACAACAAAATCACCAAATAATGACATTATGATTACCAATCAATCCCACAGGTCGGGAAGACTGGCTGTCTTTCTGACCGCGGTGCTGATTGCAGGAATATTCCAATTTACCGCAGAAGCTTCTACGGTGGAATCAGCATCATTTTCGGCACAGAATGACAAAGTGATTGTCAAAGGTATCGTCACCGACTCTCAGGGAGAGCCGCTGATCGGTGCGTCAGTCTTTGTAAAGGGCACGAACGACGGTGCCATTACCGACATTGATGGAAAATTCACCCTCAATGTCACTCCTTCATCGGTCCTCACGGCCTCATACATAGGCTATCTGACTGCTGAAGTCGAAGTAGGAATCAAGGACAATATCACCATCGTCCTCGAACCGGACAGCAAGACTCTTGATGAAGTCGTAGTGATCGGTTATGGTACGGTCAAGAAAAGGGATCTGACAGGTTCTGTCGCTTCCGTAAGGGGGGAAGACCTCGCCGCCAAGAAGACCACGACTCTTTCAACAGCCCTTCAGGGAGCCCTTTCAGGAGTGCTCGTGCAGAGGAACGGCAATGCTCCTGGAGCCTCTGCGAGCAGCATCAGGGTCAGGGGTATCACCACGATGGGCGACTCCAACCCTCTTATAATAGTGGATGGAGTACAGACTGACAACATCGACTATGTCAACTCCAACGATGTGGAGAGCATCTCCGTGCTGAAGGATGCTGCTGCGGCTTCAATATATGGTGCCAAGGCAGCTGCCGGAGTCATCCTCATAACCACGAAGAGGGGGTCCAAATCCGACATGAGCATCTCATACAACGGTGAATACGGATGGGAGATTGCCACCGAGCAGCCTGAGATGGTAGGCGTGACCCGTTATCTTGAAATGTACAACGAACTTGCCTACAACGACAACCCGGGTGCCGGATTCTACCAGCAGTTCACAGCCGACCAGGTTAAGAACTGGGTGAATTACAACGCAACTGACCCGGACAACTATCCTATTACCGACTGGAACAGCCTCATACTGAAATCCAGCGCACCTCGCACGACCCATACTGTGACTGTCAACGGAGGAAACGATGCCGTCCGCAGCAAGGCGACACTTTCATACGATGAGGTGGGAGCCCTGTACGAAGGACGCAAATTCCAGAGATTCATGTTCCGTTCCAACAACGACTTCACGATAATAAAGAACATGCTTTCCGCATCATTGGACATCAATGTCCGCAGGGCAAAGAACCAGAGGCCTGTCTATGAACCGTTCAGCGATTTACGCAAGATGCCGGCAATCTATGCTGCCATCTGGGAAAACGGAGGCATAGCAGAAGGAAAGACCGGAGCCAATCCATATGGATATCTCACGCAGGGCGGTACATACCAGGCCTGGAGTACGCAGATTGGAGGCAAGGCTTCCCTCAAGCTCACTCCTGTTAAAGGTCTCAGCTTCGAGGCAATCGTATCTCCTTTCATCAACTACACCAAGAGCAAACAGTTCAAGCAGGCTGCAAGTTGGGTGCTCAAGGACGACATCACCACTGCAGGAGGATATCTCGATGGATATTCCACCACTGACCTGAGTGAAGGACGTAACGACAACTGGCACATGACCACCCAGGTTATCGCCAACTATATGGCAACATTCGCTGACAAGCACGACCTCAACATCATGGCCGGTTACGAAAACTACATGATGCAGAGCGAAACTCTTTCCGCAGGCCGTTCAAATTATGAACTCACTGAGTATCCATATCTGAACATAGGTCCTGAGGACTACCAGACTAACTCAGGTACAGCTTCCGAATATACATCCAACTCATTCTTCGGACGTATAATGTACAGCTTTGATGAAAGATACCTCATCCAGGCCAACGTAAGGCATGACGGTTCTTCAAGATTCGCAAAGAAATACAGATGGGGAACATTCCCTTCTGCTTCTGCCGGTTGGGTAATATCCAAGGAGAAATGGATGCAGGGTGCACAGCCATGGCTTTCATTCCTGAAAATCAGGGCTTCATGGGGTATGCTCGGAAATGAGCGTATCGGAAGCAACTACTTCCCGTACATGGCCCTCATGACCTTCAACGATGCCCTGTTCTACAAAGACGGTGAGGTGGTTTCCGACAAGACTGCCGCCCAGAGAGGCCTCGCAGTCGAGGATATCACTTGGGAAACCACCACTTCCACCGACCTTGGACTCGACCTCGGATTCTTCCGCAACAGACTCAATGTCAGCTTTGACTGGTACTGGAAAAATACCAAGGACATGCTCCTCGATATCCAGATTCCTTATATGCTCGGCTACTCCAACCCATCCACCAATGCCGGTACCATGGCAACACAGGGTTTTGACCTCGAAATCGGATGGAACGACCGCAAAGGCGACTTCTCATACAATGTGTCATTCAACCTGTCCGACTTTACATCCAAAATTGTGGACATAAACGGAAGTGATATCATTTCCAGCGGTAAGATCAAGAGAGCAGGCTGCTATTTCAATGAATGGTACGGCTACAGATGTCTCGGAATATATCAGAACGAGGAAGACCTTGCTGCATATCCAGCCAAGCTCAACGCATCCGTAGGAGTAGGAGACCTGATTTATGAGGACATCAGCGGTCCGGACGGAGTTCCTGATGGAAAGATCAGCCAGGAATATGACAGGGTGCCGCTTGGCAACTCTCTCCCTCGCTTCCAGTTCGGAGGACAGTTCTCTTTCGCATGGAAAGGCATAGACTTTAATCTCGCCTTTCAGGGTATAGGAAAGCAGCAGTCCTACATTGCAACCGAAATGGTGCAGCCTCTCAGGGACAATTACGGTTCCTTCCCGGCAATTCTCGAAGGCAAATATTGGAGTGTTTTCAATACAGCCGAGGAGAATGCCAATGCGAAGTATCCGAAGCTGACCTATGCCAACACTTCCAACAACTACACTACATCCACCTTCTGGATGTTCAACGGAGCATATTTCAGGCTCAAGAACATCACTCTCGGCTATACTTTTCCGGACAGATGGATGTCCAAGGCAAAAATCAAGGCCCTGAGAATCTATGCGACTGCAAATGATGTATTCTCCATAGATAATTGGCCAAAAGGATGGGATCCGGAGATGGGTGTATCTTCTTATCCGATTACAACATCCGTGCTCCTCGGACTTTCAATCAAATTTTAATTCGGAATGAAAATGAAATCAAATATAGCAATTGTAGCTGCATCCGCACTGATGCTTTCTTCCTGCATGTCAATGGACATGGTTCCGAAGTCGCAGGGAAACAGCGAATCATGGTACAGTACCGAAAAGGAACTCCAGATGGCCGTGAACGAGTTCTATATCCATGGATATTGGAACGCAATCGACGGTTCTGACCAGTGGACTGATGACTTCACTTACCGTAACATCAACCGTCACCCGGACAGCGGAGCCCCTCTGAACGGAAACCTTGACGGACAGAAATACTATGTATATCACCTCTGGGAGCAGTCATATAAGCTCATCTCAAGAGCTAACTCCCTGATTATCAACAGTGACAGGGCATTGGAAAACGGAGTTAGCGAGGAAGTTGTTGACCGTTTCCGTGCAGAGGCCTATTTCTGCCGTGCCTGCAAATATGCCGACCTTGTGGACTTCTATGGTGACGTTCCTTGGGTTGACAGACTTATGACCATCGATGAGTCCAGGACCCTGACAAGAATGCCTAAGGAAGAACTCTTGCCTAAGATCTATGATGATTTCGACAAGGCCATTGCCGGTCTTCCTGAAGACTGGGGATCCAATACGGTTCATGCCACAAAGGGAGCAGCCCTTGCGATGAAAGCCCGTTTCGCTCTGTATCAATCTGATTGGAAGACTGCCGCCGAAGCTGCCAAACAGTGCATGGACCTTGGCATTTACCAACTGGAGCCTGATTTCAGCAATGTCTTTCTCCAGACAACCAAGCAGATACCTGAAAAGATTTTCGTACTGCCTCGTTCTGTAGTTTCAGATGTCGTTCTCGACCAGTGGTATGTGAACAACGGCCTTCCCCGAAATGCCGGCGGATATGCCTCTGACAATCCTTCATGGGATTTGCTTGCAAGCTTCCTCTGCACTGATGGACTGCCAATCGATGAGTCCCCTCTGTTCGACCCTCAGAATCCTTTTGCAAACCGTGATCCTCGCTGTACCAAGACCATCGTGGAGTTCGGAA
This sequence comes from Candidatus Cryptobacteroides sp., assembly GCA_051870395.1. GTDB lineage: Bacteria > Bacteroidota > Bacteroidia > Bacteroidales > UBA932 > Cryptobacteroides. The sequence goes on along the minus strand of JBJEBV010000135.1, from coordinate 16,524 downwards.
CAAACCATGTCGGTTATGAATATCAGCCGAGAATGGATGTGGATCAGATAATGAACTATTGGACCGGAAAGATGCAATCCAATCAGGACAACAGGAAAATTGCCCAATATGCTTCATACAATGGCCTGATTTGGAAAAAAGGAATAGACGAATCATGGCTTGATGAAAACGGAAAGAAGACAGACTATATGAACGAGACCGATTTCATCATTATGCGCTATGCCGAAGTTCTTCTTACATACGCCGAGGCAAAGATCGAGCTCGGAGAAATCGACCAGACCGTCCTCGATGCCATCAACGCTGTCAGGGCCAGGGCCTACGGCGTTGACAAGGCCGCTACCTCAGCCTATCCGGCCGTCAGCGGATCAGACCAGGATGTGCTTCGCAAGGCTGTCAGGATTGAAAGGAGAATGGAGTTTGCCAAGGAGGATCACCGCTATATGGACTGCATTCGTTGGGGATTGTGGGAGAAGGCTTTCAACCGCTTCAACTACATCAACCTCGACCCTGAGGCATGTCTGACCAATGTAGTAACTCCTGGTCTGTGGCTCTGGGCCGAGACTCCGGACATTGATGAGGATGGACTTGCAGACTTCTCAAGTCTCTATGACAAGGGCTACTGCGCAAGAGGAGCTGAAAGGATTTTCCCAGCACATCAGGTCCTCTGGCCGATTCCTACCTATGAACGTCTCCAGTGCCCGACCCTTACCCAGAATGAAGGATATTAACAGATACCGACCATGAAAACAAATATATTAAGAATATCAGCCGCAACAGCAGCTGCCATTGCTCTTCTGAACGGGTGCAGCAGCGAAATCGATCATGCATATTCGCGGTTCCCGTCTGTCATGCAGATGACGGCTTCTTCACAGAATGTGGTACTTGATGAGTCCGCTCCGGATGAAGTAGCCCTCAGGATTGAGTGGACTGCCGCCAAGAATTATGGCGAGGACTTCATCATGACATACAAGTACGAGTGGAATCTTGCCGAGAGCAAGGTGTCCGCAAAATCGGAGTACGAGGATATGGGAATATTCGTCCGGGAATATACCAACCTGGAGCTCCAGACAATGTTGATTGACGATTTTGACTACAAGACCAGCACCTGGGGGACCATGCAGTTCACAGCGACAGCCGACTATGATGGCGGCAACCGCGTCGTACTTCCGGATCAGGCAAGCATTACGGTGAGGGTGAAGACCTACGGAGCGAAGCAGTTTGCAGCAGACCGGATCTATATCGGTGGAAGCGCCGTCCCTGGGGAGAGGATCGAGCTTTCTCCTTCTGCAAACAATGCTTCAGTATATATCTGGAACGGAAGCCTTCAGACAGGAAAGGTCAATTTCCCTGTGATATATGGTGACGAGGAAAATGTAATCGTGCCTGCTTCGGGCAGTGACGAGGATGCTTCAGCAGATGCTTCAGCAGCCGCCATCGAGAGTTGGTCTGCAAATTCACCGGGATGGATCATCCCTTCTGCAGAGCCTTACAGGGTCACCCTGAACATGGACAGCAGGACCGTCACTATCGTGGCTCAGGCCGACATCCTCGAAATCGACAAGATATTCCTTTCCGGAAGTGCACTGGAAGAGGAAATCGAGTTTGAACAGACAATCGAGAACGAAGCAGTCTATGCATGGAAGGGTGAACTCAAGGCAGGAATACTCTCGTTCCCAATCGAATATGAAGGACAGAGAGCACTTACCATAGTCCCTTCAAGGGAAGAAACAGACCTTCTTGACGGCCAGGCTGACCCATTCTCATCGGCTTCGTCAGTTACTGCAACAGGCCGTGGATGGACAATACCGGCAGACGGACAGTACCGTGTGGTACTCGATACAGAAGCCAAGACGGTGACAATCTATTCAGAGGCTACGGATGTGAAGAACAAGACCGTCATCTTCAAGAGGACTGCGGGTACAGCAAATGACAACTATACTATGGAAGTTACCCGGCTCTGGATATTCGGAGGAAATGTATATTATTCAGGATCAAAGCCTAAAGGTGAACCTTATGTCCTCGAGCAGAGCCTTGCCAACCCACGTCTGTTCATATACAAGGGTGAGACTCTCAAGGCCGACAAGATCAAGTTCCTCGTGAGCGACAATTGGAACAACGAATATGCTTTCGGAAGTGGTCAGACAAGGGATTACATTGCTTCACCAGTCCTTGGAGCCAAAAACTCTCCTCTCTATGGAGGTCAGGGCGACAACCGTTATGCATGGTTCAATATCCCGGCCGACACCAACTACATAGAGGTGTATATCGGCGACGAATCTACTGATGAGCACGAGAATGCCCTCAGCAAAAACTTTTCATTCGAAGGTTCATATGTAATATTTGACAAACGATAAAGATGTGTTCATGACTGAAATTCCCGCATCTGCTTCGTTCACGACTTTGTCCGGGACATTTGTTGAGGCGGATACCTACAGCGCACTCTACCCTTATGCCGAAGGTACCGTATTCGCTGACGGAAAGGTGAATGCCGAAGTACCTGCAATCCAGACTCCAGTAGCAGGAAGTTTCGATGACGGTGTCAATGTCGCAGTTGCCCAGGGGGCAGGCAATGCTCTCTCTTTCAAGAATGTATGCGGATATCTCAAGTTCACTGTTCCTGAAGGATATGGTGGTTATGCAAAAGTTCCGTTTGCTGATTATATAGGAGAATTTAAAAACGTAACTCCTACATCTGAAGGTAACTTGGTAATTGGAGTACAAACTTTGTCAGTTACAACAACATCATCAACATCAACCAACACACTGTGTGATGCCCATATCAACGCCATCCAGATCTTCAAAAAACTTATTGAGCAATGAAATTAAAGACAACAACCCTAATCCTGACAGCCATTCTTCTCGTGTCATGCACCGAGAAGAATGGCCCGGAGGGTGGTGACACCCCTGACGATACCGCCCTGACGGAGGTAAAGGTGACCCCCGACAGGGAGAAGATCCTCCACAACCCTCTCTCCGGCTGGGTACTGTATTCAGGAATCGGAAGCGGCCTTCGCGATGATTTCTGGACGACCTACGACAACTTCGACTGCAAGGATGCACCGGATGGCTCAGGCAAAGTTAAGGTGTCCGAGTGGTCGGATGTCCTCTACATCAAGGCCGCATGGTCCGCGATGAACCCGGAGGACGGCGTCTATATCTGGGAACAGGACCCATCCTACTCCGATGCCGCAAGACGGCTTAAATTCCTTGTTGACGGTGCGAAGGAAAGGGGAATGAGGATAGCTTTCACCATCAACACCAACAGCGTGGACAAACATGAGAACTACACCCCTCAGTTCGTCTTCGATGCAGGTGCAAAGGGCTACCAGACGACCACCGGCTCAGTCAATGTGATGTCCGGATATCCCGATGACCCGATTTTCCAGCAGTATTATGAAAAATTCGTGAAGGCCCTTGCCGCAAAATACGACAACCCCGACGAAGTGGAATTCATCAGCGGACTCGGACTCGGCGCCTGGGGAGAATGCCATACTTTCAAATACTCAACAGGCGATGCGTCCCCGCGTGAAGCTGTCCTCGACTGGGCTACGACAGTGTATGCCGAGGCTTTCAAGCATGTCCCGGTGTTCACCAACTACCACCGCTGGGTCGGATGTACGACAGGAGCAGACGGCAACAATTATGACCCCGACTCCGAGCGTATCCTCCAGAGTGCGATCGACAAGGGATTCTCCATGCGCCACGATGCATTCGGTATGAAGCACTACTACATGGAGTGGGAGAAAGGCTTCATCGCAGCTCGCAAATACAAAGTCCCTGTCCTTGCCGAAGGCGGATGGGTCAAGACTTCACACGGAAGCTCCATCAGCAGCGACGGATATGCCAACTACGCTGAAGTCCGTCAAGGTGAATATGAAGATGCCGCAGGGGCATGTGCCAACATGATGGACCTCCGTTACAACAGCGACGTGATGAACTCGGAGACATGGTCATGGTTCAACGAAGGCTTCGACCTCATGCTGCAATACTTGAGAGAAGGCGTTTACCGTCTTGCTCCGTACACAGTGTATCTCCCGTCAGAGGCATCCTCGGGACAGACAATCAGCATCCGCGCACGCTGGCAGAACCTCGGAAGAGCATACTGCCCGACCAACATACCACAATGGAAGGGCCGTTACGCCATCGCCTACGCCCTGCTCGATGCCGGCGGCAAGCCTGAATATATATTCGTGGATGATTCAGCCGACATCTCCCTCATCGTAAAGGGTTCAGTGCAGACATTCAACCATGAGTTTGAACTCGGTTCAGTCAAGGCAGGCTCATATACCTGGGCCACGGCCATAGTCAATACCGAGAAGGACAATGTACCGGGCATAGAACTCGCGGTAAAGAATTCGGACCTTACCGCAGACGGATGGCTCAAACTGTGTCCTGTGACAGTAGAATAAAGCGGACTTATGGATTTGAGAAGATACCTTCATACATTGACTCTGGCGGGGGCCCTGGCCTCCGCCGGTTGTCAGGAAGAGTTGTCTCCTGTTACGGCACAGGTCAATGACATCTTCAATGACGACTTCGAAACCATTCACATTCACCCGTTCCCGCAGCGCCAACATAGGCAATCTCTATGACGGCATATGGAAAGTGGTCCTCGGGGGGGGACTGCCGTGCCTGACGGAAAATACAGGATTGTCCTGGACAGGGAAACATCGGAGATTAAAATCTCCTCACCTGCAACCGACGTCCCGGACAAGACCGTACTGTTCAAAAGAACATCGGGGACAGCAGGAGCGGATGCTCCTGGCGGAACCGGGAAAGTCAAGATATCCGATTGGTCGGACGTCCTCTACATAAAGGCATCATGGTCAGCAATGAACCCTGAAGACGGAGTGTATATCTGGGACCAGGACCCGTCATATTCCGACCCTGCCCGCCGGCTTCACTATCTGGTTGACGGGGCCAGGGAAAGAGGAATGCGCATCGCCTTTACCATCAACACGAACAGTATCGACAAACACGAAAACTATGAGGCAGCTTATGTCTTCACGGATGATGGTGCCGACATCTCGAAAATAGTCCAGGGCAGTCCCCAGACATTCGAAACCACCGTTGATTTGTCCGGAGTGAGTGTCGGCAGATACACATGGGCTACTGCCATAGTCCATAAGGAAAATAACAACCGTCCCGGAATTGAACTTTCGGTGAAAGATTCCTATATTGCGGGCGATGGCTGGACCAAGTTATGTAATATATTAGTTAAATAAATGAAAATGAATAGGTTATTGTATTTGATCTTGTCTGTGATACTGGTGGCCATGGTCCCGATATCAATAAGCGCATGTACAGAAAAAGCTCCGGTCACGGAGGTTACTGGCGACGGCCCGGAAAATCCGGAAAACCCTGGCGATGAACCGGAGAATCCGGATGAACCTGCTCCGTCCGATGGAATCCTGCGTATACTCGCAATAGGGAACAGCTTCTCGCAAGATGCTGTTGAACAATATCTTTACGAACTTTTTGATGCAGCAGGCCAGAAAGTCATCATCGGTAATCTCTATATAGGCGGATGCACCCTCGAGACCCACTACAAGAATATGCAGAGCGGTGATGGCAAATATTATTACCGCAAAATCGTGGACGGAGTCAAGACCGAGACATCAGGAGTCTCCATCCAGGGCGGACTTGCCGACGAGAAATGGGACTTTGTCAGTCTCCAGCAGGCCAGCGGAAGCTCCGGACAGTATGAGACATTTAACCCGTATCTGTCAGAACTGCTTGCATTTGTGAAGTCAAGCGTTGACAATCCTTCGCTCAAGCTTATGTTCCATCAAACATGGGCCTATGCCTCATCTTCAACCCATGCGGAGTTCCCGAAATACGGCAGTGACCAGATGACTATGTACAACGCCATAATGTCGGCGGCCAGACAGGCGGTTAATGACAATCCTGACATATCCATTGTGATACCTTCCGGCACGGCCATCCAGAATGCACGGACCTCCTTCCTCGGAGATTCATTCAACCGCGATGGCTATCATCTTGAAACTACTTACGGCCGCTATACGGCCGCATGCACATGGTTCGAATCCATATCCGGCACTACCGTGGTCGGTAATGTCTATGCCCCACAGACCGTAGGGAATCAAGAGAAGGCCGTGGCCCAGAACGCTGCACATCTTGCCATCCTCAATCCGTGGAGCGTGACTGAGATGACTGACTTCAAGAATCCCGGGGCTTCGTCGGAAGATCTGTCTTCTCCACTGTATATTGATTTCGGCGGAGGCAGTTCGACAGCTCCGTCACCATGGATGAGGATTGCATCATATTCGTCTGACTCTCCGATTTATCTGAAAGATGAATCTGGTAATTACTCTCCGGTATATATCGAGTCGATGACCGGTTTCACTTCCTCATTCAACGGAGTGGGGAGCGAGCCTGACAGCGCAATCGAGATAGGCGGGGTATCTTATCCGAAAGCAGCCTGGAGCGACGCTATCGTTGTAGGCGGAACTGCAGGCTCGGGTGATGTCGGTCCTGCATCTATAGTCCTTTCAGGCTTCTCGGCTTCTACAAGCTACGATGTCTGCGTGCTGGCTGTCCGTTTCAACGGAAGCGCAGATGCAAGGCAGACACAGTTTGTCCTGTCAGGAGCATCCGAGTCAGATGCGCAGTCGGTAAAACAGGGACTCAAGACATTCGATGCCGTGACATCATATGATTCCTACCAGGCAACATTCAAAGGCGTGAAACCGTCATCAGACGGGAAAATGACACTCAAAGTCACGGGAATCGATACCGGGAAGGCAGCTGAGGGCCATGTAAGCGCCATTGTAATATCAAAATCTGAATAATATCCCAAATCATATCATGAAACGATTGTTAGTCATAGCGGCCCTTCTTTGCGGCCTGCAGACCGTCCGGGCCATGGACGGAGTGGTGTTCGTCGAGGCAGAGAGCTTTGCATCCAAAGGGGGCTGGTCGGTGGACCAGCAGTTCATGGACCTGATGGGTTCCCCATATTTGCTTGCGCATGGAATGGGAGTGCCGGTTGAGGATGCCGTAACCCGGATTGACATCCCTTGTGACGGGGTGTGGACCGTATGGGTGAGGACATATAACTGGACTTCGCCATGGACCAGTGAAGCAGGCCCCGGTGCATTCAAGGTGAGAGTGGGATGCAAGACTCTCAAGACAAAGCTTGGTACAACCGGCGATTGCTGGATGTGGCAGAATGTTGGAAGCCTGAAACTGAAGGCCGGGGAGACCGAGCTTGCCCTCTGTGACATGACCGGATTTGACGGACGTTGTGACGCAATCTGCCTTACATTGGACAAGGATCCAGTCCTGCCCGCAGGGGGAGATGAACTTGATGCTTTCAGGCGTGAGTCTATCGGGCTTGGTGAGCCTCAGGTGCAGTCGGGATATGATATGGTGGTAGTCGGCGGCGGTATCGCAGGAATGTGCGCCGCTGTATCGGCAGCCCGTCTGGGCTGTAAGGTTGCCCTTGTGAATGACCGTCCGGTGCTTGGAGGAAACAACAGCGCGGAGGTCAGGGTTCATCTGGGCGGACATATCGAGCTTGGGCCTAACAAGGGTTTGGGCAGGATGATACGCGAGTTCGGGCATACCAAGGCCGGCAATGCCCAGCCTGCTTCGAATTATGAGGATAAACGCAAACAGGAATTTATTGATGCTGAGGAGAATGTGTCATTGTATGCTCCATATCATGCAGTGCAGGTGAGGATGGATGGTAACAGGATTGCCGCTGTGCTTGTGCGCCATATCGAGACTGCAGAGGAAATATGGCTCGAGGCTCCGCTTTTCTCGGATTGTACGGGAGACGGTACATTGGGCTATCTTGCCGGGGCTGATTTCCTTATGGGTCGTGAGGCGGCTTCGGAATATGGCGAGAGCCTCGCCCCGGAAGTCGCCGACAAGATGACTATGGGAGCATCGGTACAGTGGTATTCCCGCAAGACTGAGAAACCTTCTTCATTCCCGGAGTTTTCGTATGGCGTGGAGTTCAATGAAGGCAATTGCGAAAAGGTCAGGATGGGCGAGTGGCAATGGGAAACCGGAATGAATTTCGACCAGATTCATGATGCGGAAAGAATCAGGGATTACGGACTCCTTGTAGTGTATTCCAACTGGAGTTTCCTCAAGAACCAGTATTCCAAGAAAGCCGACTATGCCAACCGCGAACTGGACTGGGTGGCATATATCGCAGGGAAAAGGGAATCCCGCCGTCTGCTCGGCGATTATGTCCTGAAGCAGGATGACATAGACAAGAATGTATTCCACGAAGACGGATCTTTCACTTCTTCATGGAGCATCGACCTCCATTTCCCTGATCCGAAGAACACGGAGAAATTCCCCGGAGCTGAGTTCAAGGCCGCTACCGTTCATAATTGGATATATCCTTGCACGGTGCCGTACAGATGCCTCTATTCGAGGAATATCGACAATCTTTTCATGGCAGGCAGGAACATAAGCGTGACTCATGTAGCCCTTGGTACAGTGAGGGTTATGCGTACGACAGGCATGATGGGAGAGGTCGTGGGAATGGCGGCTTCACTGTGCAAGGCCAACGGATGTCTTCCGAGGCAGGTGTACCAGCATCATCTTCCGGAACTGAAGGAACTAATGAGGCAAGGAGTCGGAAAATACGAGGGACTCAACGACCAGACTTTCAACCGGGCCAACCGGCTGCTGGATGCTCCGAAGGTTCATGAATAATCTTAAGAGGCCTGTATCTGTGTCATTCAGAATAACTACGTAGTTTTTGACAATGAATCTCATTAAATCCATATCAACACTGATGGCAGCCGCTCTGACTGCCATCAGCGTGTCGGCCCAATCAGGCACTACCACCTGCTACGCCACCCTCGAAGATGGTGTATTCCGAATCGGCAACAGCCTCATAGAGAGGACATTCGACTGGAACGGAGGCAATCTTAAGACCTTGAGCCTGACCAATAAGGAGGAAGGCCGCACCAGGACCAGTGTGAAGCCAGCTCCTGATTTCGTTCCGATGGAGAAGGCTCCTGCAGCGGTGGATGGCAAGTTCACCACCGAGGCGGTAGTCGGAGACAATCTTCATCCTTCCTTCCTCAAAGCCGTCATCACCTACAGCCTTGGCGGACTGGAAGTTCGCCGCGAATACCGTGTCTATGACAATGTGCCGGCAATCGCCTGTGACACATATCTCAGAGGTGACATGTCCCCGGTCTCGACATCCAAGGCTGAAAATGCCGCAGACAGGAAAAACATTGAATTTGCCGAGGATACCAATACTCGTCCGGAGGCATCCCTGTTGGACCGCCTGAATTTCGCAGGAATGCACTGGCGCTGCAAAGCCGTGGAATTTCTCGATGTCACAGACTGGCACAACAACCTCGTGACAGAAAGGGAGTTCATATCCTATCACAAGACATCATGGCGTGGCAACCTGCTTTTTGCTACTGATGGTCTTGAGGGTGACGGATTCTTCTTCCTGAAAGAAGCCCCATGCTCTTCGGTACAGTTGTCGTACGGTGGATCTGATTTCATTACGGACTACGGTCATCTGATGGTGACAGGCCTGGGGCTGAGTCCCAAAGATTTGTCTGAAGAGGTGTGGACCAAGGCATATTCCTGTGTCTTGGGAGTTTATGGACAAGGTGAATTGTCAGCCAATCTGGCGCTGCGTTCATATCAGAAGCACATTCGCCAGCATGTTCCGGACAGGGATGAAATGGTGATGATGAACACATGGGGAGACCGCAGCCAGGATTCAAAAGTAAACGAAAAATTCTGCCTTGAGGAGATTGAGAGGGCTGCCCGCTTAGGCATCACCCTTTTCCAGATAGACGATGGATGGCAGGCCGGTAAAAGTCCTAATTCAGCGGTGGCAAAAGGCTCTTTCAAAAATATTTGGGACAACCATGACTATTGGACACCGGATAAGGGAAAATACCCTCGAGGACTCGCTCCGGTGGTTTCAAGGGCATCCGAACTCGGTGTCGATGTAGGACTATGGTTCAATCCGAGCGTCCAGAACGATTTCGAGGATTGGGAGAAGGATGCCGATGCAATTCTTGGCCTTTACAAAGAATACGGTATAAGGGTATTCAAGATAGACGGCCTCCAGATACCGACCAAAAAGGCTGAGACCAATTTGCGCAACCTTTTCGACAAGGTGATGGAATGCAGTGGGGGAGAGGTCGTTTTCAACCTTGATGCAACGGCAGGCCGCCGCGCAGGCTATCATTATTTCAACAACTACGGCAACATATTCCTTGAGAACCGTTACACCGACTGGGGCAATTATTACCCTTACTGGACCCTCCGCAACCTGTGGACCCTCTCAAAATATGTCCCTGCCGAGAAAATCCAGATAGAGTTCCTGAACAAATGGCGCAATGCCTCCAAATACCCTTCCGGCGACCGCTTCGCCCCGTCAGGCTACAGTTTTGACTACCTGTTCGCCATTACCATGGCTGCCCAGCCTCTTGCATGGATGGAGGCATCAAATCTTCCGGAAGAAGCATATTCAACCGCTTCATTGATAAATACTTACAAAACTTTCAGTGAGGACTTCCACAAAGGCTACATATTCCCTGTAGGAGATCAGCCCTCCGGGACATCATGGACCGGATTCCAATCAATATGCTCCGCCTCCAAAGGTTATGTAATCATTTTCAGGGAAGACAATGGCGCCGAAACCTCGTCCGTGCGCACATGGTTCAAAGCTGGTGACAAAATATCCTTCAAGCCTCTTTGTGGCTCAGGAAAGGCCTTCACGGCCAAAGCCGCTCCCGACGGAACTGTGACATTCTCCCTCGATGAACCTAATTCATTCGCAGTATATGAATATTCAGTTAAATAATATCAAGTCTATGAGAATCAAACATTTGCTTGCATTGGCATCATTGATTTTCCCACTGGTCTCATGCAATGGGGAAACCCCTTCCAACAAATCGGTAATGTCGATGTACATCTATGGAGAAGCCTCTGAAGGACTGTCTGAGGCATCGAAAATCAAACTTGCGAAAGTCTATGACTCCGCCGACAATCTTCAGGATGGACTTTTCGAAATTTTCCTGGATTTCACTCCGGGAGAAGTAACTCTCGAAGATGACTATGGTCGCAAATGGGAACTCTCATCAGACGGCAAGGCCTCTGTTACCGGTGCTGCTACGTCATTGTCTCTTGATGGCCTGCATAGACTTGTAATTGATACCAAATCAGGAAGTTGGCATGCCTGCACAATACAATCCGTCACATTCTGTGCCCTGTATGGTGAGCACCAGAGTGTGGATGGTGTTTATGGCGGCAAGGGCAAATGGACTTTCGGAGGCATAAGCTTCGATGCAGAAGAAGGAGAGGCCAAATATTACAGGTTCGAAGTCAAATCCGACCATTCGGAAGAGATTTCATACCTCGGATCAATCCAAGACCGAAATGACTCCGATCCTGAATCCTACAGGTCTTCATATCAGTTCATCCGCATCCTCGGCAACTCGGACATCAAAGCTTCCGATGACGCTGCAGCATCGTTCAGGTTCATATCTACGGACAAGGGTACAGCTACCATCACCCTGAATATGATCCAGACCAATGCCCGTTATATGCATACTGTTGAAATCACCCCTCTTGGGCCTCCAGCGGCATTCATGGGTGATTCCATCACGGAGAACTGGAGGAAAACTTCTACCGGACAACCTGAATTCTTCTCCGAAAACGGCTATCTCAACAAGGGTATCAGCGGACAGAATTCCACCCAGATTCTGGCTCGTTTCGAGGCGGATATAATTGCTGAGTCGCCTCAGACCGTGGTTATATGCTGTGGCACCAACGATATAGCCGGAAACGGAGGTGTGACAACCAATGATTATGTGCTCTCCAATATTGCGACCATGGCCAAGATGGCTACCGAGGCCCATATCAAGGTGATACTCTGCTCTCTTCTTCCATGCAACTATTATTATTGGGCCACATCCGTTCATCCGGAGGACCGCATTGCTGACCTCAATGAGAGAATCCGCAACCTTGCCCAGACCAACGGCTATTCTTATGTGGATTATTACTCATCAATGGTGGATGCGGACCGAGGACTGAATTCGGCATATACCTCAGACAGGTGTCATCCTAACCAGGCGGGATACACTGTGATGGAAGGTCTTGTCAAGCCGGTGATTGACAGCTTGGTGGAATAACCCTCTTCATGCAGGAGATTGCCGGTCAAGCCGGCAATGACGCCCTCCACGTCATGCCCGCCACCCCCGTCATGCCCGACCTGATCGGGCATCTATACGGATAATAAACTATAAATCATATATATGAGAAAACTAATAACACTCCTCACCCTCATCGCCATAACCCTGCCCTCATTGGCCTCCACATCATTCATGACCAATGTTCCAGGAAGAACCCACCACCTTCTAAACGGGAAATGGGATGCCATAGTGGACCTGTACGACCAGGGCGAAAGAATGGAAATCTACCGCAACAGGAAACCTTCAGGCAATACCGATTTCTATGAATATTCATTCGAGGGCGGTCTCAGGCTCGATGTCCCGGGCGACTGGAACAGCCAGAACCCGAAGCTCGAATACTATGAGGGAGCAGTCTGGTATGCACGGCATTTCGATGCCCGTAAATCACCTTCTCAGAGGCAGTTCCTGTATTTCGGAGCAGTCAGCTACAGATGCAAGGTCTATCTCAACGGAGAATATCTGATGTCCCATGAAGGCGGCTTCACTCCGTTCGAAATCGAGGTTACCGACAAACTGCTCGACGGCGACAATTTCCTCGTGGTCGAGGTCAACAACCGCCGCAGTGTCGATGCAATTCCGGCTCTGGCATTCGACTGGTGGAATTATGGAGGAATAACCCGTGACGTGATGCTCATAACAACGCCTGAGTCATATGTCAGGGATTATTTCATTCGTCTTGACAGGGATGACCCTTCGCTGATCCGCGCTTGGGTGGAAGTGGACAGGGCTGTTTCAGGAGAGGTATGCATCGAGATTCCGGAACTTGGAGTGTGCCGCAGTGTTCCGGTTGGCGGGGACGGCAGGGCTGAAACATCGTTCAAGGTCAAGAAACTGGACAGATGGGAGCCCGGCAACCCGAAACTCTACAAGGTAAGACTCTCTTTCGGGGAAGATGCCATAGGGGAAGAAATAGGTTTCAGGACCATGTCTGTTGATGGAACGAAGATTCTTGTAAACGGCAAACCGATCTTCATGAGGTGCGTTTCCTTCCACGAAGAAATACCTCAGCGCCGTGGCAGGGCATTCTCCGAGGCCGATGCACAGATGCTCCTTTCCGAAGCTGAAGCATTGGGAGTCAATATGATACGCCTTGCTCACTATCCGCAGAACGAATACATTGTCCGCCTAGCAGAGAGAAAGGGCATCATCCTGTGGCAGGAGATCCCCGTATGGCAGGGCATAGATTTCGACAATGCAGCCACAATGGACAAGGCCCTGAATATGTTCTCCGAGATGCTCTGCCGCGACCGCAACCGTTGCGCCGTAGGCTTCTGGGGCATTGCCAATGAGACAAGACCATCTCCTTCGAGGAACGCTTTCCTCCGTAAGGAATTGGCATTTGCCCGCAGTATTGACCCGACGAGGCTCTACACCGCTGCTTTCGACAATGTGTATTTCAAGGAAAAATATGGGGAATTCCGCATTGAAGATGAACTCGTGGATGATCTGGATGTCATATCTTTCAATAAATATATGGGATGGTATGCTCCATGGCCAGTGGATCCTTCGCAATGTGTCTGGAATGTAGCTCCCGGCAAACCTGTCATCATTTCGGAGTTCGGTGGCGAGGCTCTGTATGGCCAGTCTGGTGATGAGAATGTTGCATCAAGCTGGAGCGAGGACTATCAGGCCAAACTTTACCGTGACAACCTTGAAATGTTCAAGCATATTCCCAATCTTGCCGGAGTCTCCCCATGGATTCTTTACGATTTCCGTTCTCCGTTCCGTTTCCATCCGACAAATCAGGACGGATGGAACAGAAAAGGTCTGGTTTCAGACCGAGGCGAGCGCAAAAAGGCCTGGTATATCATGCATGATTGGTATCAACAACTTGCAGGAGAATAGAAATTCATTACATTTACATTCCCTCCGCCTGCCGGAGTACCCATAATACTAGTGACCATGTACAAACATCTGAAATCCTTATTAGTCTTGCTCCCTCTTGTCTTTGCTTCTTGCGAGTCGGGGAGAATGATTTACAAAGACGCTGACGCCCCTCTGGAAAAGCGCATTGAAGACCTGCTCGGCAGGATGACTCTCGAAGAGAAGCTGCTCCAGCTGAACCAATACACCATAGGCCGCAACACCATCGAGAACAATCTCGGGGAGGCCGTCAGGGAAATCCCTGCGGAAATCGGCTCCCTCATCTACTTCGGCGACGATGCTGTGCTGAGGAATCAGATGCAGAAAAAGGCCATGGAGGAGTCCCGCCTAGGCATTCCGATTCTTTTCGGACACGATGTCATCCATGGATACCGTACCATTTTCCCGATACCACTTGCCCAGGCATGCTCGTGGAATCCGGATATTGTGCGCAGGAGTTGCGCTGTTGCCGCAGCCGAATCATATTCCTGCGGAGTGGACTGGACATTCTCTCCTATGGTGGATGTCGCCCGCGATCCGCGCTGGGGCAGGGTGATGGAGGGATATGGTGAAGATACATATGCAGCATCGGTATATTGCCAGGCTGCGGTCAGGGGCTATCAGGGCGATGACCTTTCAGCCGAAAACACCATTGCAGCCTGCCTTAAACACTATGTGGGATATGGCGCTTCCGAGGCAGGAAGGGATTATGTTCCAACTGAGATTTCAGACCAGACACTCTGGGATACATATCTTCCTCCTTTCGAGGCCGGTGTAAAGGCCGGTGCGGCAACCCTGATGAGTGCTTTCCATAATATCAGCGGCACTCCTGCTTCCGGAAATCATTATATCCTTACTGAAATCCTCAAGGAAAAATGGGGGCACGATGGCTTTGTCGTTTCGGACTGGGACGCAGTACGCCAGTTGAGGAACCAGGGCATGGCAGCCGATGACAAGGAAGCCGCTGAGATTGCCTTCAACGCCGGTATCGAGATGGACATGGTGGATGACCTTTACAAGAAATATATCCCTGAACTTCTTGATGAAGGAAAAGTGAAGATGTCACAGGTTGACGATGCCGTACGCAGGGTGCTCCGCATCAAATTCAGACTCGGCCTTTTCGAACATCCGTACATAGAAGAAAGACCAGAATCAGAGCGCTATCTCCTGCCTGAAAGCCTTCGCCTTGCCGAGCAGGCCGCTTCTGAGACCATGGTTCTGCTGAAGAATGAGGGAAGCGTGCTTCCTTTGGACAAGAGTTGTGATGTTGCTCTCATAGGTCCGTTCGCAAGGACACAGGCAGAGCACAACGGCAACTGGAGAGGCAGGGGTCGCACTGAGGATGTGACCAGTATCGCAGACGGGCTGCTTGGAGAGTTCACCGGAAAGGTTTCAGTTTCTGATGGCTGCGCATTCGAAGGGGATGACCGCAAAGGTTTCCAGGAGGCAGTCCGTGCGGCACGCCGGTCTGATGTAGCCGTGGTCTGCATAGGACACAAGGCCGGTTGGAGCGGAGAGAACTGCTCCCGTTCCACGATTGAGATTCCCCAGGTCCAGATAGACCTTCTCAAGGCAGTCAGGGCTGTCGGAAAGCCAGTGGTTGTTCTGGTCTCAAGCGGACGTCCTGTTGACCTTCGTGAGGTTGAGGCAAATTCAGATGCAATCCTCCAGATATGGCATCCCGGAACAATGGCAGGACCGGCTGTGGCCGGCATACTCGACGGGCGTTACAATCCTTCAGCCAAGCTTGCCATTACATTTCCGTACAGCACTGGGCAGATACCTATTTATTATAACAGGAGGAACAGCGGCCGCCGTGGTACACAGGGTCTCTACAAGGATATCCGGAGCGAGCCTCTATACGCATTCGGCCATGGACTCAGCTATACGACATTCGAATACGGAGAACTCAGTCTCAGCAGCGACAAAGTCAGCCGCAAAGACAAGCTTACAGCCAGAATCGAGGTCAGGAATACCGGCAGCCGTGACGGTCAGGAAGCAGTCCTTTGGTATATCTGCGATCCGTACAGCCATATCACACGCCCTGTCAAGGAACTCAAATATTTTGAAAAGCAGAATATCCCGGCCGGGGAATCCCGGACATTCACATTCGAAATCGATCCGATGCGCGACCTCGGTTTCGTGGACAGGACAGGCCGTCGCTACCTTGACACCGGAGAGTACCGCATCATGGCCGGAGGCCGTCAGGCAGTATTGGAAGTCGTTGAATAACCCTATTTAAATCACTAAAACAGATTATATATGAATATTGATTTCAAGTATTCAGCATGCCGTGCCGCGTTGTGCGTCACGGCTGTTTGCTTGTCTGTACTTGATGCTTCGGCGCAGAGAAGCGAGACCTTGCTCGAAAAAGGATGGAAATTCCATCTCGGAGATGCCGTTGCAGCGCAGTTGCCGGAATTCAATGATTCCGGGTGGGAAA
>JBJEBV010000134.1:0-4643 GCA_051870395.1 Candidatus Cryptobacteroides sp. | reverse complement strand
AATGATTTATTTTTGCCAAACACCATTATATTTTATAACTTGCGTTATATTTTCGCTCACTCAGCGGGAATTTTTGTACGATTTCGTATATTTTTTATTGTTATTCGTAAAATTATTACTACCTTTCGGAAAATTAATAATTCAAACGATATTTTAGAAATGAAAAAATTGTCAATTATTGTAACCACCCTGCTGCTCGCATTCTCGTTCAATGCCGGAGCACAGCAGGTGGAAGTGCTTCCGAACGACCCTGCGGTCCGCAAGGGAACCCTCGAGAACGGAATGACCTATTACATCATGCATAACGCCAACCCGGCAGGACGTGCCGAGTTCTATCTTGCCACCAATGTAGGTGCAATCCAGGAGACACCTGACCAGGACGGACTTGCGCATTTCCTGGAGCACATGTGCTTCAACGGAACCAAGAACTTCCCTGACAAGGGTATCCTTGACTATCTCCAGAGCATCGGTGCATCATTCGGCGGCAATGTAAATGCCAGCACCGGAGTGGAGCAGACTGTCTATATGCTCACCAACATTCCTCTCGTAAGGGAAACCGTCATTGACACCTGCATCCTGATCATGCACGACTATTCTCACTTTGTCACCTGCGACCCTGCCGAGATTGACAAGGAGAGAGGCGTCATCATCGAGGAGAGGCGCTCAAGGAGGAATGCAAGCTGGAGAATGCACGAGAAGTCACTTCCTCTTTATTATGGCGACTCCAAGTACGGTTCCTGCACCCTTATCGGCAGCCAGGAGAACCTCGCCACATTCAAGCCGGAGAGCCTCACCAATTTCTACCATACCTGGTACCGTCCTGACCTTCAGGCCCTTATCGTAGTAGGAGACATTGACGTTGACGCAGTTGAGGGCAAAATCCGCAACATTTTCGCCGACATTCCGGCAGTTGCAGACCCTAAGCCGAAGGACGTGATAACAGTTCCGGGCAACAAAGAGCCTGTCATCGGTATCCTTACTGACCCTGAGGCTGTCAATACGTCCATGGAAGTGTTCTGGAAGGGCGAGCCGCTTCCTGAGGCATACAACAACACAGTCATAGGCAAGATGACCGACCTCATCAAGAGCATCATTTCAATGGTGATGAGCGAGAGGTTCGAGGACATTTCCGCAAAGCCGGGTTCTCCGTTCCTCAATGCTTCATTCGGCATAGGAAACCTTTGCGAGACAGTGGAGGCTCAGTATGGCGAAATTGGCGCCAAGGAAGGCGAAGCGCTTCCTGCATTCAAGGCATTCTACACAGAAATGCTGAAAATGAAGAAGTACGGCTTCAGCGACGATGAAATCGAAAGGGCGAAGAGCGACATTCTCTCAGGTTACGAGAACGCCGCCAAGAAGGCTGACACCAGGAAGAATGCCGAGCTTGTCCGTCCGCTCATCAACAACTTCTTCGACAACTATGACTATATGAAGCCACAGGATGAGTATGAGCTCGTTAAGCAGATTCTGGCGATGGTACCGTCCCAGGCCATCAACCAGACAGTGGCTCAGGGAATGATTCCTGATTCCAACCTCGTAGTAATCTACAAGGCTCCTGAGAAGGAAGGTCTCTCACATCCTTCAGAGTCTGACTTCCTCAGGGTAATTGCCGAGGTCAACGCCTCCGACATCCAGCCGAACGAGGCTGAGGCTATAGAGAAGGACTTCCTTGACAAGTCAGCCCTCAAGGGAAGCTCCGTGAAGAAAGTGGCCGAAGGCGAATACGGCAGCACCGTATGGACATTGAAGAACGGCCTCAAGGTCATTCTCAGGCCTTCAGACATTGAGAAGAACAAGATTGTCTTCGACCTTTACAAGGAAGGTGGTTCGTCGCTCATCCCTACTGGTGACCTCGCCAGCTTCGACGGCAACGTATGGGGCAGTTTCCAGTCATTCTGCGGAATTTCAAGATTCTCCGGGACAACGGTCAGCAAGATGCTCTCAGGCAAGAATCTCTCCGTAAGCCCGTATATCAGCAGTCTCCGTCACGGTGTGAAGGGCAGCAGCACCACACAGGACCTCGAGACCGCTCTCCAGTTGGTTTATCTTTACTTCGCTGACCCTCGTTTTGACAGCGAGGAGTACGGACAGGCCATCAAGCAGCTTGAGGCCATCATCCCGAACTATGTCAAGCAGCCTCAGTACCAACTCGGAATGCATGCCAACAAAATCCTCTACGGCGAGAATCCGCGCATTTCCCTCATCAGCGAGGAGACTATTGCCAAGGCCAGTCTCGAGACAATGGAGAAGGATTACAAGATGCTCTTCAATGATGCAGCCGGTGCTGTCATAACCATCTGCGGAGATTTCGACATTGACGAAATCCGTCCTCTCGTGGAGAAGTATCTCGGCTCCATCAAGAAGGGCAAGAAGGCTCTTGCCTGGAAAGATCCGCACACTGACATCGTAGCCGGAGAGGCAGTTGATGATTTCAATGTGGATATGCAGACCCCTAAGGTGACTGTAATCGAAGTCTTCAGCGCATATCTCGACGAGTACAGGATGATTGACGAAGTTGCATTGTCAGCAGCCAACTACATTCTCGACATGAGATATGTGAAGTCGCTCAGGGAAGATGAGGGCGGCACATACGGAGCATCCGCATACACTGTCATAAGCCCGCTCCCGAAGGTGAACGGAATGATTCAGGTGGCATTCGAGACCAGCCCTACAGCAGCCGACAAACTCATTGAACTGAGCCTCAGGGACCTCAAGGCTCTCACCAGCGAGGGACCTACAGCGGAGGAGTTCGACATGGCCCTGAAGAATCTCCAGAAGAACATTCCTGAGTCACGTATCACCAACAATCACTGGCTCAGCGTTCTCAGGAACCGTGAGTTCCTCGGCATTGACTATGATGTGGACTATGAGAATGCTGTGAACAGCCTCAAGCCTGAGGATCTCCAGCACATTCTCGGCAAGATTCTCAGCTCTGGTTCAGTCAAGACTATCGTGATGCGTCCAGGAAACACCGCCGAGGCTGAGTAATCAGACAATCATCGCAATAAAGCCCGCCACAATGGCGAGCACAGATTTGAGGAGTTTCGCATAAGCGAAGCTCCTTTTGTTTTCGGCAATCAGCGGAAGGCAGGCGTGTCCGTCCTGTGAAATGGTGTTGGCAAGCAGGACAGAGAAAGGAAGAAGCCCGTTCGCAAACATTGTCACGAAAACGATATGCGGTCCTGACTGCGGAATGAGACCTACGAGAACGGCAATCAATATCATAATGCCCGTATTGCCCTTTATCCAGGCTTCAATGTCCACGTATGCGGAAAGCAGGCCGACGGCGAGGAGCACGCCGAATGTCCAGGCGAAAATGGACGGCAGATGTCTCTTGATGACGTGCTTCCAGAGATGGTCGGTGAAGAAATGCACAATTTTGTGCCTGAAGCCTTCTTCTTGGTGTTCCTCATGGCCTTCCTCATCACATTCGTGTATCTCGAAATTGTCGTCAATATGCCTGTCACCCTTGAGAGGGTGCCTGTTGGACTTGCCGATGACATGTTCCGTAATGATTCCGACGATTACAGCAAAGCAGAAAAGGCCGGCGAACATTGCCAGGGCCTTGCCCGGGAAAAGGGAGAGCATCAATATTGACTCGTCTCCCGCCGTGGCTATCAGCATTGCCAGAAGAGCTCCGAAACCCACCATCCTGTGAGTGTAGAGGGATACTCCGGCAAAGCCTCCGAGGCAGCCCGGGAGCACACCCAGAATGGCGCAGAGGACCACCTGGCCTATTCTGCTTCCGGAAAGCCTGTTGAATAATTTTCCCCTTGTGGTCACATTGAATACTTCAATGAGGGTCATCATAAGCATTACGAGGAGGCAGATGGATAGTGTCTCCTTGAGGGCATCAAGAATAATCTGAATCATATATTGTTTCAGGTTAGATTATGGTTCCGTTTATGTGAATGTTGACAATTGGCCTGAGAGGGCTGTTAGTGGTCAGGATAACGAGGATGCTGACTTCCCCGTATGGCAATGTGGAAGAATCCACATTGAATTTCAGGATACTTTCTTTGCCTGACGGGGTTTCCGGGAATGGTTCAGGGGTCACCGCTGCAAGTTCCGGGTCAGCCTTGTATATCTTGAGCGTACTCCCGCCGAGATTCCTGACTTTGAATGTGGCGGGAAACTTGTCTCCCCTGCGCCTTTGGCCAAAATCGAATGAACTTGTCTCAAATATCGGCTTGGGTCCGTCAGCGATTTGGTCATCTGGCCAGCCGGAGAAATCCTCTTTGGTGAATGTCCATATTCCCAATGGTGAGTATTTGCGTCCGTTTACTACCGGAGTAGCGTAGTAGTAGTTCTTGCCCCATTTGGTGCGGTCAGCCGTAACGATGAATGACATTGTGGCAGTCTGCCCGGCCGGTACAGGATTCGGGGTGACTGAAATCTGCAATCCCTGCGTGACATCGGCAAACTGGACATTTAGCGGTGCCTGGCCAAGATTAGCGACCTTGACGGCATCGGAACGCTGACTGCCCTGGGAGAGGTTCCCGAGCTTGATGTCATCGCTTTTCAGTCCCATGAAGCCTCTTCTGACAGGGTAAAGCTCTGAGAGAGGCTGTTTCTTGGTATGCGCAGTTCCCCTGAGACGCAGTATGACAGGTTTTTTGACGCCGGAAATGTAAACAGTAAGG
>JBJEBV010000133.1:0-4695 GCA_051870395.1 Candidatus Cryptobacteroides sp. | reverse complement strand
GGGAAAGTGTCACCGTCCCTCATGACTGGGCCATCAAGGGGCCTTTCGATATTGAGAACGATCTTCAGAAAGTTGCCGTGACACAGAATTTTGAGACTGTCGCCACGTTGAAGACAGGCCGTACAGGAGGTCTACCGTACATGGGAGTCGGCTGGTACAGATGTACTTTCGATGTACCTGAGGGCAAGACTGCCGAGCTTGTCTTCGACGGAGCCATGAGCGAGGCCCATGTATATGTCAACGGAGTGGAGGTATGTTTCTCTCCCTACGGTTATAGCTCGTTCCATGTCGATGTCACGGAGTTCCTCAATGCTCCGGGAGAGGCGGACCATCTTGCCGTAAGACTCGAGAACAAGCCTTTCTCGTCACGCTGGTATCCGGGTGCAGGACTTTACAGGAATGTGCGTTTGGTGACGACTGACAAGGTTCATGTGCCTGTATGGGGAACCCATATCACCACTCCTCATGTGGGAAAGGACTATGCATCTGTCCATCTGGAGACCGAGGTGGCAGGAGGAACAGGTTGTGCATTGAAGATAACCACTTCCATCTATGCTCCGGACGGAGCCCTTGCAGCCCGCAAGACCTTTGCCGGAAAGACCGGTGAAGGACAGCCGCTTGTGCAGAATTTCATAGTTGATAATCCTAAGCTGTGGAGCCCTGAGACTCCATTCCTCTACCGTGCCGTTTCGGAGCTTTATGACGGAGACAGGCTTGTCGATGTATATGAGACAAGGTTCGGATTCCGTACCATGGAATTCATTCCTGAAAAGGGATTTTTCTTGAACGGACAGCCTCGTAAGTTCCAGGGCGTATGCAACCACCATGATCTCGGCCCTCTCGGAGCAGCAGTCAATGTGTCGGCCCTGAGGCATCAGCTGATGATTCTGAAGGATATGGGATGCGATGCCATCCGTACGTCGCACAATATGCCTGCTCCCGAGCTTGTGGATCTTTGCGACGAACTTGGTTTCATGATGATGATCGAGCCTTTCGATGAATGGGACATAGCAAAATGCCAGAACGGATATCACAGATTCTTTAATGAACCATCTGACATTGAAGGCGTTACATGGGCTGAAAGGGATATGGTCAGGATGCTTCGCAGATGGAGGAACAATCCTTGTGTAGCGCTCTGGAGTATCGGCAACGAAGTACCGACCCAGTGTGATGCCCAGGGATACAAGGTCGCCAAATTCCTTCAGGACATATGCCACAGGGAGGATCCTACCCGTCCGTGCACCTGTGGAATGGACCAGGTCTCATGCGTACTTGACAATGGATTTGCTGCCCTTATAGACATACCCGGACTCAATTACCGTACATTCAGATATCTCGAAGCATATCAGGACCTTCCTCACGGTTTCATCCTCGGTTCGGAGACTGCTTCTACAGTGAGCTCCCGCGGGGTTTACAAAATCCCGGCAGAAAAGAGATTCGGAAGCGTGGACGATGACCATCAGTGCTCGGGATATGACCTTGACGCATGTGCATGGTCCAATGTTCCGGACATAGATTTTGCCCTTGCCGATGACTATCCATGGACTATGGGACAGTTCGTATGGACCGGTTTCGACTATCTCGGTGAGCCTTCACCTTACGACACTGACGCATGGCCAAACCATAGCTCAATGTTCGGTATCATAGACCTTGCCTCCATTCCCAAGGACAGATATTATCTGTACAGAAGCATCTGGAACAGGACTGAGCAGACCCTTCACATCCTCCCTCACTGGAACTGGGAAGGACATGAAGGAGAGGAAATACCCGTATTTGTCTATACTTCATATCCTGAGGCCGAACTTTTCCTGAACGGAGTGAGTCAGGGAAGGCGCAGGAAATCTCCTACGGCAAAGGCTGAAGGCCTTCAGGCGGAAAACCATGAGCCCCGTTACAGGCTAATGTGGGACGGCGTGAAATACGAGAGGGGAGAACTGAAGGTCGTGGCTTATGACAATGACGGCAAGGCTGTGGCTGGGGAATCTGTACACACGGCTGGAAAACCTCATCATATTGAGGTGGTCAGCGGACTTTCATTCACCGGATGCGAGGAAATCCCTGCTTTGAAGGCAGACGGCAAGGACCTTTGCTATCTGACAGTCAGAGTAGTGGACAAGGACGGCAACCTTTGCCCTTCGGCAGACAATCTGGTCAGGTTCACCGTTTCCGGAGCCGCTTCATACAAGGCTTCAGCCAATGGAGATCCGACTTGTCTGGACCTCTTCCACCTGCCTCAGATGCATGCTTTCGGAGGTATGCTGACAGTGATTCTCCAGGCCGGAGAGGTCCCTGGAGATGCTCAGCTCAAGGTGTCGGCAAAGGGAATCAAAGGAATATCCGTTCCTTTGAAAGTTTGCAGCATTGATTGATTTTTTCGGAGAAGAACAAGGCTAAACTTGAGGCTAACGTGAAAGCCGTTCTTGAATCAGCCGAGCAAGCCCTTGCAATTGAGAACGCAGAGGAACAGCAGGAACTCACATCCGAGGAAATGGCCCGCAGAACTGACAGAATCCTTGAGAAGATGGATGAGGAAGGCATCAGTGACAAATACGGCTTCCAAAGCGATGAGATCTGTGCTGACTCAGGGTACGGCAGTGAACAGAACTATGCCCACATGGAGAGCATAGGCGTAACTCCATACGTGAAATACAATATGTTCCACGCAGAAGACAAAAGGAATCGGAAGAATAATCCGAAGGGGTAGCGGGGAATACTTTCCCCATGCCCTTGGGGGCTATCCGAAGGATTGGGGGATACGAAGACCCTGGTCCCTTTGCGGCACAAAAAAAGCAGCCATTTCGGCTGCTATTTTTGTGCGAGCGAAGGGACTCGAACCCATACGCACAAAGGCACCAGATCCTAAGTCTGGCTTGGCTACCAATTACAACACGCTCGCAAAACCCCTTCGGAAGGCTTATAACAGGAGCCCGTCATCGGAAGAAACCTTTGGAAGCTGTTTCTACCTGTGTCCGAAAGGAATGCAAATGTAATAATAATTTGTCATTCCTGCAAATCTTGGCGTTACAGCACTGTCACCCTGTCGTCAATTTTCGACTGGACCTTCTCCCCGCTGGCCGTCAGTTTCTTCACGTGGTCACAGAAAATATCATAGATATAGTCGAAACTGTCCCGGCGGGAAGTACACTCGTCAAGCGAGTATCTACCGCTATTAATCAGGTAATCAATCGTGCAAACCTTGTATTTGGCATTGAGGTCAATGGCCTTTCCGCCGATCTTGACGCTGCTGACTGCATTGTCCTTGATTACAAGTTGTACACCTGAACTTATTGGCTCTGTGTACTGGGCCATTGAATCAAACAAGTTCAGGAGCGAACTTCCGGTGAGTTCTACCAGAGACAACTTGTTGTCAAAAGGGAACACGGCGTATATGCCTTTCCGAGTAACATCTCCCTTCGGTAGTTCCGCACGGAACCCGCCGTTGTTGCATATAGCGAAGTCAGGCCTTTCTCCGAATACATCCTCGCACATTTCCACCATCGCATCTGTAGCCCAGTTTCCGAGCGTTCCTTGCGGACTGCCTTTTCTCAAAGCGTCCGGGCAATATCCGAGTACCTCATTCATGGACTTCTCCAACTGCTCCGAATAATAACCGAGTTTGCTGGCGAACGCTCTGTCAATCCGGTTGTCAAGCCTTGAATCAACGGGTATCAGGCGGTATGAGAATCTTTGCCGGCCGCTCTTTGCCATGTCAATCTTCATATATCCGAGGTAGATGCCCTTGGAACCGGTCTGGACTATTGGGACCTGGTTCCCTGCCTCATTCTCAACGTATTGCGCCTCCGGGATGAATGTGTGGCTATGACCTCCGATTATTAAGTCAATGTTTTCCGTTCCGGCGGCTACTCCGCTGTCATAGTAAGGATAGGTAATGTCACTGTTGTATCCGAGGTGCGAGAGCGCAACTACCAGTTCTGCCCCATTGTCTTTCAATGACTTGGCAAGTTTGTCCGCATTGTTGAGAGGCAGCGAGTAATCAACATTTTCACAGGCGCTGGGTTCCACGAGGCCGCTCAGCCTGACGCCCAGTCCGATGAATCCGATTTTGCGCCCTCCTGCCTCGATGATTACGGACTTCTTGATGTCGTCAGCCAATGCTGTCCTGCTGAAATCATAGTTGCTGCTTACCGTGGCGACATCGTTCAATGACAACATTCTCTGCAGCCCCGGAATCTTCTTGTCGAACTCGTGATTACCTATGGTGCGGACATCGTAGCCGATTTCCTTCTGTACCATCATCTCCACATCGCCATTCAGGCACGTGAAGTAGTATGTCCCCTGCACGAAATCCCCGGCATCTGCCACTATTACGGCCTTTTCCGCAGCTTTTACGCTATCCACCAGGACCTTGATCCTGGCCACGCCGCCCCTGTCGGCATTGTAGGTTTCATCCTTGCCGATAGGCTCAATCTGGCTGTGGAGGTCATTGGTGAAAAGGATTACTACGGATTCCGCAGGATTAGCCTCCTCCCTGTCCGGGGATTTCGCAGTCTCGCTGTGCTTGCACGAAAACACTCCCGCCGAAAGGCAGGCGAATATGCCGATGATAAAGATTCTTTTCATGAAGATTGCTTGGTATTACGAACAATGCAAATATACAAAAAGAGGCTGGCTATTTGATAGCCAGCCCCATAAATATGCTATGCCAGACTATTTGCTCTGAGCAATGGCAGCCTG
>JBJEBV010000132.1:0-4709 GCA_051870395.1 Candidatus Cryptobacteroides sp. | reverse complement strand
AGAACGAACAGGATATCGAATACGAAAAGAGTATCTGCTACAATGAAGGTAGAGAGGAGGGATTGGCAGAAGGGCGAGAGGAAGGTAGAGAAGAAGGCAGGCGGGAGAATGCGTTGTCCACTGCAAAGAACCTTCTGGCCAAAGGAGTCGATGCCCAGACCATTGCTGAATGCACTGGTCTGGCTCTTGATGTAGTTCTTTCGCTGGACAAGGAATGAAGACAATCTGAATCCCTTACTCCTCTTCCGAGATATCAATGATAACAGGGCCCTCCACCCGGATGCCTTTCGACTCCGGATCTGACTCATCCTCTACATAATGCCAACCAGCCCCGATAGTCGTGCTGTTCAATGTCAAGGTATAATAACGCCCTGCCGTGAAATTGCATTTACTCAATGCTGCAAATTCAATATAGTGAGAATCTGTATCTATGCTGAAGTACAGTTCTTCGCCACGAGCGACCCCTGGTGCCACAACTGCGAATACAGTCGCTTTGCTGCCGGCTGATATTCCCAAAGTCTCGTCAAAAGCAACATAAACCGACGAAACGCCATATTCGCCAGGCTGCAATCCCGCATCCGAGTCCGTGATATCAAGCGTGAATTCCCCTGTAAGACAAGTAGTTTCGCTCATGCTCGATATGCCAACTGCAGTCACTGCCTCGTTGGAAGAGATTTCTTCAACCCCGCTAAGGTCAATGTCAATTTTCAGCACGCAGGCCTTCTGGCTGAAAACAGCCTTGTAAGTCCCGTCATCCTGGCGTGTAAACCCTGAGGCTGTCTTGATGTCGTATGCCGCCAACGACTCAGGACCAGAATAGAACTGCGTATCGCCAATCGAAAAGGTCAATGCGGAAGGGTCCGCAGCAGTATTATCCTCTGCGGAAGGGTCGTGGCCGAACTCCGCATTGTAAGGGTAATAGGCACAAGTTGGAACAGATGCCAGCGTCTCGGTCGTGGCAAACGTCGTCTTGCCGGATACTTCAGCATTTGTCCCGGTCAATGCGACATTCTCAATTCCGTCTCCGTAAATGCCTATCTGCTCGCCGGCTTCCCAGCACAGCACCAACGCATTACCCAAGTCGGTCTCCCCGATTACAGTCTTTGTCCCTGCATCTTCGTAGCCCTCAATCGAGGCATCCAGCACAAATCCGATGACAGGACTCTCCTCGGCCCGTTCCACGGTACAGGAAACAATGGCCAAGAAGACGGCTCCCGCAAAAAGAATCTGGTCTTTTCTCATATTTATAATCTATTCTACCCGCAATCAATATTTCAAGTCAAAGTATTTCGTCGCCGCCAGTCAGATATCCATCGTAACTACTAGAGAGAGTTACGGGATTCGCATCCCTTACGCAGCGGATTGTATATGCTCCTTGCGAATCAGAAGTGGAAGCAGAGTTGCCTATTTCGAGAGTAAACCTGCCAGAATACGGATGATATGCATAAGGCTCAATTTTGTTGACTCCTGAATTATTTCTTGCAGAGAAGAAAGTACGGCTGGCGTAACTATTGTTGGAATTTCCCAAAATCCCCCATTGTTTTATAAGCATCAGTTCCCTCTGATTCGGAATCCTCCATTGACCCTGATCCTCAGCATTGTCATCCTGAGAGTATTCCGCACAGAGACTATTGTCCCTGACCTGCGCAATAGTGTATATCCCTGACAAATCTGCGCTCGCTACCTCGAATGCGGCCGGTAGAATATTGTCTGCATCCCTCTCGGAATGCCCTGAAGCATATTCCCCAGTCATTTTCGTGGTTCTGACAGCACTCGCTCCCGTAACGGTGATTACGTTCCCTGACAATGTTGAATTGCCGGCCGGGACACCATTGAAAACCGAAAGATTTCTCACGCATCGAACCCCTTTGAGATTGCTATTGCCTCCTACAGATGCCCCTTCGATAGCCCAATATTCAGTATTGTTATCACCGGAACTCATAAGCAAATTATATTTTGTCATGTCAGCCGATGTTAAGGAGGATATCAGGCTCGGGTCAAACAACTGCGTGTCTCCCTGAAGATAATCTTGCCCCATCCAGAGCGAAAAGAACTGATTGACTGCAGGTATATACCATTTCAACTCCGCTTCATCGATTGTGCCGTCTCCATTTTCATCCCTATTCCTTGTCAGGCAAGCATAGTATCCGCTCCCAAGAGTCACTCCGTCACCACTAGAATAGAAAACGTGACTTTCCTTGCTGTTATCAGAGATTGATGAGGTGTATCCAAAGTTCGGCCAACTGTTGTACGAACCGAGCAACGTCTTTGAATTCTCCCATCCGTTATCTGCGTCTAAAGCATTGACATTGTCAACGGCAATCTTCCCGGTCTCATTCCATGTTTCAATTCCGAAAGCGTTCATCGAAGCATCCGTGGTTGCATACGTAGTCTTGATTGACCTTTGCGAAATCTGGAACAGATATGTCGGGAAATTCACCGAATTGCCGTCCGGCGAGGTCTCTACATCGGGGTTGAAGATGAGCATACGGTTGTCATTATTGACAAACTCTGGCCAGGATGCTGCAGTGCCATCTGGACGGTTGTCATAATAGTACTCGTTTACAAATGCCTGAGTGTAAACAGTGTACATTCCGTCAACAGGTCCCGTAAGCATGTAGTAAGGGCTTGAACTTGATGGATTTGCCAATGCTATTCCGAGTCCGACTATGTCCGTAAGTGAAGCACTTCCCGTTCCCGGATATGAAGCTAGGATATTGGCTCCTGATGGTTTTGTGAACGTCACCCAACGGTAATCTACCAAACTCAAGTCGTCTTTGAGATTATATCGGGTCATCAGGTTATAAGGAGTTTTGACAATGATTGTTGGCATTGACAAACCATCCGCCGGTATCGTAAAGCTTAGAATTCCCGTCTCAAAATGGGCGTCCAGCACGAATTGGGCAGTCTTGGAAATAGTCGTAATCGTGCCTTCTGCACCCGGCTGTACTCCGTCTCCTTCCTCCAGTTTTGCCTCTGCGACAATATTGTTGACGCCCTTGATGGTGACCGTATAGCGCTGGTACTCATTTCTGTTGACAATGAAGTTGTCATAGCCGGAAGCGGAGTTGCCAAACGAAGTTCCGGAGAAATTTCCCAGATGAATAGTGTATGAAACTCGGCCCGTATAGGAAGTTCCTTCATATTCTCCGCTGACCACCACGAACGTGCTTGTTTCTGGAGCGTAGACCCAGTTCTTGTCAATCGGGAGAGTCTCTCCTTCAGATGTCTCGCCCGTCCAACTGTCTCTCAATGCATATTGCTGGGCGGCCGTCATAGAAGTTGGCCAGTTGTCAGGCTTGTTCTGCACATTCTCCAGCATAAAGAACTCTATGCCGCTTGCTCCATTGATCTCAATGTTCTCAACATAACCAAAGTTCTCACACTCATACATATTATCACCCTCATTTGAGCCTTGGCTCATGAGGAAGCTGCTGGTAGGGATATTGTACACAGAGAATGAATATGGCGTAAAAATCGGATTCTCAGCATTCTCCGGGCTGGTGTCATTCACAAAACTAAACTCAATATGCGCAATAAGCCTCTTGAGGCTGACCGCAATAGAACTCCCGCCATCCTCTGCCGGCTGAATCGTCTGGCCCTCGGCGTACCCCGTCATCGGGAACTTCTCGTCGCCGGTCACACGAATCGCAGCCTTGGCATTCGCAGCCACCGCACTCTTGAGTTCATTCTCCGACATCTCCGCAAGACCGTTACGGCTCAGGCCGCAGAACGGGCTACTCCAGTTCGCCACCGAATACACCCTATAAGTACCGCTGAGCAGGTCATTTCCGTCAATGTCGGTCGTTACCGCATTGGCGAGAGTATAAGTCCTGTGGCCGCCGTAGGTGCCGTCAGCAGTCCCCTCGGCCAGATTGCCTGTCAGGTCGATAACCATCTTGCGCCCGTTCGACTCCTCGAACATAATGAGCATCAATTCATTGATCTGGCTCTCGTAGCCGTAGATACTCCTGGTCATCTGGAGCGACTCGCTTTTACCAAGGTCAATGATAATGTCAAGACTGGCTGGAAGTCCCTCACGCACTCTGGTAGAGGTCAATTCCTTCTGGCAACCGGATACAACAATAGCGCAAAGCGCTATGACAATAAGTTTCAACTTCTTCATAATCAATAGCGTTTTGCTTATTCAAATGTTACTTCGTTCTCGAACGACTGATAATCTTCAACTTCTATGTTCAGTTCGTCCGTCTTGATTTTTTCCACCTGCTCGGAGGCCGCCAGAAAGCCGCTCTCCAGTGTTACCCTGTGACGTTCCGTGCGGGGAGTCAAGTAAGTTTTGTCCACATTCATAAAACAAGTTGATTGTCGATTAAACAATAATTCCGGCTTCAGAAATCCAGCCCCAATCGGGCATCTTATAAGTGACCGTGCCTTACCCCGCGTCCGCAACAGTCGGGAAAATGTAATTTCATTCGGCCGATAAGAAGGACAGCATTTTACAATTCGAGGTGGTATAAAATTGTAACGTTTCAATAGGAGATAAGTCTAAAACATGCTCTAGTGCCTATTTTTGGCAGAAAGTCAATAGGCGGTACTCTGGCTGGGGTCAATGGAGCATTCGGGCCGGGATTGAAGATATTTTGAATAAAAAAGTTAAAAAATATTGGCATTTTACCAATAATCTTCTAAATTTGCAGTTTGAAAAATCGGCCGATTAAAATGACAACGGACTGCGGCCGGAATTGTCC
>JBJEBV010000131.1:0-4928 GCA_051870395.1 Candidatus Cryptobacteroides sp. | reverse complement strand
TAAATTGATAATAACCAATTGACATATTAATTCTATTTGGAGCAAGCTATTGTTGTTTTTTCCTTTGTTTTTCCTGCGCTGAAGAAGAATTGGAGAAGATTGAGGTCAAGTCGGTGAATCTCAATGTGACTACCCTCACCATGAAAGTCGGCGAAACTGTAACTGTCAAAGCTACGGTGCTTCCTGTTGATGCTACGGACAAGGCTGTAACCTGGACGAGCGCAGACCCGACGGTGGCGACGGTGGTGGATGGCGTGATTACAGCATTGAAACTCGGGACTGCCAGCATTACGGCGAAGGCCGGGGACAAGACGGCGAGCTGCCGTGTGACAGTGGAACCGACCCCGGTTGCTAGCGTGACACTGGATCAGACTTCGGCAAGATTGAGCAAAGGAGAGACCATCAAGCTCAATGCGGTCGTGATTCCTGATGATGCCACCTATAAAACTGTGACCTGGTCAAGCTCCGGCCCGCAAGTCGCAACTGTGAACGACGGTTCAGTGACCGCCTTGCTGGTCGGTACAACGACAATTTCTGCAGTTGCTGATGGCGTGACAGCAACCTGCCAGATTGAAGTCATAGGCAGTGGTGACTACGCCGAGATTGCACTGGGCAACAACGGCCCGAGGGCGGACAAGGCAACCATCATTGTCGTAGTCAACCAGAAATGCAGGGCCGGTACAAGCGTGATGCATTACTCCCTGTATGGAAGCACAGATTACAATCCATATTATTCGGTGAATTATTGTGCATTGGGAAGATACTCGCAGGAGATGGATGAAATCATGCAGCACGAAATCTGTGGGCACGGTTTTGCTTCCCTTGGTGATGAATACTTCTATGCTTCTTCGTCAATAGAAGTGAACTTCCCATTGTTTGAACGTCTGCAATCAAAGGGAATGTATCGCAATATTGACAAATATATTGATGAAAACCTGCAAAGCCAGGGCGTTGACTATCCTCTGACAACAAAGGAGAACGTCTATTGGAAAGATTTGTTCAATACGGTCAACAACTATGAAAGCAGCGAAGCCCTCGGTGTGTTCAAAGGAGCTTACACCTATTCCTTCGGCTATTGCCGGCCGACAGAAGACGGCTCTGTCAGCGTAATGGGCAACGGATATATGTTCAATGCCCCTTCCAGACGGGCCATTTACTATAAATATCTCAGGGCAAGCGGCAAGTTGCAGTCCAATGTCTTCGGGACAGAAGAGGAACTGGCCGCCTTCCTGAAATGGGATAGCGGGATTCAGAAGAAAATCAAGTCCTCCAGCGCATATGTCCGTGGCAATTTAAGCGGTGCAAGCACCACTTCTTTTGCACCCCCTGCGTTGAAAAGCGGACATCTCGTAAATGGGCGATTTGTCACGGATCCTGTACCTTCAAGGTCAATCGGAACCAGGGTCTCCGGCAGGTAGACGGATTTTCTTCGAAATTTTACTAAAATTGATTTGCATTTTCGAATCCAATTTCCAAACTTTGCGGAAGACAAGATTATTTATGAGACTTTATACCAATAACTGTTGCTGTTGTTGTTTCGCTCTGGGAGACTGGTGTGAAAGAACTGCTGCATAGCTATAGGTGTTGCAATAGTTCGGCCTGCCAGTTTCTCTGGCGGGCTTTTTTTGTACCCGCCTGCCGGGTCCGGAACTGCGGACGAATAATAATCCAAAGAAAACCAATAAACTATAACATTATGATACACAGGAACATTACCGAACTTATCGGACGTACCCCTCTCGTGGAAATCAGCGGGGTCGAAGGACAGAAAGCCAGAATTGCAGTAAAAGTCGAAGCATTCAATCCGGGCGGAAGTGTCAAGGACAGGATTGCATTGTCAATGATTGAGGACGCAGAGGCCAGGGGAGTCCTGGCACCGGGGGCGACCATTATTGAGCCGACCAGCGGAAATACAGGTGTCGGCCTTGCCTGGATAGGCCGTGTCAAGGGTTACAATGTCATTCTCACTATGCCTGACACAATGAGCCGTGAGCGCAGAAGCCTTCTGAAGGCATACGGGGCGGAACTTGTACTGACTCCGGGCGTTGAAGGGATGAAGGGAGCAATCAGGAAGGCTGCGGAGTTGCGTGACAATACTCCGGGAGCCGTGATTCTCGGCCAATTCGACAATCCGGCCAATCCTGCCGCCCACGAAAAATTCACTGGAGAGGAAATCTGGAACGACACCGAGGGCCTTGTCGAAATTTTCGTCGCAGGTGCGGGAACAGGCGGCACAGTGAGCGGAACTGGCAGAACTTTGAAGAATCACAATCCTGCCGTAAAGGTGGTGGCTGTGGAACCAGCCGGCTCTCCTGTACTTTCCGCCGGACATCCGGGCCCGCACAAGATTCAGGGAATCGGTGCCGGATTCGTGCCGGCTACATTGGACAGGGACGTAATTGACGAGGTCTTGACAGTGGAAGATGAGGCTGCATTTGAAGGAATGAGGCTTCTCTCCCGCAGGGAGGGCATCCTTGCCGGCATCTCCTCAGGAGCGGCCTTCAGCGCAGCCCTCGAACTTGCACGCAGGCCGGAGAACGAAGGCAAACTGATTGTGGCTCTTCTGCCTGACACCGGCGAGAGATATCTGTCAACAGGATTATTCGAATAGAAATATGTACAGGGCACCAAGCAGAAACGAACTCGCAAGAATGATGGATCTTGTGAAGTATGTCATATTTCCTGATTATTCCGATGTTCCTACCTGGATAGACGGGCCGCAGGCGATTAGGGGTATTCTCGAGGCACAGATGGCCACGATAATGGAACCTGCGCAGGGCGGCCTGGCGCCAGGGCCCGGAATGCCGTCTTCCAAGTCCGGGACCGCTGCACCGGTATCTGTTGCCGGTATCTCTTCCGCCTTCATTGCTTCTCTACCGGAGATTGGCCGGCTTCTGGAAACCGATGTAGACGCCGTCCTCCATAACGACCCTGCGGTCACCAATCCGGGGGAGGTGATACTCTGCTATCCCCTCGTAAAGGTTATGCTGCATTATCGTGTGGCTCACAGGCTATACGGACTCGGCGTGCCGTGCATACCGAGAATGTTGACCGAGATGGCCCACGGCGAAACCGGAATCGATATCCATCCGGCTGCCACAATCGGGGAATATTTCGCCATCGACCATGGAACCGGTGTCGTTGTCGGGGCTACCAGCATCATTGGCAATCATTGTATGCTTTACCAGGGCGTAACCCTGGGCGCACGCAATTTAAGTTATGACAATGCCGGGCATCCCGTGGATGAGCCGCGCCATCCGATTCTCGAGGACAATGTCACCGTGTATTCCAATACTTCCATCCTTGGCCGTGTCCGGATAGGTCACGACTGCATAATAGGAGGTAACCTCTGGCTTACCCATGATGTCCCGGCAGGAACCAAGGTCGTGCAGGCCCGCTCCATCCAGCTTCCAAGTTTCGACAGCGGGGCGGGGATTTAGGAATACATAAATATCTATAGGATAATCCATTCCCCTCCTTTGTCTCCGCCTTGCCGCTTAATCTTGTGTGTTTCACGAAGACGGGCAATGTCTCTTTCGATGGTCCGTTCTGTGACTTTGAGTAACTTTGCCAGTTCGGCAGATGATACTCTAGGGTTAGTCCGAATCTGAAATAGAATATCCTGTTCGCGTTTGGCTTTCCCTTTAAGTGCCGTCTCTATTTTTTCTCCGACATTTTCTCCGACATTTTCTCCGACATTTTCTCCGACATTTTTGGAGGATGTCGGTCGGCTTTTGTAAAGTGCAGTACTAAAAATTCCTTCGGTCCTATACACTGGGGCCGGGAGTCCGGATTTTGACATCAAGTCTGCCATTCTCGGAATTCCAGATCCTACTTTCTCGACAAGATCCATCCTGGTGAAGAGATCAAAGACCTTCGGATTACGAGATTTGCTCATATGTCCAAAATTCTTTGCTACGATCGGTAGCAAGCCGCCAGGGTTTGTAATTTCCAGTCTGTCATTGTATAACTCCACCATGATATTGGCGGCAGTATCGTAATAATCGCGATGACAAATAGCATTTGTAAGTGCTTCTTTTATGGCGTCCAACGGAATCTCCCACTTCTCTATGCGAGGATTGAATCCGTCCATGATGTATTCAACAGCGAGACGTTGCTTCAACCACTTGGTCGTTTCATTATACTGAAATAGGAGAGGACCTCCTATTGTTTTTGAATCAATGATGTGGACCTTGTCAGTTCCCTTGAAGAGAACGCAACGGATAGTTGCATGTGCTATCCTCTTTCCGCATTCTTCCGAAAAGAACATTGGAACGATGTTGGTCATCTCACCTTTTGGCCCAAGCAGGTTCAGATTCCTGATTAATTCAGTATCCGGAGATGTTGAAGTGATACCTGCTTTCTCCTTGAATTCGTGGACGGCTTGTCTGGAGACTTCCTCCATCTTGAACCATTTGTTTATCGCTTCATCATAATGAAGGGAACCTGCATCGTCGAATAACTGTCGTATTTCGGATGGAGTGCGAAGTTTTTGTGAGTTTGCTCCACGGCGTAAATAGATTGAACCGGATGCGACATATGGTTTATTCTCTCCTTCCTGAACTTCAATTACCCATATATTGTGCCCATGGACAGTTAACTGATAGAATTCGCAATTAATTGTCGGTTGAATGGCATCCAATGAATCTTGAATGGATGACCTCTTTGTGTTGTCAATGGTGAAGTCGTTAGCGAATTCTCCATAATTGTTGATGCCGACAAAGATGTAGCCGCCATCGGCATTGGAAAAGGCGCATACTTCCTCACTGAGTTCCCTCACCTTGGAAGGGACGCTCTCTTTGAATTCGATGTGTTGTCCCTCTCCTTGGGCAATCAGTTCCAATGCTATGTTCTCATCAATCATTTGGTCTGCTTTAAGTAATCTTCAAAAAATAACCAGCATCATCTTATGCATATCTTTCCGGTCC
>JBJEBV010000130.1:0-70228 GCA_051870395.1 Candidatus Cryptobacteroides sp. | reverse complement strand
CCCAACGGCCTTTCGGCCTCTAGATAAGGTTGTTTCGCACTTGCGAAACTTAAGTTTGTTATCTGGGCCGGGGGAGGGAAAATGCAAATTCCAAGCCACCGCTTTCCCCGTTTCTCACTGCTATCCTGCCGCCGTGAAGCATTATGGCGTTCTTTACTATTGACAGGCCGAGTCCTGTTCCTCCTGACTTCCTTGACCTGCCCTTGTCCACGCGGTAGAACCTCTCGAAGAGATGTTCCAAGTGCTTTTCCGGGACACCGGAGCCATTGTCATTGAAGATGAAGTAGTTCCAATCCCGGTCCTGTTTTCTGCACTGGACGGTGACGGAAGTACCTTGGCCGGCATAAGCGATTGCATTGTACAGAAGATTGCTGAAAACGGACTGGACCAGATGCCTGTTCCCGAAGACGAGAGTGCCCGGACTGACCAGGACCAGGAACTGCATCTGCTTGTCAGCCAGTTTCCCGGAGGCGTCTGCTGCCAGTTCGTCCAGCATCTTCCTGAGGTCAATGCTTTCCATTTCGAACGATGAACCGGCTTCCTCGATACGGGACAATGTGGAAATGTCGTCAGTAAGGCTGCTGAGACGCTCGCATTGTGCGCTGCATCTCCGGAGGAAGGTCTCCAATGTGGCCCTGTCCATATCCGGATTGTCCAGGACTGTGTCAATGAAGCCTTTTATGCTGCTGACGGGGGTCCTCAGTTCATGGGCTGCATTCTGGGTCAATTCTTTCTTGAGCCGGGTCTTGTCATCTTCGCTGTTCTGGAGTTTGGCATAAAGATGTACGATTTCGGACGAAATTTCACCCAGTTCATCATTGGTGAAAGGAATGTCGGAGTTGCTGACGTCTTTCCCTGATGCCGCCATTCTTGCGAATCGCTTCAAGTTATTGATATTAAGATTAATATGCCTTATATAGCGGTAAAAGATGAAAAGCAGGAGGGCAGACAGGAGAATGGCCATCCAGAGGAATCCCTTGTCCGAAATGAGCATTCTGTTGAGATTTACATCGTAGCGATGCGATGTCCTGACAATGATTCCGTCCTCCGGAAATGCGTTAGCGGAGTACAGCCATGTACCTCCCATTGTTTCGGATTCCCGTTTGAGGCTGAACCCGTGTCCGGTCCGGAGAGCCTCCCGGATTTCCTTCCTTCCGGAATGGTCAGGAATAGGGCTGCCGGACATTGCCATATTGTCATACAGGACATTGCCGGCAGTGTCGAGAATGGTAATCCTTATGTCCTCCCGGTCGGCGATTTCCATGCATCCGGCTGAGTCCCGGTGGCAGGCAAGTATGTGAATGTCACCGTTCAGACCCTGCAACCTGGTGTCTATCAGGCTGATCCTGTAGCTTCTCTCCCTGCTGTACTGGAAAATGACGAAGACAGCGGCGAACAATGTGAAGAGCAATGTTACCGTCATCATAAGCCGGAATCCCAGGGCTGAGCCTTGATTTTTCGTCATCATTGACATTCAAAACAATAACCGTAACCGTGACGAGTGTATATATATTTACCTTCTTCCCCGAGTTTCCTGCGCAGGTGGGTAATGTTCACATCTACCGTCCTTCCTATGACGATGACGTCTTCCGGCCATACTTTCTTGAGAATTTCCTCACGGGAGAATACTGTTCCCGGATGAGAGGCGAGGAGGGTGAGAATCTCGAATTCATTCTTGGTCAAGTCCACCGCATTGCCGTCAATCATCGCTTTCTTCCCGGCAGTGTCTATTGACAGGCGGCCATAGACGAGGATGTCGGACGGGGTTTCCACCCGGCTGGTGCGGCGGAGTACGGACCCGACCCTCAATATGACTTCCCTTACGGAGAAAGGTTTCCTGATATAGTCATAAGCGCCTGTTTCCAAGCCCCTTATGACATCTTCCTCATTGTCCTTGGCGGTTATGAAAATAATGGGAATGGAGGATGTAGCCTGGTTGCTCCTCATCATGTCGGCAAGCTGGAACCCCGAAATTCCCTCCATCATTACGTCCAGCAGCACCAGGTCATATCCGGACAATCCCTTGAGCAGGGCGTCTTCGGCCGAGCAGCGTGTAGCGGCTTCATAACCGGCAGCCTCAAGATTGTACTTCAAGATGTCGCAGAGGTCATTCTCGTCATCGACAATCAGAATTCGTTTCTTTTCCATTGACTTTTTCCTTTACGTTTGAAATGTATTTGCGGCACCACGGCCTCAGGCCGCATTCTGCGCATGCCGGTTTCCTGGCAGTGCAGACATATCTGCCTAGCAGAATAAGCCAGTGGTGCGCCTTGGCCCTTCTATGGACGGGAATATGGGCTTCCAAATCTTTTTCCACTGCCTCCGGAGTCTTTCCGTCAGACAGGCCCATTCTGTGCGACACCCTGAACACGTGAGTGTCAACCGCTATGACAGGCTTGTCGTAAATGATTGATGCAATGACATTTGCAGTTTTTCTTCCCACTCCTGGCAGACTCATGAGTTCGTCAATGCCGGAGGGAACTTCGCCGCCGAATCTTTCGAGCAGCTGGCAGGCCATATCAATTAGATGCCTGGTCTTGCTGTTCGGATAGGAAATGCTCCTGATGTATGGAAACAATTCGTCATAACTCGCACTGGCCATCTTTTCCGGAGTCGGGTATGCCTCGAACAATGCCGGTGTGGTCATATTGACCCTCTTGTCGGTGCATTGGGCCGAGAGAATCACGGCAACGAGGAGTTGGAATGGACTGCCGTAATGCAACTCGGTCTCGGCTACCGGCATATTTTCCTCGAACCAGGATACGATTCCAATATATCTTTCTTTCCTTGTCATTTCATTTCAATGCAGGATTCGTTTCTGCACAATAGTACCCTTCCCGGATACTTTTCGTATATCGACTGATTGTGGGTTACCATGACTATGGCAGTCCCTTTCTCCTTGTTGATGCCCGTGAGGAGTTTGAGGATTCCGTCGGCAGTTTCGCTGTCGAGATTGCCGGTAGGTTCGTCAGCCAGTATCACGGCCGGGTCGTTCAGCAGGGATCTCGCGATGGCTATCCTCTGCTGCTCTCCTCCGGACAGCTGATGTGGCATCTTGTGGGCTTTATGCGCCATTCCCACACTCTCGAGTACCTCATTTATCCGCTTGGCTATCAGTTCCTTGTCCTTCCATCCCGTCGCCTTCAGGACAAACTCGAGGTTATCCTCCACGCTTCTGTCCATGAGCAGCTGGAAGTCCTGGAAGACCACCCCGATTTTTCTTCTGAGGAAAGGGATTTCCTTGTCCTTGATGGTGGAGACGTCATAGCCGCAAATCCTGCAACTTCCTTTGCCAAGTTTGTTTTCTGCAATTAGGGTCCTGATTATGGATGTCTTTCCTGTCCCCACCTTGCCGACAATATAAACCAAGTCTCCCTGGTATACATCAATGTTAAGTCCATAGATGACGGTGGATTCGGTGTTCATTATGTCCGCATCCCTGAAAGAGATGAGGGGCTCGGGACTGTTGTTGAACTCTTCCATATTATAACTATTCATGAAGTTCGTGATGTGCTTCATCGGGCTTCGAATCGAAGGTCAATGCCCTTGTCAGGCCACGAAATTACGCAAAAAATCCCAATTGCCAATACGGAGTCTGTATTTCTTTCCTATATTTGTACGTTTGCAGACATTGTTATGAAAACAGAATCATTTATCGGATTTGCAGTGGCCCTCCTTTCGGCAACCCTGCTTTTCTCCTGTGTGAGAGACAGGGGAAATGGTGAGAACGGACTTGTTCCTGGAGACAAACTTCCTAAGTTCCAGGCTGTTATGAACGACGGCTCAGTTGTCGCCGTGCCGGAGGATTTCAGAGGAAAAGTATCCTGTATTGTCTTTTTCAATACAGGATGCAAGGATTGCCGTGCGGAACTTCCGGTGCTACAGGAACTTCATGACGAATTTGCCGATGTAGCCTTCCTCCTCGTGAGCCGGGCGGAGGAAAAGGCTTCTGTGGATGCCTGGTGGGAGGCCAATGGGATTACAATGCCTTATTCCCCCCAGCCTGACAGGCGCATATACGAACTCTTTGCAAAGTCCGTAATCCCAAGAATCTATATTTCAGACCCTTCGGGGAAGATAGTGAACGCTTATTCTGACAGTCCTCTTCCAACTGGGGATGTACTGCGGAATGCTTTGTCAGCAATTCTGGGGGAATGAATAATTATTCAGCAGGACTGAAAACATTCTCCCGACTGCCGGTCCACCTGTAGAGTCTCGCCTTGCAGTACTCCTTCCCGGTTTCCTTGTCCTTTCCGTTCTCTGAGATATACCAGAGTCCTTTTCCAAGAGGGCAGAGTCCGGTTGAACCCCACTTGAATCTCCATCCGGTAATTCCTGTCGCCGCATCGGCTGACGGATTGATGAAATATGGCTCCTCTGGTTTCACCAGTTCAAGCTGCAGCACTTTCTTCCTGTCCCGGCCGCCAATGAGCGCAGCCTTGAACGGCTTCTGCAATGCTTTGAATGCGAATAGATTATAATTCGGGAAATCGCTTTTCTTTCCCTTATAGACGGCCAGGAAGAAGCAGTCAGTGTATTCGTCGTAGGCAAAGTTCTGGATTCCGTAGTTGGTATTGCCGGTGCGGAGGAAATATTCTTTCTCCGGCTTGTCCGGGCCTTCGGAATGCGTCTCGCCGAATATAACCGGTCTCGCCAGTTTCTCCAGTTTGTCCAAATCATATCTCTGGATTATCTGGTAGTCATTGTCTGTCCTGTTCACATCACCGTATATGCCATAGCCCACGTACAGATAATTCTTCCCTGTATCCTTTCTCCCTGACCGGTGCATCGTGTATCGGGCTGCCTTCAGTTCGCCTATTGCCGGGCCTATGGCTACGCCGTCAATTCCGGAGCATCCGTACCTGTGCTCATAGTCCCCGGATTTGCTCCTGTAGGCATAATCCTCCACCGCCTTCTTGATGCAGGCAGTCTTGAGAACATCATTTCCTTCCGGGTCCATTCCTATTCCTTCCAGGCGGTCAACATCAATCACTGCAATGAAGAATCTGCTGTCCGCCCTGCTTACTGTCTTGACATTCAGGGTCTTGGCGATACCGGCCCCGATTTCGTCGTCTTTGCATTCAAGCGACGCATATACCTTTCTTGTCCCAGGGCTGAATGTCATTGCTCCGAGATGCCCCTGGATTCTGTCTATCGATGCCAGGATGTTCCCCTGCATGTCTGTCTTGACAAAGCGGCTGGTGAATGACATGTACATGCAGTTCTTCTCGCTGTCGTATGCGATTCCCTGTACGTGCTGTTCCTGTCCTGCGACCAGTACTGTGCCCGGAAGGTTTTGCGCATTGATGCCAGAGGCAGCCAGGACAATGGCTGACAATAATGTTGTTATCTTTTTCATTTTTTGCCCATTTTCTTTCAAATATAGGAAATAATCTTGATATCAGTTTGAGAATATATTTTTATTGTATAAATTTGCAACGAGTAGAATGAATATACCGAAACTATGCAACCAAAACAAGACCGATTAAAGAAAATAAGAGACATAATTGCTTCCAACAAGGTAAACAATCAGGACTCAATCCTCGAAAAGCTCGCAGAGGAGGGCTATATCATTACCCAGGCGACTTTGTCCCGTGATTTGAAAATTCTCAAGGTTTCCAAAACTCCTGACGGTGTCGGCGGCTATCATTATGTCCTTCCGGAGATGA
The DNA here is from genome assembly GCA_051870395.1 of Candidatus Cryptobacteroides sp. Lineage (GTDB taxonomy): Bacteria > Bacteroidota > Bacteroidia > Bacteroidales > UBA932 > Cryptobacteroides. Next base: position 64,559 of record JBJEBV010000130.1, on the reverse strand, counting down.
GACTTATCTCCGACATAATGACCAATCACGCCGTGGCCTTTGGGCAGGATACGGTCTCCGGTGTCAAGAGCATTGAATTTTCGGGGCAGATGTGCGTCATAAAGACCAATCCCGGCTACGCCAACATGATTGGTTCGCTTGTGGACAATTCCCTTTCGCACAAACTTATGGGAACCATTGCAGGAGATGACACTCTGCTGCTTATTATGCGTGTCCGCACAGACGTCAATGATATTTTGGCGGATCTCGAGGTTCTCCTTCCTGGTATTTCCACACGCAGAATCTGAGTTTCTGGGCGGATAAGGAGATGTGTTGATAAAAATAGGGAATTTTTTATCCGAAAAGTCGAATTTTTCTCCATATTTTGTCATTTTGTTATCTAAAAGGTAGCAGGCTTTTTCTTTGCTATACTCCTTTGAGAAATATTTTTTATATTTGTATTTCTGGAGTTTCGCCACATAAATGTAGATTTTGCCACTTTTAGTATTTGGTGAAAATGGGAAGGAAGGCCTTAATATACTGTGTTACAGCTCTTTGCATTCTCTTTATCGGGCTTGCGGCGGCTGTGGCGAGTTTGTATTCGGACAGAGGCGGTGAAGAAACCTTGTCCGATGAGGTCGTACGTTCCCGGGCCTCGTCTTCCAATCCACTCCTGAATGCCGTGCCTTCTGATGCGGCTTTGGTTTTTTCAGGCAATTCTTTGGGGAGGGGAGCCAGCATTGCAGCTGACAGTTGTTATGTGTTCGGCAAGATTTTGTCCGGTGACTCGGAACCGTTCCGGGAGTTTCTCACCCTCATTGACAAATATTCCTCCGGGAGAGGTCTTGGCCCTCTCAGGCATTCTCCTTTCTGCATTTCCCTGCATTTCAGCGGCAAGTCTGTCCCGTTGCTCTGTTGCAAGGTGGGAAAGAGCATTGATGACATTCCTGAAGCGGCTGACAGCCTGAAGTCTTTGGCGGTTGCCAAATCAATATTCGTCTCCTTCAAGCAGGTCAATCGTCCTGATGATTCTTCATTCGGTGGACTCTGCGTAATGCTGGCATCCCCGTCCGAATCTCTGGTACATTCGGCTGAGAGACATATTGACAGTCAGTCATCTATACTTGATACAAGGGAATTCGCTTCTGTAGCTTCCAGCCTGAAAGGCGATTACCGTTTCTTTTTCGACCATAGTTATACTATGCGTACGGCGGCCTGCTTCCTGTCTGAAGATATGAAGAGCAGGGCCCGCTTCCTTAACAGTTATTCAAGCTGGAGCGGTATTGCCGTAGAGAGCCTTGATGACGGGGCGGCAAGTCTTTACGGAGAGTCTTTCTCCAAGGGTTCCGTGTCCGACTTTGCAAATGTATTCAATGACCTTCAGCCGGGACAGCGGCAGGCGTTTTCTTTCTTCCCTGACTGTTCCGCCTGGGTTTCGGCATTGACCTTTTCGAGTTTCGGCGATTATTTCAAGGCCTACAACAATTATCTCGATGCTTCAGGCAAACTCAAGGACATGAAATATCTCCGTTCCCTTGCCCGGAAGCACAATGGCAGCGAGCCTGCCCAGTGGGCCGACAGCCTTGGAATCCGGGAGGTGGCTGCTGCCGGGGTCAATGTCGGGGATTCATTGGCCGGAATAGTTGCCCTGCGCGTTTCCAATCCATCCGCCGGCCTGGTTTTCTCAAGAAAGGTGAATATGAAGAATTATTCCGGGGAGGCGCTTCCTACTGCTTATTCATCTTATCCGGCTCTGCTTTTTGGAAATCTCTTCAACTGTGCGGATACCTTGGCCATCATTTCCGGGGAATGGGTGGTTTTTGGCGGCAAACAGGCTTTGGCATTGTTCAAGAGGGGGAAGGATTATCGTTCCCTGAATGATTTCATGACCGAGTGTGGTACTGCCGACATTTTCAGGAAAGAGGGTGCAGTGTTCTCATCATATTTCGCAATGACTGCGGACCGTGCAGTTTCATATTTCAGCGAAAGCCTGGCGGACAATGTGGAAAGAGCTGTTTCTGGTATTACCTTCAGTCCTGTGGTATTTTGTCTATATCCGGGTTCGGGACACAGTTTCAGCCTTGACGTGAGAAGGGTCAGGTCAAATGTCACCGGAGACAATCTTAATGCCATGCTCAGGGATACCGTAATCAATGTGCCGGCAGGCCCGTTCACAGTCCGGAATTGTGGCACAGGCAGGCAGAACAAATTGTCACAGAACAAGAACAATTACTTGATTCTCAGCGAATTGGACGGAAAAAGCCTGTGGAGTGTGCCGCTCAAGGCTCCAATCTGCGGGGCAGTGGCTGAAGTTGACTATTTCGACAACGGGAAGATACAGTTCCTCCTGGCTGCGGGAGATGAACTCCTGCTTATTGACAGGCTGGGACGCTATGTCAGGCCGTTCCCGGTCAAGCTTCCGGCCAAGGTTGTGCTTGGCCCTGCCGTATATGAGACGGGAGACGGGAAGACGGTTGTAGTAATTCATCCTGGCAACAGGATCGGCATGTATTCCATTGACGGAAAGCCGAGTACCTGGTGGAAAGGTATCGAACTCACCGAAACAGTGAAGCGGATACCTGAGTTAATTGCCGTGGGAGATTCCAGGTATTGGATTGCGCGGACTTCCGGGGCTGCGTATATTATTCCGTTCGCAGGCGGGAAACCTGTTTCTCCTCTGGAGGGGGACAAGAGGCTCCGGCCTGATGCTGATATCAAGGCTGTGAAAGACGGCTCAGTATCAGCTGTATGTCTTGACGGAAAGGAAAGAACTGTTAAATTGACGAAATAACAAAGTTTATAAATATGGAATTTCATTCAGTAAACAAAATCTTAGAGAAGAGTTTCAGAACTAACTGGGACCGTCCTGCCCTGTCAAATTACAAGGGACAGGATCTCGCCTACAGGGATGTGGCAAGAAGAATTGCCAAACTTCACATTGCTTTCGAACAATGTGGACTTCAGAAGGGTGACAAGGTTGCCCTTTGCTCCAGGAACCAGGCGAACTGGGGCGTATCTTTTCTTGCAGCCCTTACCTATGGAGCTGTCCCGGTGCCTATTCTCCACGAGTTCAAGCCGGAGAATATCCATCATCTCGTGAATCATTCCGAGGCCAAGGTGCTTTTCGTGGATGACGTTATATGGGAGAATCTTTCCGAGTCCGAGATGCCAGGCCTTCATGTGGTAGTCCAGATTAACAATCTCAGCTTTCTTTACTCGAGGACACCGGAGATGGCAGCCGTGAGGGAGCATCTCAATGAGAGTTTCGGCCGCAAATATCCCAACAATTTCGGTCCGGATGATCTCGACTATTATGAGGACAGTGCGGACGAACTCGCTATAATCAACTATACATCAGGAACTTCCGGATTCTCGAAAGGCGTTATGGTGCCTTATCGTGCCATCTATTCCAATATGGAGTTCGCACACGTCCAGGCAATGCCAGAATTGGGCAATGAGTCAGATGTGGTTTCAATGCTTCCGTCCGCACATATGTATGGCCTTATGTTCGAGTTCCTCTTCGAGATGAGCGTAGGTGCACATGTGCATTTCCTCACAAGGGTTCCTAGTCCGAAGATTATTATGCAGGCCTTCGCTGACATCAAGCCTCACGTCATCATTGCGGTTCCTCTTATCATCGAGAAGGTGTACAAGTCAAAGCTCAAGCCTATAATTGACCGCAACAAGATGATAATGAGCCTTCCTATCATTGACAAGGTAATCCAGAAGAAGATTCTCAAGGAACTTACAACGGCGTTTGGAGGCAAGTTCTACGAGGTCATCATCGGCGGAGCGGCATTCAATCCTGAAGTGGAGTCCTTCTTCAAGAAGATAGGTTTCCCTCTCACGGTAGGCTACGGAATGACGGAGTGCGCTCCGATTATCGGATATGCTGACTGGAAGGAGGCCCGTCTGCAGTCCTGCGGACGCGGTGTAATGAATATGGAGGTGCGTATTGACTCGGCTGATCCGGAGAATGTCCCTGGCGAGATTCAGGTCAAGGGACCGAATGTCTTCCTCGGATATTACAAGAACGAGCAGGCCACTGCTGACGTGTTCACTGATGACGGATGGTTCCGCACCGGAGATATGGGTGTCATCGACAAGGACGGCTTCATATATATCAAGGGACGTTCCAAGTGCATGATTCTCGGACCTTCTGGCCAGAACATCTATCCTGAGGAGATTGAGGCTGTTGTGAACAATGTAACCTATGTCGTTGATTCACTTGTGATTGAGGATCACGGCAACCTTGTATCCCTCATCTTCCCTGACTACCATCAGGCAGAACTTGACGGCCTTTCCAAGGAGCAGCTGGAGGAAAGAATCAATGCAACTCTCCCTGAAATCAACAGGCAGGTTCCGAACTATGCGAAGATTTCCAAGATAGAATTCCTCCCTGAGGATTTCGAAAGAACCCCTAAGAGGAGTATCAAGCGTTATCTGTATCAGAGGAATTAGTTATCTCTATCAAAGAAATTGACTATATTTGCAATCTATGCAGAAATTCGACCGGAGCTATCTCAGGATGGCTGAAATATGGGCGGAAAACTCATATTGCAAGAGACGCAAGGTGGGTGCCCTCATTGTAAAGGACAATATGATTATCTCGGACGGGTATAACGGTACTCCGTCCGGGTTTGAGAATATTTGCGAGGATGAGAACGGGGTCACCAAACCCTATGTTCTTCACGCTGAGGCCAATGCAATAACTAAGGTGGCCAAGTCCGGAAACAGCAGCGAGGGTGCGACTCTTTATGTTACAGCTTCGCCTTGCATTGAGTGCGCCAAACTCATAATCCAGGCAGGTATAAGAAGAGTAGTGTATAGGGATGCATACAGACTTCAGGACGGACCGGATCTTCTCCGAAAATCCGGAATTGAAGTCGAACAGGTTGATTGTCAATGATATAGATTAAATGACAGAGAAAGACAAATTCACTTTTTTGGCTACAGTGCTCGGCATCGTGATTGGGGTGCTGGGCACTTGCCTCGTTTATTCGCTCGTCCAGAAGAATTCCAAACTGGACGGCACTTATTCCAAATGGAGGAAACTGAACCTCATTCTTGAGCAGGTGGAGAAGAATTACGTGGACGAGGTGGATGTCAAGAAGGTCACGGATGCGGCAGTGGAGGCATCCCTGGCCGCACTGGACCCTCATTCCGTCTATCTTCCTCCTGTGGAACTCGAGGCTTCGGAGACCGAACTGGCAGGCAATTTCGACGGCATCGGAATACAGTTCAATGTCCCCAACGACACAGCCATCGTGCTTGAGGTCATCCCGGGAGGCCCGTCCGAGAAGGCAGGTCTTCAGCCTGGTGACAGAATCCTCAAGGTGGACAGCTGCAACATAGCAGGTGTCCGCTTCCCCCAGGACAGCATGGTCAGGAGGATGAAGGGGAAGGCCGGTACGGAGGTCAGGATTCTGGTCAAGAGGGACAATGCGGAAATCCCGTTCGACATAACCAGGGGCAAGATACCTGTACATTGTGTCGATGCGTCGTTCATGATTAACGACACGACCGGCTACATCAAGCTTTCCAAATTCAGCCGGACTACCTACAAGGAGGTCAGCGAGGCCGCTGCCGGACTGGTTGACAAGGGAATGACACATCTGGTTTTCGACCTCAGGGACAATACCGGAGGCTATTTCGACCAGGCTCTCCTGCTTTCAGACATGTTCCTGAAGAAGGGTGCACCTATAGTCTATCTCCAGGGCCTTCACAGGAAACGCGAGGATTACAATGCTGACGGCAAGGGAATGCTCCAGGATGTGAAACTGTCCGTCCTCATCAATGAGAATTCCGCATCTTCCAGTGAAATTTTCGCCGGAGCGATTCAGGACAATGACAGGGGAGAGATTGTGGGCCGCCGTTCATTCGGCAAGGGACTTGTCCAGGAACCTGTCTATTTCACCGACAATTCCGCAATCCGCCTGACCGTAGCCCGTTTCCATACTCCTTCCGGAAGATGTATCCAGAAGCCGTACGGGGATGATTATCAATATGATATCTACAAGAGATATGCTGACGGCGAGATGTTCGACCGGGACAGCATAAAGATTGACAGCAGCGAGGTTTACAAGACTCTCGGAGGCCGCACCGTCTATGGCGGGGGAGGCATCATTCCGGATGTTTTCGTGCCGATGGACACTACCAAGGCCACACCTTACTTCATCCGCTGCAACAAGAAGACCACCCAGATGCGTTTTGCTTCCGCAATGTTTGACAAATATCGCAAGGAGTTGTCTGCCATTGACAGTTATGAGGCTCTGGATGCGTTCCTCGGCCGTATTGACGTAGTCGGAAAATTCAGGTCTTATGCTGCCGACAATGACAAGATTGTCGCTTCACAGCGGGAATGGGAGGAAACCCTGCCTTATCTCCGTCCGCAGCTCCGCGCCCTCGTAGGAAGATATTCCAAGATGGGGGACAATGCTTTCTATCGCCTCTATCTCGAAATGGATGACGTGGTCAAGGCTGCTTTGTAACCCAAGGCTACTGGGCCAGGAACTGATAAACGATGTCCCCGTGCTGTCTGGCCGGGGCATCTTGTTTTATGGAGAATCTGGACTGCCTGGCCGCCCGGATGGCGAAGTCCCTCAGGCATCTGTCGTCAGAGGATGTCTCTTCCTGGATTTTGGCATCGATAACCCTGCCCGAATTGTCCACTGTAATGAGAACGGTCACCATCCCCCCGCCATAGCATCTGTAGGCCGGAATCGGAAGATGGCTGGCCTTCCTGCCATCCAGGTGCCAGGATAAGACTGACGGGCCGCTGTACTGCCTGGTTTCGGATTTCTTGTCATCTGCCTTGCGTACAGGCTCGCTCACAAAGTCCTCGTCCGCCTTGTCCGGGCCGTTTTTCAGGTCCTTTGCAAGCCTTTCCGCATCCTTGTACAACTGGTTGGCATCAGTGCTCCTGTCATCCTTCAATACCTCCTTGTTCCGCGAAGAAGCCACGTTCTTGAACTCGATTCCCGAAGCTCCTGAAATAAGGTCGTCAACCCTCTTGGAAATATTCTCGTCGAATTCCTTCTGCTCCGCAATCCTCCGCAATTCCTCCTCCCGGGAAAAGTCAATGACAAATGAGTTCTCCCTTTGAAGAGAGAACCCTATCTGTGCTATGAGCAGGACAATCAGAATCCCCAGATGAACAATCAGGGTTACGTACAATCCTGCCTTATCTTCCTGATTCAGCATTTCTGTCGTGCAATGACTTTTCTATTGTGGCCGAAATGATATCAATGGCAACCTTGTTATGACCTCCCTGCGGGATAATGATGTCAGCATATCTCTTGCTCGGTTCAATGAACTGGAGATACATCGGCTTTACTGTCTTGGTGTATCGCTCAATGACCGTCTCGACGGTTTTGCCCCTCTCTATGATATCCCTGGCCATCACTCTCATAAGCCTGTCGTCATCATCCGCATCAACGAAAATCTTGATGTCCATCTGCTCCCTGAGTTCCTTGCAGGTGAACACCAGGATACCTTCAATGATAATGACTTCCGCAGGCTCGACCGTTATGGTTTCGGTGGCCGACCTTGTGCAGGTAATGTAGGAATATACCGGCTGTTCGATTCTGTTCCCCTGCTTCAGTTCCTTGAGCTGTTTACAGAGAAGCCTGAAGTCAATGGAGTCCGGGTGGTCGAAATTAATCTGCTGCCTTTCTTCCAATGGAAGATGTCCCGAGTCTTTGTAGTAGGAATCCTGCGGGATTACGACGACTTTCTCATGGAGTTTCTCGGTAATGGCTCTTACAACAGTTGTCTTGCCAGAGCCTGAACCGCCTGCTATTCCGATTACGAGCATAGGATATGATTTCTGTTTAAAATTCTGCGTTTCTTGGTGTCCTTGGAAACGGGATGACATCCCTGATGTTGCTCATTCCGGTAACGAAGAGGAGGAGCCTTTCGAAACCAAGTCCGAAACCGCTGTGAGGCACGCTTCCGAATCTTCTGGTATCAATGTACCATTCCAGGTTCTTCCTGCTCATGCCGAGCTCGCTGATTCTGTTCTCGAGCTTTTCAAGCGACCATTCCCTCTCGGAACCACCGATGATTTCACCAATCTTGGGGAAGAGCACATCCATCGCCCTGACAGTCTTGCCATTGTCGTCCTGCTTCATATAGAAGGCCTTGATTTCCTTCGGATAGCCGGTGAGGATTACAGGTTTCTGGAAATGCTTCTCTACCAGGAACCTCTCATGTTCGCTCTGGAGGTCAACTCCCCAGTAAACAGGATACTCGAACTTGACGCCGTTCTTCACTGCTTCCTCAAGAATCCTGATTCCCTCGGTGTACTCCAATCTCACGAAATCAGTGCTGATGACACCCTTCAGCCTTTCAATCAGGCCGTCGTCATATTTGTCATTCAGGAACTTGATATCGTCAATGCAGTTCTCCAATGCATAGGAAACCAGATACTTGATGAATTCCTCGGCAAGGTCCATATTGTCCTTGATATCGTAGAAAGCCATTTCCGGCTCAATCATCCAGAACTCGGCAAGATGTCTCGGGGTGTTGGAGTTCTCAGCCCTGAAGGTAGGACCGAATGTGTAGATCTCACCTACGGCGGTGGCTCCAAGTTCACCTTCAAGCTGTCCGCTCACAGTGAGGCTGGTCTGCTTCCCGAAGAAATCCTCATTGTAGTCGATTTCACCCTTCTTGTTTCTCGGAAGCGGTTTCTCCAAGTCTAGAGTAGTCACCTGGAACATCTGGCCGGCACCCTCGCAGTCAGACTCAGTGATGATAGGCGTGTGGAGATACACGAACCCCTTCTTCTGGAAGAATGTATGAATCGCATAAGCCATGGCGTTCCTGACCCTGAGCACGGCACCGAAGGTATTGGTCCTCATTCTCATGTGCGCCACTGTCCTGAGATACTCCAGCGAGGTGTCCTTCTTCTGGAGCGGATATCTCATCGGGTCGCATTCTCCATAGATTTCGATAGATTCTGCCTTGATTTCCACCTTCTGTCCGCTGCCGATGGACTCTACCAACTGGCCTCTTACCGCAAGGCTGGCTCCGGTGGTGATTCTCTTCATGAGTTCCTCATCGAAATTTTCAGCCTCGGCAACAATCTGTATATTGTTTATAGTAGATCCGTCATTTAATGCAATGAACTTGACCTGTTTGTTTCCTCTTTTGGTCCTGACCCAACCCTTCGCAAGGACCTCCTTTCCCGGAGCCTCGTTCAAAAGGTCTTTGATTTTCATTCTGACAACTGTATCCATAGGTGATTATCTGTAAATTTATCATACAAATATAATATAAATTACTCATAACACAATACAAAAAAGCAGCCTCTGTCCTGAGACTGCTTTTCTGCCAAATATTTCCGGAGGTTACTCGTCGGATGCTTTTCTGGACTGATACATAATTTTCAGTGCAGAGCAACGTCTGAGCTCCTGCTTGATGTCGGTTATAATACCCATACGTACATCCTGGTCGGCCTTGATGACTGTTGTCATGAACTGACGGTCACCCTCTGACATTGCGTCACGCTCGGCTGCGATGAAGTCACGTATATCGTTGATAGTCTTGAAAGAGTCGTTCAACTGGATACGGGCTTCGGTACCGAACTTCGCCTGCATATTCTTTACAGGAGGGCCCACGTTGATGTACGAGGCAAGATCCTTTCTTTCGAGTTTGATTACTTCAGATGCTTCAGGAAGTTTAACCATCACGAGGTCCTCAGTGCTCCTGAGCTGTGTGGTCACCATAAAGAAGAAGAGAAGCATGAAGACGATATCTGAAAGCGAACCGGAGCTGATGCCCGGCATTTCCTTTTTACCGCCTCTTGAAAATTTTGCCATATTTCTATTCCTCCTTAATTACTTTTTAGATACATCCTTAGGTTCTGCTTCGGATATGTTCTGAGGTACACACTTCTTGACAATATCCTGCTGCTCCTCTGTAAGATTGTCAAAACCCTTACCGTAGTTCTTTTTTGAGAACTCATCGCGAAGCTCATTGATGGCTTTCACGAGCTCGTTCTGCACTGCGATATAGGCCCTGTAACTGGTACCACGGTCATTCTGGAGAGAGATGACACCCTTGGATACCGCACAAGGACCGTAACCTTCGATTTCCTTCACTTCCTTTTCAGGCATTGTAGGGTCGTCGGTAGGGTTTGTGATGAATATTTTGATCTTGTCTTTGAGCTGGCTGACATCCATGAGTTCGTTGCCCGCAAACAGCCTATCCTGGGAGTTGATCTTCACGACGATAATGTTACGTCTGTTGACCTTCTGATCCTCGACCTTCTGATTTTTGTCAGGCATAGGCGGAAGACGGCGCTGAAGACCTGTCTGTGACCCCATAGTTGTAGTCATAAGGAAGTAGCACAGAAGTAGGAACGCGATATCCGCCGTTGAGCTGCTGTTGATTCCTGGTGTCTTTTTACTAGCCATATCCCAAATCGTTATTTACTACGGATTGCACTCCAAATCTCAGCGAAGATGATCGAAAGAATAGCAAGACCACCTGTGAGGTATGTGAGGTTCAATATCGTATCAGTTAATTTAAGAGTACCTGTCGAAGGCTGCTGGAGCAAGCCCATCGCAGGGTTAGCTGGTGCGAGCAGATATGCGACTCCGCAAACCGCTGCTACGACAACGATACCGATGCCGAGCTTCAGCAAGCTCTTAGGATCGTTGATAGCCGCAATAACGAGGCCGAATACAACCACGCTCACGAGTGCGAGACCGACCATCGCATAAGCCCAGTAAAGAAGGGCCTCGACAGTGCTGCTCGGCTGGCTAGGGGTATCAGGATATCCCTCTACAAATCCCCAGACAAGAATGCCGACACTGATCACGATCAGTCCCACCATCAGCCATTTGAAGAATTTTTCGAGATTTTTCATTGTATTATTCTCTTTGTAAGCTGGTTTTTCTTGATGATTACTTCGGGGCTCCCAATTACTTTGCCTTGTAAGCAGAAAGTATGTCGATGAGCGAGATGGTAGAGTTTTCCATGTCGATTGAGAGAGTGTCAATCTTGGAAAGGATGTAGTTGTAGAACACCTGAAGAATCATTGCAACGATGAGACCGGCGACAGTGGTGATGAGGGCGACCTTCATACCTCCAGCGACAACGTTAGGGGAGATGTCACCTGCAGCCTGGATGGCGTCGAATGCCTGGATCATACCGATAACGGTACCGAGGAATCCGAGGGACGGAGCGATGGCGATGAAGAGGGAAATCCAGGAAAGACCGCTTTCCATCTTGCTCATCTGTACAGAGCCGTAGGAAACGATGGATTTCTCAACAACGTCGAGACCCTGCTCGTAACGCATGAGACCCTGGACGAAAATGTCTGCAACCGGACCGCGGGTATCCTTGCAAATATCCTTGGCTGCCTCGATACCACCGTTCTCAAGAGCGGCTTCAACTTTTTCGAGGAGCTTCTCGGTGTTGATCTTCTGGAAAGAAAGAGTCAAAATCCTCTCGATGGAGAGCGCGAGACCGATGATAAGGCAGATGATGATGAGGGACATGAATCCTGCACCACCCTCGATGAACTTGGTCTTGAGAGCCTGGTGAAGCGGAACTTCAGGGGCTGCTGCAGTAAGAGCCGCGAGGTCGTTTGCCGGAGCTGGAGCCACAGCCTCTGTAGCCTCAGTGCTGGTAGCTGTTTCGTCCTGTGCGGAAGCGTAGTTTGCAGAAACGGCCATTATGCCGACAACTGCCAAAAACATGAAAAACTTTTTCATAATTGTTTTTGTGTGTTTGAATTAAATAATGTATTAATGTTTAATAATTTCTATGCAATATCCGGATACCGGAAGCCAAGTATCCGAAAACCGTTGCAATTTAGCAAAAAAAATTCATTCGGCAATACCTATTTGGATATTTCTCCTTTGAGATTTCTCTGCATCATTGCCCTGACCCAGTTGTTGTCCCCGCTTTTGCCCATAAGATAGAATAGTTTCCCGAGCGCACTCTCTGTCGTGCTGTCGTATCCGTTGATGACTCCCGCATTCTCGAGAATCTTCCCGTTTGCGTAGATGTCCATATCTACACTTCCTGACAGACATTGGGTTACATTGACAATGACCTTGTCCATTGCGGCGGCCTCGCGGAGTATTTCGAGGAACCATCCTGCCGACGGGGCGTTCCCTGCCCCGTAAGTTTCCATTATTACTGCCCTGGTCTCCTCTCCGCACAGAATGTTCCGTACAACCTGCGGGGTGATGCCCGGATGTATCTTCAGGATTGATACCCTGGTGTCCAGGCGAGTATTGATGCTCAGGCTCTGGTACCAGTCATTGGGCTTGCGGATGAGTTCATTGTTGAACCGGATGTTTATGCCGGCCTCGGCAAGAGGCGGGAAGTTCGGGGAAGAAAAGGCCCTGAATACCTCGGAGTTGATCTTTGTGGTACGGTTCCCCCTCATCAGGAGGGAGTCGAAGCATACGCAGACCTCCGGTACGGTGGCGTGGCCTTCCTCATCTCTGGAAGAAGCTATCTCGACCGCAGATATGAGGTTTTCCTTGCCGTCGGTCCTCGGGACTCCGACAGGGAGCTGGCTTCCGGTGAAGATTACCGGCTTCGTAAGCCCGTCGAGCATGAAGCTCAATGCGGATGCGGAGTAGGACATGGTGTCGGTTCCGTGAAGAATGATGAAGCCGTCATAGTCGTCATATTTTTCCTGGATAAGCCTGGCGAGGGATTGCCACAGGGCGGGCTCCACATCCGAAGAGTCAATCGGCGGATCGAACGACCACGTGTCGATTTTGAAGGCGAACTTGCCTATCTCCGGGACTTCCTCCAGTATCTGGCTGAAGTCGAACGGCTTGAGAGTCATATCATTGAGATCCTGCTTCATCCCGATGGTGCCGCCTGTGTAAATGATGAGGATGGCGGATTTTCTGGTGCAGTCCTGTGTGTTCATCATTGTATCGTGAGTTTGAATAGTTTCACCGCATTCCTCGTCGTGACCTCCGCCACTTCGTCAATGCCGATGCCTTTTATCCCTGCCACGGCTGCGGCAATGACAGGAATGTACGCACTCTCGTTCCTCCGGCCTCTGTACGGGACCGGCGTGAGGTACGGGGAATCCGTCTCGAGGACAATCCTGTCAAGCGGGATGCTCCTGAGACTCTCTGCTATCCTGGCATTCCTGAATGTCAGCACGCCTCCGATTCCGACATACCAGTCACCGTATTTCCCGAGTCTCCTGAATGTCTCGTAACTGCCGCTGAAGGCGTGAAGGTTGCCGGACAATCCCAGATGCCTGCAACTTTCCAGAACCTCGAAGAAATCGTTCTCGGCCTCCCTCAGATGTATGTTCACGGGCAGCCCAAGTTCCGCAGCGAGTTCCAGCTGGGCCTTGAAAGCGGCTTTCTGAAGGTCTGCGCTGTCCTTGGAGTAATGATAATCCAACCCGATTTCCCCAATGGCTACTGTACCATCTTCCAAGGCCGATTTCCTGACCAGTTCGACCTCCTGCTCCCAATCGGCATCCACAGACCCGGGATACAGCCCGGCCATATTCAGGAATATATCAGGGAACTGTTCCCGCAGCTTCTTCATCCCGGCTCTTTCCCTGCTGTCCACGTCCGGCTGGATAATCAGGCCTACTCCCGCATCCAGGGCCCGGCGTACGGCTTCGGCCACGTCATCCTTGAAGGCTTCGTCATATAGATGGGAGTGTGTATCAATGTATTTGTATCCTTGCGGCATGTCCTTTACTGAAAAGTTCCGCAAGTTAGGAAATCTTTAATTAATCTTCAAATAATAACCAGCATCATCTTATGCATATCTTTCCGGTCCATATTTCCTCCCTCATCAGTCACGTAGCTACGGCTACTGTCCGGTCCGACTGCCGTCGGCTGCTCGCTGCAAACGTCCACCGGACGTTTGGCTTACCGCTCACGACCATCCTCGGGAGAAAATCTGACCTCTGGAATCTGATGCAAATCTGAAGCTAGTTATTTTTTCAGATTACTAAGGATTATTAAGCATTATCCCGGAAAATCTGCTACAAGAATTTCGGGTTGACAGTGCATCTTCTAAGCAGGTCCGTGACAATGATTCCGTCACATTCAAGATGCCCTACAGCATTTGCGGCTTCCAGATATCCGATTCCCGCAGCAATGGCGACATCTTCGACCCGTATGTCCGGATTGCGGCCTATGATGTCGGCTATGATGGAAAGCCTGTCCGCCGGGTCTGCTCCCTCCCTGTCCTTGTAGAATGAATATGTCTTCATCCTGATGTCGCCCTTTTCCCATTTTCCCGTTTTTCTCAGCCCGAGGGAGTCAAGCAGGGAATTCACTTCGGAAATGCAGGCTGCGGTGCCGTTGCGTATGAGTTCATTGCATCCGGCAGAATATTGGTCTCCAATCCTTCCCGGCAGGGCGAAGACATCCCTGTCGTAGGATGATGCTATTCTGCAGGTCATCATTCCTCCGCCCTTGATTTTGGACTCTATCAGGATTGCAGCCTCGGAAAGACCGGCTATTATACGATTCCGCCTGAGGAAGTTGATTGCCCGTGGAGTTGTGTTCGGGGGATAGTCTGTGACCAATGCGCTGCCAGGTGCAGTGCAGATTCTTTCGGCGTAGCGCCCGTGACGGAATGGATATACCGCATCAATCCCGGTGGCCATTACAGCGACGGTAGGCAGCCCCGCATCCAAAGCCGCAAGGTGGGCGGTAATATCTGTTCCAATGGCCAATCCGCTGACAATCAATGCCTTTTCTCCGGAGCATGAAGCGATGGCTGATACTATTCTCGTGCACCATTCCCGCCCGTATGAAGTGATGTCCCTTGTCCCTATCACGGCGATTCTCTTCTGCACGGAGAATAATTCCTCAATGGGGGAGTTGCTCCTGACATATAGCATTGCAGGGGGATCCGGGCATTCTTTCAGCAAGGCCGGGTATCTCTCATCCTCGATGCAAATCATGCGCACTCCTTCAGCCAGAAGGCCGTCGAGTTCCTTCTTTTCCTTCTCCAAGGCCTCCGGGACCAGGAATCGGATATAGTCTGGATTGTTGTGCAGGAGATAGCCCAGCTCGTTTCTGTCCGCATTGAACAGAGCATCAGGTGAGCCGTAATGGTCAATCAGCGCCGCCCCGGTTCTGGGCGCAAAACCGAAAAT
The DNA here is from genome assembly GCA_051870395.1 of Candidatus Cryptobacteroides sp. GTDB lineage: Bacteria > Bacteroidota > Bacteroidia > Bacteroidales > UBA932 > Cryptobacteroides. The sequence continues at coordinate 49,462 of JBJEBV010000130.1, read as the reverse complement.
GCGGTTCACGGCACTCCAGGGGGCAAGTTGTTCCGAACTGTCGAATATCATAATTCAAAACTACCGGAACCGGATGAAGCAATGTGCGAATGTAGGCAATCTCAGCCGGAAATAAAAAAGATAGTGGTATTTTTATCCGAAAATAGCCACTATCTGTATAAATTTTAAATTTTTGGAAGATTCCACTATGTGCGGATTCCACTATGTGCGGATTTCCATACCCGCGGGTCCTGCCGGGGATTTATATTATCAGCAATGCGTCGCCGTACGGGCCGAACTTGTAGTCATTCTCCAATGCAGTCTCGTATGCGTGCTTGACTGCCTCATAGCCTCCGAATGCGGATACGGCCATAAGCATTGTCGAACCCGGGAGGTGGAAATTGGATACAATGGCATCCGGTATGGCGAATCTGTACGGCGGGAAGATAAACTTGTTGGTCCACCCGTCGTATGGCTGCACCTCGTCGTTTGTGGTGACGTAGGTCTCAAGTCCCCTCATTACTGTCACGCCGACTGCAAGCACCCTGTGGCCATCCCTCTTGGTCTTGTTGATGATATTGGCCGCTTCTTCACCGATAATGAGACGCTCGGAATCCATCTTGTGCTTAGACAAGTCCTCGACATCCACTTTGCGGAAATAACCAATACCCATGTGCTCGGTGATGAAGGCTTTGTTTATATCCTTGAGAATCATCATGTTGAAGAGCTCGCGGCTGAAGTGGAGACCTGCAGCCGGGGCTGAAACGGCCCCCTCGTTGGCGGCAAATATTGTCTGGAAGTTAACCTTGTCTTCAGGGACGGTATTGTCCTTCACCCATTTAGGGACGGGGATGTCACCCAGGCTGAAGAGGGTCTTCTTGAAATCCTCATACCTGCCGTCATACAGGAACCTCAATGTCCTGCCTCTCGAAGTGGTATTGTCAATCACCTCCGCCACCAGGCTGTCATCGCCGAAATACAACTTGTTGCCGATGCGGATTTTCCTGGCCGGCTCGACAATCACGTCCCACAGCCGCTGCTCCTTGTTCAGTTCCCTGAGGAGGAAGACCTCAATGTCCGCACCTGTCTTCTCCTTCTTTCCGAGGAGTCTTGCAGGGAAGACCTTGGTGTCATTGAGGACGAAGGTGTCACCCTTTCCGAAATAGTCAACTATGTTTTTGAAAATCTTGTGTTCGATCTCTCCGGTATCCTTGTGGAGAACCATCATTTTGCACTCGTCGCGCCATTTGCCTGTCGGTTCGTGGGCGATATCCTTCTTGAGAGAGATTTGAAATTGAAACTGCGATAATTTCATATTGTATAATTGTATTGTCGTATATCCTTTATATATACGACACAATTCACAAATTGTTTCACCGGTCTTGAATTTTTATACTGCCTTGGCTTCGAGGAAAACCTCCTTGATGGATGGATAGGTGTCTTTCAGGAATGGCGGGAGACTTGATTTTGCCACCCAGGCCGCCTTGGTGATGTCCTCCTCTGTCTGCGGTGTCAGGTCCACCGGGGCATCGTATGTCATCTGGTACCACCAGGTATGCTTCAGATGCCATATCCCGTCCCGTCTGTAGCAATGGTCAGTGACGCATATCAGATTGCCGGGGATGAGGTTGTCCACACCTGTTTCTTCCTGTACTTCCCTTACTGCCGTCACCCTGATGTCTTCACCGGCTTCCTGATGCCCTTTAGGGAGGTCCCAAAGCCCGTCCCTCCTTATCAGGAGATAGTCGCCCCTCCGGTTTGAAACCAGTCCGCCTGCCGCATTGACTTCCTTGAACTCCCCGCAGACGGCATTGTACGTGCTGTCAGGGTCTTCTGAGGGAATGTATATGCGTTCCAATGTCGGGGAGGTCTCGAACAAGCTTACTGCCGGGGAGATGTCAGCCCGGCTCTTGATGTGGAGTTCCACGGCATTGGGGTCCGTCAGGGCCGCTTCTTCCGGACGGCAGATGATGATGGCTCGTTTGTCGAAAAATATCCTGTGCATCAGAAATGTCTTGAAAATTGCCCGAAGATACTCAATTTCGGCCTAAATGAGGCAAAATGTCGTGAAAATTAGTTAAATTTGTTCTTCCATCAAACTTTTATCAAAATGGCAGTTGAAAGAATTCTTGCTGAATCACTTCTCGGCATCAATGCGGTACTTCTCCGCCCTGATTCCCCATTCACCTGGGCTTCAGGTTGGCATTCACCTATCTACTGTGACAACAGGAGGATCCTCTCCCATCCGGAATTGAGGTCCAGGGTGGCCTGCTGGCTTGCTTCCAGGGCACTTGAATTGTATCCGGAGGCTGAGGTTGTGGCCGGAGTCGCCACCGGTGCGATTTCACACGGTGTCCTTGCCGCTGACAGGATGGGCAAGCCTTTTGTATATGTGCGCCCGAAACCAAAGGATCACGGGACCGGGTCGCAGATTGAAGGAGAACTCCCTAAAGGAGCCAAAGTAGTGGTAATAGAGGACCTTGTATCTACCGGAATGAGTAGTCTGGCCGCCGTGTCCGCATTGCGGGATGCCGGGGCCGAAGTGCTCGGAATGGTGGCGGTGTTCACCTACGGTTTTGATCTCGCTTCGGAGAAATTCAAGGAGGCCGGAGTGCGTCTTGATACGCTCTCCAACTATTCCGCCCTGGTCAGCGTCGCTGCCGAGACCGGGTACATCACTGAAGCCCATAAGGAAATTCTCGCACAGTGGAGAAAGTCACCGGACACTTGGGGCAGGTAATTGAACACATCCCGCCGATCCCGGTTATGCCTGGCTGCGGGAATAAACATTGATATATGAATATTAAAAGCAAACACAGGATTGTGAAGCGCGCGCCTTATATGCTTTACCTTCCTTTCTCGGATATGCGCAATTTCCTGAATATGCTTCCTGAGGACAAAAAACAGGGAGTGACAGCGGATTTCGATTCCATTTCCGCTGTGGTCCAGGGTTTCAATGTGGGCGTAAGAGTCTCGGAGAGAAGACCTTATTCGCTTATTTCCTACAAGGATGACGGGGCTCCGTTCAGCTTCAAGGTCAATATCTGTTTCGATGCCGACGGAGGCAATCCGGACAGTACCGACTTCCACATTGACATTGATGCCGACCTTAACTTCATGATGAAGATGATGCTCGGCTCGAAACTTCAGGATGCCGTGGACAAGATGGTGGATGCCGTGGCAGATATGGCAGAGGGCAAGATGCCTGAGGGCATTGACCCTTCAATGTTCCCGGAGGGATTTGACAAATCCGTATTCAGGGGCTGATGGATTTCGCACCGGCATTCAGGAAGTATCTCGCACAGGTGGTGGGGGAGGGAAACCTCGCCGCCGTGCTTGACGCATTGTCCGGCGAACCGTCCGTATCAATAAGAATAAATCCTGCCAAGGCGGGAAGTCCCGTTGAACTCTTCGGGGCTTCGGTGTCCGGCCCCGTGGAATGGAACAGGCACGCCGCCTTCCTTTCAGGCAGGCCTGCATTCACCCTGGATCCCCTGCTTCACGCCGGGGCCTACTATGTTCAGGACTCTTCTGCAATGTTTCCGGGCAAGGCTTTCAGGGATGTCCTGGAAACCGTCATTGAATCCGGAGTTCCCGGCCCGAAGGTACTGGACCTTTGTGCTGCCCCGGGAGGGAAGACAACAGACATGTCCGCAAGTCTCAAGGAAAGATGTGGTAATCGCTATCTGCTGGTTTCCAATGAGATAATGAAACAGAGAGCGGCTGTTCTTGCTGACAATGCGGCCGTCTGGGGAGATCCGTCAGTGGTGGTGACATCTGTGGACCCGAAAGCTTTCGCCGCATTGCCGGACTTCTTCGACATTATCTTGGCCGATGTGCCATGCTCGGGAGAGGGCATGTTCCGCAAGGATGCAGAGGCCCTGTCCCAGTGGTCCGAGGACAATGTAGCCCTCTGCCAGGCCCGCCAGAGAAGGATTGTTGCCGACGTGTGGCCTTCATTGGCCGAAGGTGGCTTCCTCATATATTCCACTTGCACATTCAATTCTCTCGAGAATGATGACAATGTGAAATGGATTTGTTCCGAACTAGGAGCCGAGACAGTAGAAACTGATGCCTGCGGGCTTTTAAGAACGGAATGCGGAGTTTCCCTTGTCCCCGGACTGGTAAGAGGGGAGGGCCAGTATTGTGCCGTGTTGAGGAAAACAGGCAGGACTGATGGCATCCCTGCATTTCCGGGCCGGGTACCGGGCAAGTGGCAGAAACTGCCGGCAGCATCCGCTTCTGCACTCAGGCCGCTTGTGGAGGAAGGCATGGAAATGCTTGTCAAGGACGGGAGGATAATCGCCGTTCCCGGATATGTCATGGAAATGCTTCCACTGATTGAACCGCTCCGTCCGCTGGCCCGCGGCCTTTCGATGGGAATGTTCAAGGGCAATGACTTTGTCCCGGATGCCGACCTGGCATTGTCCTTGTCATTGAGAAGGGGTGCTTTCAATGAATATGAGGTTAGCCGGGAGACGGCCCTGGCCTTCCTGCACAGGGATGCGGTAAGGCTGCCGGATGCCGGGAAGGGAATTGTAATGCTGGTTTACAGGGGACTGCCGATTGGTTTCGTCAAGAATCTCGGCAACCGTTGCAACAGCCTGCATCCCCTCCACAGAAGAATCAGAATGGATATTTGATGAATATGAAGCGTTTTATTATTGCGATAGCCGCTTTTGCATTGTCAATGATGACGGCGGCCACTGCCCAGGAGCCTTCAAGCCAGGACTTCAAGGCCAGATATGAGACGATGGTTTCCAAACTGGGCCCTGCCGGAGTCGGCATTGAGACATTGATAAACAAATGGGAAGCGGCATATCCTGAAGACCTGGATATGCTGACTGCCAGGTTCTCCTACTGCCTCAACAAGTCCCAGGCTGTCAATGTCGAGGTCCGGGATGCCTCCAGATATCTTGGTGAGAAGCCTGTGCTTACCCTCAAGGATACTACGGGGAAGGATATAAATTACTTCCAGGTCACGAGCTATGACGATGAACTCTTCGGCCAGGCACAGAAGGCCATTGACCGTGCTATACAGGTGGAGCCTGACAGGCTTGATCTCCGTTTCCTCAAGACAGCATCCTTGATCGGATATGAGAATGAGAGCCCGGATATGGCATTGTCGAGCCTGAAGGGGCTGGTGGACTACAATTTCACCCGTCATCCGAAGTGGGTATATCCCGGGGTGGAAAAGGCGGACGATGAGTTCTTCTCTGCAGCTATCCAGGAATATTGCTACCTGTTCTTCAAATACGGGACTCCGACATCGTTTGAGGCTTTCCGCCAGCTTTCGGAAAAAATGCTTTCCTACAGGTCTTCGGATGTGCTCTTCCTCGATAATCTCGGTTCTTACTATCTTGTGGTAGCCAAGGACAACAAGGCGGCTCTCAAGTATTACAACAAGGTCCTGAAAATCAAGCCGGATGATATGACAGCTATCAAGAATGCCATCATCCTTGCCAGAAATGCCAAGGATGCCAAGCTCGAAAAGAAGTATCTTCCGATGATGATTAAATACTCCGAAGACGCTGCGACCAAGATGTCAGCCGAGAAGCGTCTTGAGTTCCTGAACGGTTCCAAGTAGCGGACTTCTGAAGGAGGAGGCTGCCTCTTCCTTCCCCACTAAATCTACATCAGGCTTTTCCAGCGGGCGGGAATAAGCCTGTCCGCTATTTTGTCAGTGTACCTCATGCACCAGCCGGTGAACAGGGCAGACATTACGGTCCCCTCCCTGATGACATTCTCCGTGCTGTCTCCAAGAGGATTGCCGAAGGCCAGCCAGGCAGTCAATGCAGCCACCACTACAAGGAAGATGTCGAAGCCGATTTTCGCATTCCTGAACTTTATGCCGAGGAAGTCTGCCAATGCGGCATCTGTCATCTCGCCGGCCAGCATCCAGGCATTACCCTTCACCTCAAGGCTTATTCCGAGGGCTGTAATAATGATTGAGAGCACCATCAGGAGCACTCTCATTCCGTAACTCCCGGCAGAAATCCAGTCGAATGCAAGGATTGAAAGGTCTGTCAGGATGCCGAATACCAGGGCTGCAGGTATCTGCATGAGGCTTTCGAGCTTGAACTTGCTGCGCAGGAGAACTATCTGGAGCAATATGAAGATAAAGTGCATCAGGATGGTGTACTGTCCGACTGTCCCGACGTGGAAGCCGAAAACACTGAAACCTCCGATAAGGGAAGTGACGTATGGCGGGCAGGATATCGGGGCAGTGCCGAGATCTGATTTGATGGACAGGGCCACGCCGATGGCGACAAGTGCCAGTCCAATAGTACCTGTAAGGTATCTTGCGAGCAATGATTCTGTATTGGTTTTCATTCCGTTCACTATTTTCATTTTGGACAAAGGATGGCAAATATCGGTAAAAAATGCTAACTTCGCAATCTTGAAATAAATCTTTTCAGGAAAACGAAGCATTGACCGCCGTCTCATTCATATCGGGGAAGAAGAAATTCCAGGGCAAAGCCGCGATGGTAACTATCGCCGTGGCTTCGTTCGTCATCATCATTGCCGTAGCGGTCTCCGGAGGATTCAGGCACGAACTCCGGAAGGGTATTTCCAGCATATCGGGAGACATCCAGATTACCTCTCCTTACATGAATTATGTGGGTGAGGATCATCCTGTTACCCTGAGTCCCGGACTTGAGTCTGCCATTACCGCCCTGGACGGGGTGGACCACATTGTCCCGACAATATACCGCGCAGGTATAGTAAAGGCCGGGACAAACATCCACGGAGTCATATTCAAGGGTATTCCAGGGGGAGGTGACAGCCTCAGGGTAAGCATCCCGGAGCGGCTCTCAGCAATGTTGGGGATGAAGCAGGGTGACAGGATGCTGACATATTTCATCGGGGACAAGGTCAAGGCCCGCCAGTTTACAGTGGAATCCGTATATGAGGATATTCTGGGCTCGGATGACAATCTGGTGATATATGCAGGTATCGACGACATCAGGCGCATCAACGGCTGGGGCCCGGACAAGGCATCCGCCATTGAGGTCATACTTGAGGACAACTGGCGTTCCGCGGACAGGATGGAATACATAACGGACGAGATTGGAGCGGAGATACTGTTCGGGCAGGGAACTGATTCGATGGTGGCGACTTCAGCGGTCAGGCGATATCCCCAGATATTCTCCTGGCTGGACCTGATAGACTTCAATGTGCTGATAGTCCTGGTCCTGATGGTGGCCGTGGCCGGTTTCAATATGATATCCTCGCTGCTGATAATGCTTTTCCGCAATATCTCCGTGATAGGTACGCTCAAGGCAATGGGAATGTCCGACAGGGCCATATCTTCCGTATTCCTGAGAATTGCATCCTCCGCTACTCTCAAAGGTATGGCGGTCGGCAATATTCTCGCATTCCTTTTCTGCATTGTCCAGGATGCGACACATTTCGTGAAACTTGATCCGGCCAATTATTTCGTGTCGGCTGTTCCAGTGCATTTCAATGCGCTCCAGATACTTGGGGCTGACCTGCTGGCCTACATCCTCATAATGCTTCTGTTGCTTCTTCCGTGTCTGTTTGTGTCCAGAGTGGACCCGGCGAAGACTGTCCGTGTGCAATAGCGCAGAATGCATCATAGTAATCTTCCATCAGCGAGATGTAGTTGATGGTTTCATAACCCTGGAATTTCCCGAGTTTTACACTTTCCTCATCGAGAATGCTGTCTTCCCGCATATCGGGAATTATAGCCACTAGGTCATCCCATCTGCCGTAAGGGGCCCCGATTGACTTGGCATAGGCAATGCAGTCCCTGAGCCGGCCCTCTCCCGCATTGTAGGCCGCAAGGGTGAATTTCATCAGTTCCGTACTGTTCGCAGCATCATTCCTGAACATTTTCTGCAGCCTGTCAAGCAGTTTCACGGCGGTGCTGATATTCTCCTCGGGATCTATCATGTTTCCGGCCCCGAAATGTTCGGCTGTCCTTGGCATAACCTGCATCAGGCCTACGGCTCCGCGTGGGGATACTACCTCAATGTGGAATTGCGACTCTTTCCATACCAGTGCCGTGAGCATCAGCCTGTCCCATCCTATGCGGGCTGCATATTCGCCTATCAGGGCATCGTATGGGCTGAGTATGCTGTATTTGCGTCCTGTGGCCGCCCTTCTGAACGGTTCGTAGGCAGGAGTGAATCTTTCCAATGCCAAACGGTGGCTTTCGGTGGTGAAATAATGGGCGAGCCAGTTGTTGATGCTTCGGATTTCAGCTTCCAGATCTTTCCTTATGACCCAGGTGGAACTGTCTGCGAGCGGGATGGAATAGAACAAGTCTCTTTCACTCAGCAGGCTGTCCGAGGCCGGTACCACGACGAGGTCAACAGCTCCGCATTCCAGTGAATCCAGGTATTCCCTGCCTCCGATGGCAATCTCTTCTTCCAATCCTATCTGGCTTGAGAACAGTTTGAGGAGTTCGTAGTGGTATCCCGCTCCGTAGTTCATCCCGGAAGTCTTCCTGTTGACGGCGATAACGCAGCGGATAACTTCCTTGTCAAACGGAACGTCTTGTATCACAGTTTTCTGAAGCATGGGCACAATCAAGATTACCGCTATTGGAGGCAGTATGTATTTGAAGACGATTCTTCTCTTTCTATGATACTTTTGTGCCACGATTATCCAGTTTTTCAGAATGAATTACTTCCAAGCTTGCCTGAGTTTACGCTCCGGTTGCTTCCGAATCCTCCCACTCCTCCGGTGTCCAACCCTCCGGAACCCATTCTTTCTGAACCGCCTCCGCCACCAGCGGAGCCGACACTCTTGTTCTTGCCAGGCTGGAGGTAGAACGGCCAGCAGACACCGAACTTGATGCCTCGCTGCGGGCGAATGTAGCCGTGTGCGCTGAAATAGTCAGCCTTGTCCATCGGCCAGCCCATGCCGACATTGATGGCTTTTACGAAAATGCAGGCGCGTTTCCACTGGACATTCACGAACGCATCGATGTAAGGGCAGTTCCCGTATTTCTCCTCTTTCTGGTTGTAGAACTCTCCCAATGCCGGACTGTAGCCCGGGATATACCACTTGGTATTATAGGTAACATTGGCTCCTATTTGCATCTGCATCACATTCTTGACGACATTGAACTGCCAGTACCATCTTGCGTTCACTGCCACGGCAGGCACTGGAATCACATCCTCATTGGAGGAGAACTGGACGAGAACCTGGTTGTCCAGATGGATGCCGGCTATCTTGAAGTTCTTGTTCAATGCGAATTTCAGGACGCTGACAGGGCTCTTCTCCTGCTGCGGGATGGCATTGGCGTCGTAATATATGTGATTCTTCATCAATGTCCAGGATGCCGTGACATTGAGTTTCCATCTCGGGACGTCATAGTATCCCTCTACCTGGGTCCTGCTGATTTTGCTGAAGTCATTGTCCCAGATGTAGTGGTTGGAATAGTAATGCTGCTGGTAGAAGTCCGGCTCATCCACGCTTGTCTCGAAATGGGCTCCGAACGTCATCGGGCTCTGCCTGTAGCGGCGGAAAGGGTAGATGCTGAATGTGGCGTCAGCCGTGATTCCGGCATCATTGATTTCCTTGCCGAGGAAGGTGTACCAGCCTTCGGCGTTCCAATTGAAGTATTTCTTGTACTGTCCCTTGGCACCTCCATAGATATATGCGGAGTTCCATACGGTGTTCCCTTTCCTGGTCATCAGGTAGCCGTCCCTTGGGAACAGGTAGTAGTTCATCAGTTTGTCTCCGATTCCGACATTCAGGGCTGAGACAATGCCGTCCGCTGACCATGGCTGGAGCTTGATGAATACCTTGTTCTCGAACTTCATCACCCTGAGGGAGTCGTGTGATGTGGTAGGGTTCAGGTAGAAATTGCCATTGTACAATTTCCTTCCCTCCGTATCCGAGAGATCTATCTTGTCATCATAGATTTTGCGGAAAGTGGAATATTCGCTGGTGTGGCCGATGAATGCCGTGGTGATGTCGGTGTCAAGTGTGTCCGCCGAGGCAAGCGCCTCGCGCTCGGCAGCCTTTTCGGCCATGATATCCTCCATTTTCTGGATGGCAGTGGAGTCTCCTGTGGCAAGTATGCTGTCTCTCCAGGCATTTTCCTTCTTGAGAACTTTCTTCTCCTTGATGTTCTTGATGAAGTTGAAAGGTATCCTGTAGGTCTGGTCGAGGAAAAGTGTGTTTTTCTTTATGAGGGTGTTCGCATCCTTCAGGCGGACATCTATTTCCCTGGAACCCACGGTGGTATCCCTGATCCAGAAATTGTCGATTATGCCTCCGTTCTCTCCCTTGGAAATCTTGTTGTAGATGTAGCCCGCATGGAGGAGGTATTTCCTGCTCATATAGTTCGTGCTGATTACGCAGGTGCGGTTGTCCACGTCCTCATTTTCCAGCATTCCGTTGGCTCCTGTCCTGTCGTATTCGAGAGTGAAGTTCCAGGATGGGAAGAAGTTCTGGGTGGTCAGGATATGAAGCTCGTTTTCAGCCCTTTCGGCGTTGGCGAAGAGGGTCCCCCAATATGCGAGTTCGGTGTACGGTGTCTTGGTATTGTACATCGGCAGGGTGTACGGGCTGTATGACCAGGATTCGTACGGGGTATAGAACGAAACGCCCTCGCCACTCTTCCTCTTGGAGAAATCGTAGGTCACGAGAGGGGAGCCTGAAATTCCCAGATAGCTGGCATTCACATCTTTGCGGAAGAAAGGATAGTCGTTGAACCAGTAGTTGTACGAGGTGTCGAGCGGGTGAAGGTTTACATCATTGAAGTTCCTGCCCTTGTTCCAGGTGAGTATCCTCTTGTAGAACATCGAGTCCGGGACGGCGAATGTTTCAAGGATTCTAGGTGTGTTCTCCCTGATGCTGTCCTTGATGGCCAGCAGGCTGTCTTTCGCATTGAGGACGCTGTCCATATAGACCTGCCTGGCCTTCATTTTCTGTTCGAAGTCGTATTTCTTTCTTGCCGCCTTGTCGAGGGATGCGTACCATTCGTTGAATTTGCGGATTGCCGTTTCGGTGGAGTCAGCATAATAGAGGGAGTCGAGCCTTGGCCAGTCTATGGAGTCGCCCGCATTCTTGAGCGAATCCCGGACAAGGACATGCGTGAGCGAGTCCTTTATGGCAACGTAGTACTTGTATCTGAAAGGGTCTGTGTATTTCAATGAATCAGGCACTTTCATCGTATCCCTGGCGGAGATGAAGACCTCTGTGCTGTCAGTCATGGTGGAGTCGTATGCCTCCTCGACAATCTTCAGGGCATCGTATGAGTCGCGGAATTTGGTGTAAATGCGGTTCTCATAGATGACAGTGTCCCTGGCTTCAGACATTCCTGTCCCCGGTATATGGGAACTCCTGGCAATGTCCATCCCGACTGCCTGAACGAAAGCTGTGCCGACCAGGACGGCCGGAACCCATATCTTTGACACGAATGAGCGAATAATCTTCATATAAATTACAAATATAGTGAAAAACTACATTTGAATGCCAAAAGCTGACTATTCTTCAAAAAAATAAGCCAACCTACTGAAGTCAGTGGATTGGCCTTTGTTGGTACTGGGTAGGAGAATCGAACTCCTATTACAAGATTGAGAATCTTGGGTACTAACCGTTATACGAACCCAGCATTTGTTGTTCAGGATTGCAAAGGTAGGCAAAAAATCCGACAATGCAAATTTTTTGATGGAATTTTTTGCTGTATTTTTGGTAGCACAGCGATAAATGATTGATAATCATCTACTAGAGAAAAACGAAGAATACAGCCGCAATAAGGCATAAGAATGCTGCAAGATGAATTCCATTGGAGAGCCTGGCCCTTGAACATCACTGTGACGATGACAGTGAATACGGTGAGGGAGATGACCTCCTGGATCACCTTCAGCTGCATGATATTGAATGGCCCGCCGTTGCCGTTGAAACCGAGCCGGTTGGCCGGGACCTGGGCGCAGTACTCGAAGAAGGCCATTCCCCAGGACAGCAGGATGACCAGAATCAGGGGCCAGCCTGTCGATATCTTCATTTCCTGGAGTTTCAGATGCCCGTACCAGGCGAATGTCATAAAAATGTTGGACGTAACCAGCAGTAATACAGTAAGCAGAGCTTTCATTTTCAGTTCTTTTTCCGGGCCGCAAAGATACAAGAAAATTTGTCATTGTAGATGTATTTTCGTAATTTTGAAAGATATTGTAACCGAGTAAACTTGATTATATTATGACATTGATAAAATCTATCTCCGGTATCCGTGGGACAATCGGAGGCAATCCCGGAGGGGCCCTGACCCCTGTTGACATTGTCAAATTCACTTATGCATATTGCTCCGAGCTGCGCAGGCGCAGGCCAAAGCAGGCGGGGGAGAGATATACGGTCGTCGTAGGCCGTGACGCCCGCATCTCCGGCGAGATGGTCGAGGACCTGGTTTGCGGAACCATTGCAGCCTGCGGAGTAGATGTCATCAAGGCCGGCCTGGCCTCCACGCCTACTACCGAGATGGCTGTCATCCTTTCCGGGGCCGACGGTGGAATTATTCTCACCGCCTCCCACAATCCGAGGCAGTGGAATGCCCTCAAGCTTCTCAACGAGAAGGGAGAGTTCCTCAATGCTGCTGAAGGCCAGGCAGTCCTGGACTGTGCCGAGTCAGGGGATTTCGATTTTGCAGACATTGATTCAATCGGTTCCATTACCGAGGAGGACTTTACCGACAGGCATCTGGACGAGGTGCTGAAGCTCAAGGACGTGGATGTAGAGGCTGTCAAGAAAGCGGGCTTCAAGGTCGTGCTTGATGCGGTCAACTCCGTCGGAGGAATTATTATGCCGCGACTTCTTCAGAGAATGGGAGTAGAGTGCGTGTGCGTGAACTGCAATCCGGACGGCAACTTTGCACATAATCCGGAACCGCTTCCGCAGAACCTCACTGAACTCTCTTCCAAGGTGGTGGAGACAGGTGCCGACTTCGGTATCTCTGTTGATCCTGATGTTGACAGGCTTGCCCTCATCTGCGAGAACGGAGAGCCTTTCGTGGAGGAATATACACTGGTCAGCGTTGCCGACTACCTTTTGGAATGCGCTGAGGCTGAGGGCCGTAAAGGCCTCGTTACTGTTTCCAATCTCTCTTCTTCCAGGGCCCTTCGCGATGTCACCGAGGCTCACGGAGGCAAGTATTATGCATCGGCTGTAGGTGAGGTCAATGTGACCACTCTGATGCGTGAGAAGGGCGCTTTGATAGGTGGTGAGGGCAATGGAGGAGTCATCTATCCGGCCATCCATGCGGGCAGGGATGCCATGGTTGGAGTCGCCCTGTTCCTCTCCAATCTCGCCCATAAGAAAATGAAGGTGTCCGCTCTCAAGAAGACTTATCCGGAGTACCATATTGCCAAAAACAGGATTGAACTATCCGACAAGTCATTGATTGACAAGATATTGAACAGGCTCCAGGAGATTTATGCCGACCAGGATGTCAATACCGTGGACGGCGTGAAAATCAGTTTCGAGGAAAGGCGGGAATGGGTTCACCTCCGCAAGTCCAATACTGAACCGATTATCAGGATTTATTCCGAGGCGAGGACCGAGGACCGTGCCGTTGCCCTTGGCAATGAGGTTATCGAGGTGGCCAAAGGCATTATCAATGAAGGTGCATAATGTTTTCATTCAGGACGACCAAACTTGAGGACCAACTGGACAAGGCACTTGTAGAGGGCAGGGTGGGCTGTTTCTGTACCCAGAACTGCTGGGATACCAGCGGGGACAGATATATGTGGAGCATTTTCAAGGAGAGGGGCAATCTGGAACGTCTCTTCCGGCCTGAGGATGCCGAACTGACACCTGGCACGAACCATATACATTTCGATTCGGAGTCCCTTAAGGGCCTGAGTGCTGTAGTGGTCGAGATTCAGGATGTCGGTGTCAGGTATTTCAACTATACCAAGGACGTGATGCGCCTGATGATGATTCTGGCTGTTCTCGATGAGCCGCCGGCATTGTATATCGTGGATCATCTCAATCCGGCAGGCAGGATTGTGGAAGGCACTGTGCCTACGGTGGATTGCGAGAATTTCGTCCCGAGGGTGGCTCACAGGCACGGCCTTACTCTCGGTGAACTCTGCAACCTCTTCTATTCTGAAATAGGGGCCAGGTACCCTCTTCACGTGATCTCGGCGCATGCCTCCGACTACAACAAGGATTTGCTGCCCTGGACCATTGCTCCGGCGTCTGACATTCCGGGAATGTTCACCTGCATGATGTATGCGGGAGGTGGCCTTTGGAACAATACGAATATCACCCCGGGTATCGGTACGGCACGGCCGTATGAATATTTCGGCGCCCCGTTCATCCAGCACGGCCCGTATGACATGCTGCCGGTCCAGGAAGGTGTACTGATGCGTCCCTGCTCCTTCAGGCCTTCCGCCGGACTCTACCGTGACCAGGTCTGCTACGGCTACCAGATAATGCTCAAGCCTGGCGCACAATACCATTCTCTCCTTCATACCCTTCAGCTTATCAGGTATTTTGCCGAGAGATATCCTCAGTTCGAGATGTCGGAAGGCTTCCGCCTGAAACTTGCCGATGAGACCCTCGAGTCTTATCTTCGTGGCGAGATTTCGTTCCAGAATGCCCGCGAACACGTCAAGGTCGAGGAGCAGAAATGGATTCGCAAGGCCAAGCGTTTCACATTGTACGACGATGCGCCTTACCGGATAAAGTGATTTGTTATTCAGTCAGCATTCGGAAAATTTTCGCCAAAAGTTTGGATATGTTTAAGGAAATGTCTAAATTTGCGTTCCTGATTTGAAAACAATTAATTTTTAAGAAAATGAAGAAAGGAATTCATCCCGAAAACTACCGTCTTGTAGCTTTCAAGGATATGTCTAACGACACAGTGTTCATCACCCGCTCCTGCGCAACCACCAAGGATACCCTCGTAGTTGACGGAGTTGAGTACCCAGTAGTAAAGGTCGAGATTTCCAACACCTCCCACCCGTTCTACACCGGAAAGGTCAAGCTCGTCGATACCACCGGTCGTGTGGACAGATTCTACCAGAGATACAAGACCAGACAGAAATAATTTGTCTGTCAGGCGATTCAGGACGGGGTCAAGTTACCCCGTCTTTTTTATATCCGGACTTCATTGTTACCCGGCATAACCCATTGACATGGAACTTTTCGAATATGCGCGCCCGGACCTGATGGCCGGCAAGAAAATACTCTACGTCCACGGATTCGCTTCCGGCGGGCAGAACGGCACTGTAAAGACAATGCGTCTCCTGCTCCCGGAGTCTGAAATCATTGCCCCGGACCTTCCTGTCAGACCGCAGGAGGCATTGGCAATGCTGAAGGACATCTGCATCACCCAAAGGCCTGACCTGATAATAGGCACATCAATGGGTGGGATGCTTGCAGAGCAGCTCCGCGGATTCCACCGGATTCTTGTCAATCCGGCATTCCATCTTGCAGATACCATATTGAAGAACAATGGTTTAGGCCGTCAGGAGTACCATTGCCCAAGAGTGGATGGGGAGACTTCATTTCTCGTCAACAAGCCATTGCTCGAGGATTTCCGCGAGGTTTCATCAGCCTGCTTCGAAGGCATTCCGGAAGATGCCGCAGGCCTGGATACATTCGGCTCGCTTACCGGGGACCAGGAACTTGTATATGGTATGTTCGGGACACGGGACAATATGGTTGACACCTACGATGAATTCGCCGCGCACTATCCCAATGCCATTCATTTCGACGGTGAACATTATCTGGACGACAGCGTTTTCCTGCATTCCGTCCTCCCTTTGATAGAGAGGATTGACGATATCCAGCAGGAAAGGAAAAAGCCCGTTGTCCTGATCAGTTTCACGGATACGCTGGCCGATGTCAGGAACGGGCTTTCCAAAAATATTCCCATTGAGGAATTCGATGCCTGCGGAAGTGCCGTAAAGTCGTTTGCGGCGCTTTGCAGGAATTATACACCTTATGTGCTTGTGTCATCACATTGCAATATCCCCGACCAGATTCCACCAGTCTTCCGCTGGGTTGAGCGGCATCTTGGCGTACCGGCCTGGAACCGTGTCATTGTAACCAACCGGAAGGACATTGTCCTCGGCGACTATCTCATTGACAGATATCCGGAACGTCTTGGTACTAATGACTTTATGGGTACCGTCCTTCATTTCGGAGATGACCCGTTCCGGACTTGGGAGGATGTGATGACTTTCTTCGACAGGCTTGGGGGTCAATAACCCTGTGGCTGAACTATATAGCGGCTGTCATTCGCAGCCTTTGAAACCAGTTCGCCGATTTTTCCGCCTTTGCCGCAGTCAATGATGAGGCCGGCCTTCATTCCATCGAATGAAGTGAGCATTGCATAGTCCCCGCTGCTGTCTCCGGCAACGAGTACAGGGTCCTGTCCGCCGTGAAGAGGTGCGATGAATTTCCTGATGCATTCCACCTTGCCCTCAAGGAAGGTGCCGGGGTAACCCCCGGCAAACTCTCCGCCCACCTTGTCGCCGTCTGCAAGGCGGATTCCGAATACGTTCCCGGGACCCAGGCCAAGTCCGTAAGATGCATCACAAGCCATCACCTCTACAATCGCTTCAAGGGATGCGGAACATACATAAACATCTATTCCGTTGTCCCTCAATGCATTGTAGAGAATCTTGCTTCTCTCCGGGATGATCAGTCCCTTGCGGACTACTGTGGAGACTTTACCGTCCGGGCTTGCCCAGGTCTCGTTCCAGATTTTGCCGGTCGCGAGCCAGTAATCCACTGATTCCCTTGTTGCCTCCTGCAATTCCCCGTATGACATTCCTGAAAACAGGGCGGGCATCCAGAGGCACCAGGTCGCATAATCGCAACTGTTCTCAATGCCTTCGTTCAATGCCAGGAGTTTGGCCCTGAAGTCCAGCCAGGTCTCTTCCTTGCGGATATTTTCAATGCCATAGCCGCTCTCCAGCAAGGCGTTGATTGCCCTGTAGTCATTTACCATATCATCCGCAAGCTCCCTGGCAGTCATTCCAGGTCCTTCCAGAACTAGGTCCAGGTCAGGTAGCCAGGCGGTGAACACCTCAAAGGCCTCGTCAGGGGAGAAGGCATATCTCATATTCTCCGCCTGCCAAATCATCAATGTCATTGAAATATCATTGACAATGGTGGTATTGTCGAAGTCGAATACTGCGTACGGACGGCATTCAGGGTCATATCCATCAGAACTTTTGCCCGTTTCAGCAATCAGTTGCCCAAGAGCAGCATGCGCCTCAGGCGTCCAGCCTTCTTCAGGGAGGATGCCCTCATTGCCGCAGGCTCCTGACAAGAAAAGGCCGGCCAGAAACAATCCGGCCAGCCTTGTATTCATTTTATTCAAGTTCATATTAGATAAGTCCTGATGAACCGAGGAAGATAAGCATTGCGTACCCGAGAACAAGTCCGATAACACCCATCACGATTCCCATCTTCTCCATATCCTTCTGCTGAATCATGCCGGTTGCGTGTGCAAGTGCATTCGGAGGTGTGGAAATCGGGAGAATCATCGCAAGTGACGAACCGATGGCAACGCCGATGAGAAGTGTGGATACTCCTCCGAGAGGTTCGAGGTTCGCTGTCATGCTCTGGCCTACGACTGCGAGAATCGGCACGAGAAGCGCCGCTGTGGCAGTATGTGAGATGAAGTTGGCCATGATGTAGCAGATGATGCCTGAGCCGACAACAACGATTACAGCCGGCCATGAACTGAACGGAATTGCCTCGATTAGATGTCCGGCGAGGCCTGTCTCCTGAAGTGCTACACCGAGTGAGAAGCCGCCGGCAACCATCCAGAGCACGCTCCAGTTGATTTCCTCAAGATCTCTCTTGGTTAGGACTCCGGTGATGGCGAAGACGCCGATAGGCAGCATTGCCACGACATTGGAGTTGACGCCTGTGAACTTGTCGGTCATCCAGAGGAGAACGGTGATGGCGAATGTGACATAAACCACGTAATCTCTCCATGTCCTCTCGTGATCGCCTTCAATCTTCAGTTCAATGGTCTTCTGCTTGAACGGGAACACCTTGAGAAGAATAACCCAGGCGATGAACAGGAGAAGGATTGCAAATGGGGTCATGAATGCCATCCACTGTCCGAATCCTATGTTCATGTTCATTCCCATAGGGTCGTTCAGATATTTCAATGCGATTGCATTTGGCGGGGTTCCAATCGGTGTGCCGATACCTCCAATGTTTGCAGCGATAGGGATTGCGAGAGCGAGCGCAATCTTGCCTTTTCCGTCAGCCGGGAGTGACTTGAGCACCGGTGTGAGGAAGGTGAGCATCATCGCAGCTGTCGCAGTATTGCTGAGGAACATTGAGAATATCGCTGTTACGAGAATGAACCCGAGGAGTACGAATCTCGACTGTGTTCCGAACGGCTTCAGGAGTGATTTGGCGAGCATCAGGTCCAGTCCGCTCTTGGTAGCGGCGATTGCGAGCACGAATCCTCCGATGAAGAGCATGATTATCGGGTCGGAGAAGCAGTGGAGAATCGACTTGTAGTTGATTGCCGTTCCCAATGTATTCGTGTCATATCCTTCCCTGAAGAACCAGAGACTGCTGTTCGATGTCGTGAAGAGCAGCAGCACGACCACAACCATGGATGTCGTCCAGGCCGGCACAGCTTCGAACACCCACATAAGGATGGCGAAAACGAAGATTGAGATGGTTCTCTGCTCCATGACCGTGAGTCCCTCAATGCCGAATGCCGAAGTCGGCAACAGCCAGAGAATCAGGGGAATAATGGTCGCAATTGCAAGCCTTATAGCCCTGGAAACTGTCTTGTCCTTGGTTCTGTGGGTCTTTTTCCACTCGTGGTAGGTCTCCACCATCTGGAAACCGTAGAATGATTTGAACATACCGCTTAGGTGTTATT
Organism: Candidatus Cryptobacteroides sp.; assembly: GCA_051870395.1. Lineage (GTDB taxonomy): Bacteria > Bacteroidota > Bacteroidia > Bacteroidales > UBA932 > Cryptobacteroides. The sequence goes on along the minus strand of JBJEBV010000130.1, from coordinate 30,633 downwards.
AATTCTTCATAAAAATTGGCTGACCTTGCGGCCAGCCAGTCTTATTGAAAGAGCTGATTTTATTCAGCCACAACTTCGAATTTGAAGGCACCCTTGATGCTCTTGTAGCACTTGACTTCAGCCTCGTACTGTCCGAGCTCCTTGACCTCAGGTGAGGTGATGGTGATATCCTTCTTGTCAACCTCGATTCCGGCGGCTGCGAGAGCCTCGGAGAGCTGGGCAGTAGTAACGGAACCGTAAATCTTTCCGTTCTCGCTGACCTTTGCGGATACCTTTACGAGTACCTCGCTGATCTTGGCTGCGAGAGCCTCTGCGTCAGAAACGAACTTGGCCTCCTTGTGTGCCCTCTGGCGGAGAGTCTCGGCATGCTGCTTCTTTGCAGACTCAGTAGCGAGAATTGCGAAGCCCTGTGGGATGAGATAATTAAGAGCGTAACCGGCCTTTACCTTTACGACATCATCTGCGTGACCGAGATTGGCCACTTCTTTCTTCAAAATGATTTCCATATAGCTGTCTCCTAATTATTTAAGAAGGTCTGTAACGTATGGGAGGAGTGCGAGGGAACGAGCCCTCTTGACTGCCTGGGCCACCTTTCTCTGGAACTTCAAAGAGGTTCCGGTAATACGGCGAGGGAGAATCTTGCCCTGCTCGTTGAGGAACTTCTTGAGGAACTCAGGATCCTTGTAGTCAACATATTTGATACCTGCCCTCTTGAAGCGGCAGTATTTCTTCTTTCTTACCTCTACTGTAGGAGGGTTCAGGTAGCGGATTTCGCTGTTCTGTGCGTTGTTTGTCTGTGCCATAGTCTGTTCCTCCTTGATTATTTCTGTGCCTCGGCTGCCTGGGCTGCTGCCTTAGCCTGCTTGTTAGCCCTTCTCTTCTCGGCGTATGCTGCTGCATCCTTGTCGAGAGCGACTGTGAGGTATCTGATGATCCTCTCGTCACGGTGATACTGTGTCTCGAGTGAGGCGATGAGTGATGGCTCAGCCTTGAACTCGATCAGGTGATAGAATCCTGATGTCTTGTGCTGGATAGGGTAGGCGAGCTGCCTGAGTCCCCAATCCTCTTCGTACACAACTTCACCACCCTTCTTGGTGATGTAGTCAACGTACTTGGCAACCGCTTCCTTCATCTGGGCCTCAGACAAAACGGGAGTTGCAATGAAAACGGTCTCGTACTGTTTCATAAAAATTATACTAAATGTTAATAAATCAATACTTTAAGCGGGAAAGCCCCGCAAAAAGGACTGCAAATTTAGTGATAATTTTCGAATTGACCAAACTTTTCGGGCTTTATTGATTATTGTCTCTGATTATCCCGAAATCATACAGAACATCCTGGTTATTTTCAAATGTCGTTCTTTCTGCCGCCTGACATCATCTCAGCCTTATCCTCTTGCCCGCTGTTCAACATCTGATACATATATGATGCGGAGGAGCTTACAATGAAACGGTGAAAAGATTGGTGTTTTCTTGCACGAAATGTGGGCCGAGGAGCAAAAAGGAGTCGCACTTTCCACGCTGGAACCCCGTATCGTGGAAGGTGCAATGCGACCTTGTAGGCAAGATCGTTGTTGCAATGTGAATTGTCTATCTCGTGACATTCATCTGCACCCCTACCCACCCAAGCTGAATAACTATGGGGCTAATTGAAAATCCCAATGGAAAGGAAAGGCTTCCATTGGGACACTCAAGCCGGCTCACGATATCACAGAATGGCATCTCCGGTTCCAGATGAATGTCACGAGAATAGCTCAACCCGTAATCATTGAGAGAATCTAACCTATTGACAGCAGTTGTACGAATTGCAGATAATCATTTTTTGTCCGTCACGTCTACAACATTACCGTGGCAGATGCCGGAATCTTTCGTTGATATACCTTCCGCAAGTGAATCTACGAGAAGCATTCCATAATTTTGCAATTATAAAATTTAATTTTATTTTTGCATAAATTACATAGATATGATAGAGCGAACCCAACAACCAAAGTTGCTCCAGCTAGCAACAAAGTATCCTTTTGTAACTATTACCGGACCGCGACAGTCAGGTAAATCAACTCTTGCCGGTCTGACTTTCCCGGATTATAAACGTGTGTCTTTGGAGGATTTGGATAACCGGGAGTTCGCAATAGAGGATCCTCGTGGCTTTATCGCCACCTACCCGTCCAATACTATTATTGATGAGGTTCAGCGTGTTCCAACATTGCTTTCCTATCTTCAAACGCATACGGACCGAGAGCATCGAATGGGAATGTATATTCTTACTGGTTCGCAGAATATGGAATTGATGGATGCCGTAGATCAGTCCCTTGCCGGCCGATCCGGTATTCTGACTTTGTTGCCGTTCTCCCATGAAGAGATGCGTAATGCGGGCATTTTGCCAGAACCAATCAACAGGGAGATATTTTATGGGGCTTATCCTGGTATTTATGACCGGAGTATTAACCCTACGGACTATTATCCGAGTTACATTAAGACATATATAGAACGTGATGTCCGGCAGATGAAGGATATAGGTGATCTTTCAAAGTTTCGCCGGTTGATCAAATTGTGCGCAGGGCGTATAGGCCAGTTGCTGAACAAGGCTTCCTTGGCTGTCGAATGTGGTGTGACCGCTCCGACAGTTGATGCGTGGCTTTCGATATTGGAGGAGAGTTACATCATTTATTTCCTCCGTCCCGACTTCAACAACTTCTCCAAACGTCTCGTCAAATCCCCAAAACTCTATTTCTATGATACGGGATTGGCTTGTTCCCTATTGGAGATAAGAAATGAATCACAACTCGATTCTCATTACCTGCGGGGAGGATTGTTTGAGAATATGGTTATAAACGAATTTCTCAAACGGGACTTTAACCGCGGACAAGAACCCACGCTCTCGTTCTGGCGTGACAGCGCAGGCAATGAAGTGGATCTGATTCAAACGGAAGCGGATTGCCAGTGTGCATGTGAAATCAAGTCAGGAACCACCTTTTCCAAGGAATATTTCAAAGGGCTTAACTATTGGAGCAAACTCTCCGGGGCTGATTCTGGGCGCAAGACGATAATTTACGGAGGGGAGCGGTCGATGCAGACATCGGATGGCAAAGTCGTATCGTGGGAAGAGTTTTAGTTTCTTCAACGAGAGCGCAGTTTGCGAAACTTGAATACATTAAGTTGTTCACGCTTGATTAGATGCCCGGTCTTAGGCATAAAGGAAGCGTTGTGCGATTTGCGGATAGTCGGACTATCTATAAGCCTTTTCCTCCATCTCCCAGCCGCAAACCGTTGATATATAAGGAATCAGGCAGCTGGCAACCTTCTTCTGGCCCTTGTAGTTCGGGTGCCAGCTGGCACCGAGGTCCCCGGTCTCGCTGTGGACATTGCGGGTGACGCACATATAAGTGAGGTTTTCAATGCCGCTGGACATGCAGGCCAGCCTGATGTAGTCGAAACTGTAAGGGGTGACGTTCGAGGCCATGCAGACTATCGGGACATCTTTCCCATAGTTGGCCCTGACTTTCTTCAGCAGTTCCACATACCTGCCGATGAACCTTGTCTCGTGCGGCTGACGTCCGGTAGAGAAATCATTGGTACACAGGTAGATGACTACTACGTCAGGGGTGTATGCGGCCTTGGATGCGTCCCACATTGCATCTTTGTCCATGTCGAAGGTCTGGCTGTAGCGGTCAGGCATATTGTAGCCGGGGTTGGCATCATTGTAGTTGCGGACAATGCCCATTCCGGAATGGCTCACGAGGTTGTAGTCAGCATTGAAATACCTGGCGGTGATGGCGGCGTAGGTCAGGGCACAGTTCTCGGTTTCGGCCTGGAAAGGGTCGTCACGGGAATCGCTCTCGGTTCCGTAACCGCAAGTGTATGAGTCACCTATGAATTCTATATGCCTCTCCTTCCGGCCTTCAGCTGCCAGAATCTCAGCGTATGAAATGAAGCTGTGGAGAGTCACCAGACCCTGTTCGCCCTCGGTCCTTTTCTGGAGAATGACGGTGTGCTCACCCTTGCCCAGTCCATCGGCGAGAGTGATTACGGTATCCTTTGCGGCCGCAAGGAACTTCTTGTCCATTGTAGCGTCCATTTCCCTGTCTACCCAGACGTTGAACCAGGAATTTCTTGTGTCAGAGAGCCTTACGGCCAACGAAGGGCCTGTGAAACGGATTCGTGCATAGACTCCCGACCAGTCGAAGGAGACATCGCCGCCTTCAGCGAGGATGCGTCCAGTATATTCGATTCTGCTGTCAGAGGCAGGGGTCTCATATACTTTTTTCGGGGATGCTGGGAATGCGTTGCCGCAGATGAGGACAGCGGCAGTGACAAGGATATACTTTTTCATACCGTAAAAGATTTTCATATCAGCTTTTCCAAAATAATTTTAACTTCGTGCAGAGCCAAGTTGCCCCCATCATCAAAGAGGTCAGGATGATGCCCTGGACAATGCCCCAGAACTGGTTTCCCTCTGACAATGAGAACAGCAGCGGCATGATTCCCAGGAGCCTGAACACCGGACCGATGACATAACTCGTGACCGTGTAGGCTACCATCGGGTTCTGGCCTATGCCGGAAATGAAGCTGCAGCGGAGATTGAAACGGAACTCCAGCAGTACCAGCACGGCCGTGGCCAGCATTGCCATGCCTCCTGTGGTGAAGAGGTAGGAAAGATTGCAGTAATCCTTGGTGATTCCGCCGTCAAGCGGGTCGAAGGCGATGCCGGTGAGAAGAAGAATGAAGCCCGTCATTCCGAGTGTCTTGTAAATGCTCCAGTCCCTGCGCACGAGGATGTAGAATGCGGCGGCCAGCAAGGCCGTGCCAATGAAGTCAGTGATGACAAACCGCAGATGCAGCCCCCATAACTGGGCAAGCACCGCAATTATCGCAATGAATGCCGAGGTCAATATGCTCCTGTTCCCGACAGCCGGTTTTCCTTCCTCTGCTTCCCGGGCCATTGATTTCCCGCTGCGGCTGTGCCCGAGGATGAGGTCACCGGCAATGGAACCCGGCAGCGCAATGAGCAGGTACTGGAGCCATTCCGGGTTGAACAGCCAGGCCAGGCAGCCCGGCTTCAATGCGGCCAGTTCCGGGATATAAGAGAATGCGGCCTTGGCGGCTGCCACGAACAGTATTACCAACCATCTGAGTCTCAGGCTATTTCGCGTAAGAGCCCAGATGAAACCTCCCCATAGTGCGACATTGGCGAGAATCATTATTATGATGTCGCTAGTGCCCTTGTCCGGGGTGATTCCGAACCAGAAATACAGTATGAAGCCCAGGCTGCAAATCAATGCTGCTCCGGCCAGGTTCACCCACTTCCATCGAGTCCTTACGAGGGCGGGGAACAATGCCGCCCATACCGCAATGAGGAAGAGATTGGCCTGCCAGCCCGGTCTGGAGGTATTCCAGATGGTATAACTGGTATTGCCAATAATGAGGGCGAACAAAGTGAGTATCGCCCATCGCTTGAAAAGCTGCATGGCGACGGACTTTATAGTGGCTCCGTTCTCGAATTTTTTCCGCATTGCAAGAGGGAATGCGGCCCCCATTGAAAAGAGAAAGAACGGGAAGACCAGGTCCACCCAGGTAAGGCCTGCGGCCGAAGGGTCGAAGTCGTAGGCCGGCGGGGGAGTCTGGGCGTGGAACATCCAGCCGGGCAGTCCGGAATTGAATCCTATATTGGCACAGAAAATCATTCCGATAATGGCGATTCCGCGCAGGATGTCAATGGAGGATATGCGTTTGTTCATTGTCGTAAGTCATTGGATACTAAAGCAGTCCCAGCATCTTGCTGCGTGTGAGCAGGCAGGCTCCGAGAGGTCCGCATTTTTTTCCGAGCCTCGAAAGCTTGATGGTGGTGTCTCTATTGATTACGTTGAGTGAATGCTTCTGGACGGCGCTCTTGACAGGCAGCATGAGGTAGTCCTTTGCCGCAGCCACCTTTCCTCCGATAACGACGAGTTCCGGATTGAAAAGATTTATAAGCCCGGCGATTGCGCATCCGAGAGTCCGGCCGATTTCTTCGATTACTTCGATGGCCAGGACATCTTCTTCATTTACTGCCCCGATAATGTCTTCCAGGGTGATGCGCCCGTTTCTCTTGAGGGTTTCCGAGAGGATTGAAGCCCGGCCTTTGGCAAGTTTCTCCATCACGATTCTGTGTGCTGCGGAGCCTGATGCACCGGTCTCGAGACAGCCGGTCTTGCCGCATTGACAAATCTGCTCATTGTTGAGCATGGGGAAATGGCCGATTTCCCCCGAGAATCCCGATTTGCCGTAGGATAGTTTCCCGTCTATGACCATGCCCATTCCCAGTCCCCAGGAGACATTGAGGAAGAGGATGTTCCTTTCGTTGCTGGCGATTCCGCTGATGTATTCCCCGTAGGTCATTGCCCTGGAATCGTTTTCCACGAACACATTGGCTTCAAGTTCCTCCCTGAATATTTCGGAGAGAGGTTTGTGCTCGCTGATGAAATAACTGAAACAGTATCCGGTCTCATTGTTGACGCGTCCCGAGAGGTTGAATCCGTAAGCCAGTATCTTGGAGCGGTCTATGCCGGTCTTGTCAATCAAGTCCTTGAGGAAACCGCAGAACTCTCTGAAGGATTCCTCCGTCTTCTTGATTGTGCAGGGTATATCATCTTGAAAATCAATGATTTCTCCCTTGAAGTTGGTGATGGCGACACTTATGTGGTGGGAGCGTATTTCCACTCCGGCAATGTGGCCGGCGGCAGGATTAAGCCCATAGATGCTGGGCCGTCTTCCGCCTGTGGTGCCGAGTTTGCCTGCCTCCTCGATAAGTCCGTCATCAATCAGCTCGCCCACGAGTTTGGTAATGGTAGGGATACTGACTCCGATATCGCGGCTGATATCTGCGATGCTGTCGGTGCCTTCGCTGATGAATTTGCCCAATATGGCTTGCTTCAGGGCGGAACTCTTGCTGTCTGCGTGGTTCAGGAATGTAGTTGTCATTAGTTATCTTCTTAAGTTTCGCAAGTGCGAAACAACCTTATCTAGAGGCCGAAAGGCCGTTGGGTTGGTCGTGAGCGGTAAGTCAAACGTCCGGTGGACGTTTGCAGCGAGCAGATTCCCGGGGTCGTGAGCGAAATAGCGAAAGCCCAGTGGTCTTTCGCAGCGAGCAGCCCGAAGGGACGGTAAGGGACTTAGGGATAGGGTAGCGTGGACAATACTCGTGGCGGCAGCACTTGCTCGCATAACACGCAAAAGCCACTGAATGTTAAGCACTTGCGACTTGCGAAACTTGAATTATCTTTTTGTCCAGTACTCCTCTATTTCCTCGAGGGTCTTTCCTGTGGTTTCCGGTATTACTTTCCACATTATCAGCATATAAGGAATGCACATTACAGCGAAAATGAAGAAAGTTCCCGCCTGGCTCCATTCGAGCAGGACAGGTGTCAGCTGGCCTACAAGGTAGGTTCCTACCCAGAGCATGAATCCGGCGAGTGACATTGCCCTTCCCCTTATGGAGTTCGGGTACATTTCCGACAAAAGTACGAATACTATAGCAGAAATGGAAATTGCGCAGCAAAATACGTAGGCCAGGAAGAATGCGAGCATGAATCCATTGCCCAGTACACCTCCGGTGGCGAAATAGGTGCCTATGGCAATGAGGCAGATTATCATTCCGCTTACTCCCCAATAAATCAATTGCTTGCGTCCGACTTTGTCAATGATGAAGACGGCCAGTATAGTGGTGGCGAAGTTCACCAGGCCGACCAGCACAGTGGAGAACATAGGATTGTCGAAACCGGCCTCGGAGAAGATTTTCGGACCGTAGTACAGCACGGCGTTCACTCCCATGAACTGCCCGAGAATGGCAATCGCACAGCCTGCGAGGACGGCTACGAGAATGCCCGGCTTGAGAAGGTCGGACCATTTCCCCTTGTCCTTGCCGAGGGAGGCCTTCGTAACCTCGATTTCAGCATTGATTTCTTCCTCTGAGCCGAGAATCCTTGCGAACACGGATGTTGCCTGGCTGGACTTTCCTTTGATAATCAGCCACTTAGGACTTTCCGGAATGAAGAAGATGATGAAGAAGAATAGCAGGGCCGGCAGGGTTTCGCTACCCAGCATGCCCCTCCAGGCTTCCGCATTGAACATCCTGGACCAGAGACCTGCATCAGTTGTCGCTGCAGGGTCAATGCCTGCGTCGATAATCCAGTTGGCCATATATGCGAGCAGGAAGCCTGCCGTGACGGCCAGCTGGTAGAGCGATACCAATGTTCCCCTGATACGGGCAGGGGATACTTCCGAAATGTATATAGGGGAGACAATGGATACGATTCCGATTCCCACTCCGCCGATGATACGGAATGCCACGAGGGCCTCGAAACTTCCGCAGACGGCGCAGCCTATGGCACTTATGCTGAAGAATGCGGCGGAGATGAGCATTGTGATTTTGCGGCCTATATAGTCGCTGAGCGATCCTGCGCAGAGGACTCCGATAATGGAGCCAATCAGGGCGCAGCCCACGTACCATCCTTCTCCGGATGCGCTGAGGGCGAACTGGTTTCTTACAATGTCAGTGGTTCCGGAGATGACAGCGGTGTCATAGCCGAACAAAATGCCTCCTATGGCGGCTACTACGGCCATGAAGACGACGTATGCTGTTCCTTTGAATTTCATAAGTCAATATTGAAGTATTCCTTATATCTGTTGTAGAGATTTCCGGCGGCTGCATATACCGACTGCGGGCTCAGGAAATGCGAGAACTCGAAGGTGATGGCCTTGTCATAGCCGCAGCGCTTCGCAGCCTCCAGCTTCATGCGCAGTTTGTCGAACTTGATGGGCAGGAAGTTTATAGGCATATCCCTGTCGAATGTCTCTGCATTGGTCCAGCACTGCATGCCGTAACGGTCGGCGAGTTTCTTGTTCACGCTGAAGAATGCGTCCAGTTCATCATAGTCAATGTGACCGTCCTGGAATGCGCAGGCATCCACCACGTCGTGTATCCCGGCGAATATCTGGTTCCACTCCCTCTCGTGTTCCTCCACGCTCACTCCGTCCTTGACCTTCAGCCCGGTTCCCATAATCGCCTTCTTGCCGTCAATCCAAGGTGAAATGAATACCGGAAGGCCACCTGAGACATCCTTGCACTGCTTTCCCATTGCGTGGAAGGCATCCACGGCCCCGATGGTGCTGCGGCTGATTTCAGTGCTCAGGTACCATCCTCCGAAGCTCTCATATTTCTCGCCGTACATCTTCCATACTTCGTCGATTACGAACTTGTTGTCCTCGATTTCGTGGCTCATATCCTTGGTGTCCCAGTAAACGCCTGAGTCATAGAGACCGAGGTAGAATTTCATTCCGTGCTTCTGGGCAAGCCGGCAGAACATGTCTATAAGGTCGACCGAAGGCATGTAGCAGCCTTTCTTGAGAAGATAAGGGGAAGGGTAGGTGATGAACTTCCTGTATCCGCAGCGTATGTCAATGACGGTGTCAATGCCGATTGCCTTCATATAGGCGAAGTCCCTGTCCCACTCTTTCTCGCCCCAGTTCTGGTGCGGGATGTCGTGTGAAATCTCGTCCAGGAAGGTTCCCGTGATGCGGAGGCCGTTGTCTTTCGGTACAATGAGGGTGGATTCTGATGCCGCCGTGGCCTTGTCCGTTGACCCTGATGCACAGGATGCGAGAATGGAAGGTGCGGCTACAGATGCTGCACCGGTGACGGCCATAGTTTTGAGGAAGTCTCTACGATTAGTCATATCAATGTTTGATTACTAGTTGATGCAAAGATAATTAATATTTTTCAAAAGCAATTCCGCTAATTATGAAAATATTTTAATAATTATGGCGATTATTGTTCTTGTAATTAAAAAATTAGTATATTTGCAGCGCATGTAATTAAAAATGAAATGCCAAGAATAACCCGATTTTTAAGAACACTACTGGCGGTTTGCATTCTTGTGATGAGTTGCAAGCCTGACAATCAAAGAGTTAACCACAATTTTATGTGGTTTGACTGCGAGGCCAACTATGCCACGCTTTCGACTCCTGACTCCATCCTTTTCTATCTTGAGAAATGCCGTGACCTCGGTTTCGGCAATGTCGTTGTGGACATGAAGTCCATCATGGGAGAGGTTCTCTATGACAGCGGCATTGCGCCTTATATGGGTGAGTGGGAAGGTGTAACCCGCAGCCGGGACTACGATATGTTCGGATATTTCATTGAGTATGGACATAAACTCGGCCTGAAGGTTTTCGGCTCGCTCAATATCTTCGCAGGAGGGCACAACTTCTTCGACCGTGGAATAATATATGGAGACAAGGCCTCCTGGCAGTCAATATGTTACCACAAGGGACGCCTTACCCCGATTTCTGGAATCAAGACCAATTACAACGGGATGCTCAATCCTGCCGACCCGGAAGTCCAGCAGTACCAGATTGACATTCTCAAGGAATTTGCGGCCAAATATCCGGAGATGGACGGCATTATCTTCGACCGTCTCCGCTACGACGAAATCACTTCCGATTTCAGCGAGCTTTCGAGGAGGCAGTTTGAGGAGTATGCCGGTGTAACGGTGGAGAATTTCCCGGAGGACATTCTCTCCTGGTATGACGAAAACGGGGAGAAGCGTGAGAAATATGCATACGGCAAATATTTCAAGAAATGGGTGGAGTACAGGGCATCTGTCATCCACGACTTCGTGGTGCGTGCGCACAAGGAACTCAAGGCCATCAATCCTGACCTCATTATAGGAGATTACACCGGAGCCTGGTATCCGACCTATTTCCACGTCGGGGCCAACTGGGCCAGCAGGAATTATGACCCGTCGCTTGTCCCGGAATACAGCCATTGGGCTACGCCGGAGTACAAGAACACAGGCTATGCCGAGGAACTCGACATCTATATGACCGGCCTTTACTACACCCTCATTACCAAGGATGACGTGGATCGTGCGACAGGCATCGTGGGACAGCGCAGCGAAGCGGGGATGGATGACAGCCTCACCTATTGCTACAGCGTTGAGGGCGGTGCCGAGATAGCGCAGAAAGTGACAATGGGCGTAGTCCCTGTCATCGGCTCCATCTATGTAGAACAGTATCTGGGTGATTTCACGCCTTTCCGCCCTGCCGTCGAGCAGGCCTTGAAGAGCACGGGAGGCGTGATGATATTCGACATTGTCCATCTCAACAAACACCATCTCTGGGATGAACTTGAGGCCGCCATGAAGGCTGGGAAGAATCTTCAAAAATAAACTATACCATTATCATGAAAACCATTATCAGACATCTGATTGTCGCTATCTCCTTTCTGCTGACGGCTGTCACTGCCATTGCGCAGCCATCGGTAAAGGGCCGGGTGACAGATTCTGAGGGACAGCCTCTCGTCGGAGTGGCAGTCCTCGTACAGGGTACCAACAACGGTACTCTCACTGATGAGAACGGTTCATACACCCTTCCGGTGAAGAAAGGTGACGTGATTCTCTTCTCAAGTCTCGGCCTCGCCGACCAGACCTTCACGGTTGACGGTTCGCTGAAGACATTGAATGTGACAATGAAGGAGGATACCTCATATATCGAGGAGACCATCGTGGTCGGATACGGTACGCAGAAGAAATCCTCAATGACGGCCGCAGTCTCATCCATCAAGGGTGATGAACTCCTCAAGGCCCCTTCCACCAATGTATCACAGCTCCTTGCCGGAAAACTCCCGGGCATTTCATCCGTCCAGGAGTCAGGTGAGCCTGGACTTGACCAGGCCTCACTTCGTATCCGCGGCTCCATCTATGGCGTTTCATACGTTGTGGACGGTTTCCCGGTGAGCAATATCAACGACATTGACCCGGCCGATATCGAGAGCATTTCCGTATTGAAAGATGCCTCATCAGCAGCAGTTTACGGTCTCCAGTCGTCCGGAGGAGTCATCATCGTGACCACCAAGAAGGGAGACAAAGGCAGCACCCGCATCAATTACAATATGTCCATCGGCGCATCCTTCAATGCCAACTTCCCGAAGTTCATGGACGGCCCACAGTTCGCCTATTACTACAATGTGGCCGACATGATGGACCGCCTTGCCAGGGGTGACATCAGCAGCCCTGACCAGTACGTGCCATATTTTACCAAGGAGCAGGTCGCATTGATGACAAACGGTGACCCTACGGACGGCTGGGACAATGTCAACTACATTGACAAGGTATTCGGTACCGGCCTTACCCAGAAACACAGCATTACCGTGCAGGGCGGAAATGACAAACTCCGCTATTTCACATCATTGGGCTACCTCGGCCAACAGGGAAATATTGACAATTTCAATTACAGGCGGTACAATATGCGTATGAATGTCGAGTCGCATTTCGCAAAGTACTTCACATTCAACGCAGGCCTTTCCGGCGTCATTTCCAACAGGCAGACTCCGGCCTACAATTCCGGTGGCAGTGATGAATCAGGATACAGCGAGACAGGCTGGCTCTCCATCGGAAACCAGACGATTCAGATGCATCCTTATCTTCCGGAAAGGTACGAGGGGATGTACACAGCGTCCATCAAGAAGAACACAGGTCTTCCACAGTCTCCGCTCGCAGCCATCTACGAGTCCGGATACAAGAAGACAAAAGGAATGGATGTTACTGCCAACATTTCCCTCGCAATGGATATCCCGGGAGTCGAGGGGCTACAGCTCAAGGTAGCCGGTTCATACGCCTATGGAGTTTCCTACAACAAGAACCTCAATACTCCGTACTACGTTTATTCGCATACCAGGGATGCCGCCACTGGGGAATTCGTCTGGAACAATGTGACCGACCCGCGCGGTGACGGCTCCGGAAACCAGCTCGGCGAGGGTTCTACCTTCTCCCAGTCGTTGACAGGCCAGGCCAGCATCAGTTATGTCAATTCGTTCGGCAAGAACAATGTTGATATCCTTGCTCTTATGGAGGCGCGTGACTACAAGGGCAACGGCCTCTCCGCATACGCCAAGGAGATTCCTTTCGCATCCCTCCCTGAGCTTTCCAATGGTAAACCCGAAGAGAGTCCTATCGGGGGCTGGAGTTCCGCTTCCAGAAGCGCAGGCTACGTTTTCAGGGCCAGGTACAACTACGACGAGCGTTATCTTGCAGAGTTCACGGGCCGTTATGACGGTTCCTACAAGTTTGCGGGCATGAGGTCCAGCCGCTGGGGCTTCTTCCCTTCGGGTTCAATCGGATGGAATATGGCCAAGGAAAAATGGATGTCAGGAGCACGCTTCCTCGATGACCTGAAACTCAGGGCTTCCATGGGACTTCTTGGAAACGACTATGTAAGCGAGTATATGTTCCTCAGCACCTATTCCCAGTGGGGAAGCAAGGTGATATACGGCACCGGCAGCAACAACGCCTACTATTCCACAGCCGTCCCAAGTCCGGATCTTACCTGGGAGAAGACTCTCTCCTACAATGTCGGTATGGATGTGTCAATGTGGAGAGGCAAACTCTCTGCCGAGCTCGATGTATTCTACAACTACACCTATGATATGCTCACGGCCCAGTCTTCCGGCTTCCCTTCATCAATGGGAGGCTACTATCCTGACTGGATAAACTACAATGAGATTGACGCAAGGGGAGTGGACTTCTCCATTACCCACAAGAACAGCGTGACCGTGGCAGGCCGGCCATTCTACTATCAGGTAGGTGCCTCAGTGACCTACTCCAAGACCCGCTGGCTCAGGTACAAGGATGATCCTAATGCCCCTGAAATCCAGAAGATTGTGGGTACTCCTGTAGGCTCTTTCCTCGCCTGGAAGGCTGACGGGCTGTTCCGCAGCGAGGAGGAGATTGACAACTCGGCATGGTACGGAACCCGTCCTTGCGTTGGTGACATCAAATATGTGGACCTCAATGGTGACGGCAAGATTGACTCCCAGGACAAGGGCCTTGTAGGCCGTCCTAACCGTCCTCAGCTCACCTACGGCCTGAATCTCGCCATCAGCTGGTGCGGCATTGACCTCAATGCACAGTTCACCGGAGGAGCCCTCTTCGATGTCTCCCTCACCGGTACATATTACAATGGTTACGATGACAATACGGTCTGGACCCAGACCTTCAAGGAGGGTGCGAACTCACCTCTCTACCTTGTCCAGAATGCTTACAGCGAGTACAACAAGGACGGCACAATGCCTCGTCTGACCCTCAGCAACACTGGTCACGGCGGTGACAACGGCCTTGCCTCCACATTCTGGCTCAGGAACGGAAGATATATAAGGCTCAAGTCCGCCCAGCTCGGCTACACCTTCCCGAAGAAGTGGATGGAAAAAATCAATGTCGAGTCTCTCAGGATTTTCGTGGAGGGACAGAACCTCTTCACCATTGACGGACTTCCTAAAGGAATCGACCCTGAGTCTCCGGGCGTGAACAACGGATATTATCCTCAGCAGCGTCTTGTCATGGGCGGTATTTCCCTCACATTCTAAACTTGTTGTCGATTATGAAAAGAATAACGAAATATATGGCGGCGGTTGCCGTTTCGGTGACTGCGGTGTCGTGCTCCGACTTCCTTGATATGACGCCGAGGGACAGTGTGTCCGACAAGGTGATCTGGGAGAGCACCAAGAATGCGGAGATGGCCGTCAACTATCTCTACAGCTATACCTACGACGTGCTTATGAATCAGTGCCTGGCGGGTCTTACAGAGTCCCTGACGGATATGATGAAATACGGCTCGTACAACTACAACTCCCTCTGCTTCATCCCTAGCGAAATAGCATACGGCGACGAGACCACGCTCACGGCATCCTACGTGGATACCTATCTTGGATATTGGAGCTCGTGGTACGGGGCAATCCGCCGTTGCAACGAGGCACTCTACAATCTTGACAACTACGGCAAGATGTCCCCTGAGGACAAAATCCGCCTTGAGGGCGAAATCCGCTTCATGAGGGCCTATCTCTATTTCGACCTCGTGAAGAGGTACAAGGAGGTCATTCTCTATGACCGCAACCTTTCAGCCATCACCAAGGACAAGGCCCTCAGCTCCGAAAAAGATTGCTGGGACTTCATCCTTGCCGACCTTGAATATGCCGCCGGCAAACTCCCGGCCAAGGCCAATGCGGGCGGGCGTATCGACAAGGGAATGGCTTACGCATTCATCACCAGGTCAATGCTTTATGCTGCTAACGGAATGGAGGCTGCCGGCCTGGACCCGAAGCCTTATTACCAGGCTGTCATTGATGCTGCCGGGGAAGTCACCGCACTCGGCTACGACCTCACTGGCAATTATGCCGATTCCTATTCCACCGCAGGCAATCCAGAGGTCATTCTCCAGTACCTCTTCAGCCGCACTGATGACGTGACACACAGTTTTGACTACTACTATACACCTGGAGGCGATTACTCCATCTTTGGACAGAAAGGCGGCGGATACGGCACTCCGACACAGGAGATGGTCGAGTCCTATGAGCTTGCGACCGGAGGCTTCCCTGACTGGAGCGAGTGGCATGGCGAGACCACCAATACTCCTCCTTACGAGTTGCTCGAGCCGCGTTTCCAGGCTACCGTCCTTTATAACGGGGCTTCTTGGAAGGGACGTGAGATTGAATCATTCGTCGGCGGTGCTGACGGTTATTGCGAGTGGAATGTTGATCCGGAGCCTAACGGAAGGTCCACTACCGGATACTATCTGCGCAAGATTGTGGACGAGAACCACGATGTAATCAAGTATTCCTCAGGTACCCAGCCTCTTTCCATCATCCGTTATGCGGAGGTGCTTCTCAATCAGGCTGAGGCCCTCTTCAAGACCGGCGACGAAGATGATGCCGAGAAACTTGTGAACCGTATCCGTGCCCGTGTGGGCCTCCCTGCAGTTGCCGTTGAGGGAAATGCTCTCTGGGCTGCTCTCCGCCAGGAAAGAAAGGTGGAGCTCAGCTACGAGGGACTCTGGTACTGGGATCTCCGCCGCTGGGGTGTAGCCCACAAGGCCTATCCTGAAGGCTTGACCGGATATCAGGTTCACGGACTCAAGATTACGAAGGATGCCGACACTGGCGAATTTACATACAAGTATGTTTCTGTGGATGACAAGGACCGCAACTTCCCGCAGAAACTGTACAGGTTCCCTCTTCCTTCATCCGAGCTCCGCAGCAATTCTTTGGTTGACCAGTTCCCTGAGTGGAAATAATATTGAAGACAATGAAAAGAATCATATCAGCATTGACAATATTGGCTCTGGCAGCGACATATTCCTGCCAGAAGCCTGAATACATACTTCCGGACGCTGAACGTCAGGGATTTACCTCCATCAGCGCTTTCTTTACTTCCGGACCCTATGAGGGCTCTGTCCTGGCCAAGCTCGATGTAACTCAGGAGATGCTTGACGAGGGTATGCTCGTAATACCTGTCCCTTATTATTTCCCTGAGGAGTCCGATGACAGCGGAACCCCGATGATGGCTATGGCCAAGGTCAGGATCAGGGCTGAACTGGACAACAACTGCACCATTGACCCTCCTCTTACCATTCTTGACCTCAATGAGGAGACCAAGTTCGTCTATACCGACCAGTACGGCAAGTCCTACGACCTGGTCCTCTACGGCAAGCGCAAGAAATCCGACAAGGCCTCGGTTATGGGAATGACCATCACCGGTCCGAATTGCGGCAGTTTCGACGCATTCGTGGACAATGAGAACAGAAAACTCTTCCTCTACACCGCGGATGACCTTTCAGGCTGCACTGCGACAATGGAGGTGTCCGCCCACGCTTCCGTGAAGACAGACCTCTCCGTAGCCAGGGATTACAATGAACCCCAGAAGATAGTCATTGCCTCACATTCCGGCAAGGAGTATGAGTACGTGACGGAGAAGGCCGTGCCGACGAAGATTCGCAGAGGTTTCAACCTCGAGTCTGTAAGGCCTCTGTTCAACCTCGACCCTAAGACCCGTCTCGGACTTACTGACTATTTCGCCGATGTCAATCCTTCAATTGCGGGCATTGAGGGCTACCTCATAGTCTGCGAGGGTGACGGTTCGACCCCTGTCTATGTCAACGGCCAGACCGGTGTCAAGCTCGGAGAAATCGTCCTCGGATCTGCCGAACCGGGCTCAATCGCCAGTGATGACAATGGTAACCTCCTCATATGTAATCACATAGACGTCGACCCATACGAGGGCGCGCTCAAAATCTACAGGACTAAGTCAGTCAAGACTGCTCCTGAGCTCTTCTGCACAGTCGACGGTCTCGGCATCGCCCTCCCGCGCGGAGGAAAGATGGAGGTCTGCGGCAATGTTGACGAGGATGCGGTGATAACCATTCTCTATGAGGGTATTGACGGAGTGACTGCCGCCAACCAGTTCATCCAGGTCACCGTAACCGGTGGAAAGCCTGTGGACATAGCTGCCAAGACCCTTCCTGGGGTAAGCTGGGGCAGTCTGCCTGTCAACGCGGCGGCTCTGGTATCGGCGAACGGCAAGCCGGACGGAGGTTATTTCTACGCCTCATACGGCCGTGTGTCAGTCGATTACATTGATGCGTCACTCTCTATCCGTTACGGAACTCCGTCAAGCAACGGCAATGCCTGGGCATGGAATACGAACCAGGTGGCAAGCATGTGCTTCAACAACGTCCAGTATGCGGCCATGCTCAACCTCGCCCATTTCCCTGCTTGGGGCGGTATCCCTGTACTCTATCTGTACAATGTGAATGACCCGTCCGCCCTCGACGGAGAGTTCGACTCAGCTCCGGGGCTCGTGCTCTCGACCGAGTATATGCCGATTGAGACTGCCAATACTGTCAACGCTGGCGGCACGATGTCCTGCGGCGATGTCCTCATCACCCAGTCAGCTGACGGATTCAAGATATTCATCTACTACTACGACCATTATTGCGGTGCAATAGGCGGTTTCGTGGCGGACTGTATCAAACGTGACTGATTATGAAGAAGACCAGATTTCTCATAAGCATATTGCTCATTTCTGCCCTTCCGGCATTCTGCGCCTGCTCTGGCGGGACGCAGATGCCTGACTGGCCTTGGGAAGATCCGCAGAAGCCTGCGACTCCGGAAGACCCGGGAGAGAAACCCGGAGACGAACCGGGAGATGAACCAGTGGATACCGAATGGACTGACGTAAGCGCTGATTATGAAGGACTTCCATCATATATCACCATCCTGAAATCCCCTTCCACCCTTCAGGCCAAGGCTGCCGTGGCATACGCTGCCGTAGCTGATATGTCCAAGGCCTCCCTGGATCTCTGGAGCGTGAAAGACCCGATGCTTTCAGGCTCCGACGAGTCATTGAGGACCCCTTCATCTGTCTATAATTCGGAGAAAGCGGCAGTTCTCATAAATGGTGGGTATTTCTATGTTGACGGCGGCAAGACCTATCCTATGAGCCTTGCGGTGAAGGATGGGGAGATTATCGCACAAAATATCAACTATTCCTCACAGGACTGGGTGAAGATTTATTATCCTACCCGTGCGGCCCTGCTGGTTGACGCTGCGGGCAAGGCGAAGGCTGCCTGGACATATTATAGCAATGCTGACGGCAAGACCTACGTCTATCCCCAGCCGGCCCAGAACAGTTGGGACGCAAAGCCTCTCGGGGTGCCTTCGGCTACTTTCCCGGAAGGGGCTGAGGTCCTGGATGCCAAATGGGCCGTGGGCGGAGGTCCTGTTCTCCTGAAGGACGGGGAAGTGGTGAACAGTTACGGCCCCGAACTCTTCTTGTCGGATGTGGGCTGCGACGTGAACAATCCGCGCACCGCTGTGGGAGTAACCGCTGACAACAAGGCCGTGTTCTTCGTCTGCGAGGGCAGGAATATGACAGAGGGCGTCAAGGGGCTTACAACAGCCGAGGTGGCTGCCGTAATGAAGGATTTGGGTTGCACTGAGGCCATCAATCTGGACGGTGGCGGTTCCAGCTGCATGCTCGTCAGGGGCAAGGAGACCATCAAGCCTTCTGACGGTGCACAGCGTTCAGTTGCCTGTACATTAATGTTGAAATAATGAAGAAGACAGTAACATACTTTCTCATTGCATCGATGATGCTGCTTTTCTCCTGCGAAAAGCAGCCTGGGATACCTGACTGGCCTTGGGATGACCCGGAAAAACCGGAGCAGCCTGAACCTGGTCCTGAAGATCCTGGACCGGGACCTGGTGAGCCTGACCCGGAGCCTGCCCAAATTGGCAAGAACCGCTATGTGTGGGTAAGCTGCGAGGGCAACTGGGAGGAGTTTGCCAATGACAAGAACCAGATTGTCAAGGAAATAGCCAAGTGCAAGGAGGTCGGGTTCACTGATCTCGTGGTGGACGTGCGCCCTACCAATGGTGGTGTGATGTTCAAGTCCACCCACGCCGAGCCCCAGACCAGGATGGACTGCTGGACTTCTTCCGGCTACAGATTTGTCAAGAGAACGGCCGATTTCGACTATCTCCAGACCTTCATTGACGAGGCGCACAAACAGGGCCTCAGGGTGCATGCCGTGATGAATACATTCACGGGCGGCTGCCTATGTCCATACGGTCTTGGCTCCGACGGGATGCTGTTCAATGACTCCTCCAGGAAGTCCTGGGCATCTGTGGTCAATACAGCAGGCGGCCTGGTCAGCACGATGGACCTTCTCGATGATTCCGTCGATTATGGTGCCAAGTTCCTTTCCCCTGTCAATCCTGAAGTGCAGGACTATGTCCTCGGCATCATTGGTGACCTGGCGAAATACGATGTTGACGGGATTATCCTGGACCGCTGCCGTTTCGATGACTACAGTCTCCAGAGTGATTTCTCGGACAATATGAAGACCGGTTTCGAGGCATATCTCGGACGCAAGGTCACTTCCTGGCCGGGTGAGGTGATGTCGGCCGGACAGGATGCTCTCAAGAGGCCTGTCAGCGATGTTACCAAGAAATGGCTGGAATACAGGGCCAAGGTCATTCACGATTTCGTGGTGAAGGCTGCCGACAAGGTTCATTCCATCAATGCTGACATGAAGTTTGGCTGCTATGTAGGAGGCTGGTATTCAAGTTATTACTACTCAGGTGTCAATTGGGCCAGCCCGAAATACGACCCGAAGGCTGACGGCTATTACTGGGCCGGAAGCAATTACAAGGACTTCGGCTATGCTGACCATTGCGACTATATGTTCATTGGTGCATACGCCTCTACCTCAAGTATTTACGGCTCGGGGGAATGGACTATGCAGGGTTTCTGCAAGCAGGCGGCCGACCTCTTCAAGGGCGATGTCCCGTTTGCCGGCGGGCCTGACATCGGCAACAACACGGGCTTTGAAAACGGCGGGCAGGGCAGCCTGATGCCTTCCATCGTGGATGCCTGCATCAATGCCAGCACTGACGGAATGTTCTTCTTCGACCTTTGCCATATCCGTATGTACAACTATTGGAATGACATCAAGAAGGCATTTGACGAATATTTGAACACTGTAAAATAAAACCTAAATGCAAGATTTTAAACAATTGGCTGAGCGCTACAAGAGCGAGCTGCTTGACAATGTCCTGCCTTTCTGGCTGGAGAAATCCCAGGACGAGGAGTTCGGAGGGTATTTCTCCTGCCTGGACCGTGACGGAAGTGTCTATGACACTGATAAGTTCATCTGGCTTCAGGGTAGGGAAGTCTGGTTGTTCGCAATGTTGTACAACAGCCTTGAGAAACGGAAGGAATGGCTCGATGCCGCCATCCAGGGCGCAGAGTTCCTTAAGAAATACGGCCATGACGGGAATTACGACTTCTATTTCTCATTGACAAGGGATGGCAGGCCTCTGGTCCAGCCGTACAATATCTTCTCCAACACCTTTGCCTGCATGGCTTTCGCACAGCTTGCGAAGGCTACCGGAAGTGCGGAGTATGCAGAAATCGCAAAGGCGACCTTCAACCGCATTCTCGCCAGGCGGACCAATCCTAAGGGACAATGGCTTAAGGCCTATCCGGGAACCCGTCCGATGAAGGATTTCGCCCTCCCGATGATTATCTGCAATATGGCCCTTGAGGTCGAGGACATCATCAATGACCCGGCCCTCATCGAGAAAACTATTGACGAGAGCGTGCACGAGATTGTGGATGTTTTCTATCAGCCTGATTTGGGTGTCATTCTCGAGAACCTTGCCCCGGACGGAAGTCTTGTGGACTGTTTCGAGGGCCGCAAGATTAATCCTGGACATGACCTGGAGGCAATGTGGTTCCTGATGAACATCGGTATTCGCAGAAATGACAAGGCCTTGATTGACAAGGCTGTGGAGATTTCCCTCAGTGTCATTGACTACGGCTGGGACAAGGAATACGGCGGAATCTTCTACTTCATGGACCGCAAGGGCTATCCTACCCAGGAACTTGAATGGGACCAGAAACTCTGGTGGGTGCATATTGAGAGCGCTATCGCAATGATAAAGGGCTACCGCCTTACGGGCAATGAGAAATGCCTGCAATGGTTCGAGCGTCTCAATGACTATCTCTGGAAAAATTTCAAGGATCCTGAATATCCGGAGTGGTTCGGTTACCTGAATCGCTGCGGCGAGGTCTTGCTTCCTCTAAAGGGAGGCAAGTGGAAGGGCTGCTTCCACGTTCCGAGAGGTCTCTACCAGATATGGAGGGAACTTGAGGCGATAAATGAAAGATAAATTTTATTAACCATTAATTTATATTGAAATGAAAAAGTTAGCGTTGTTTGTTTCTTTGGCTGCCATCCTGATGGCGGGCTGCAAAAAGGATGATCCGATTGTTCCGGAGATCAAATGTGACACTGACGTTGTGAATGTGCCGGTGGCCGGTACAGAGGATGAGGACATTTTCGTGACCTTCACCTCCAATGTGAACTGGACCGCCAGCATCAAGGAGAATGCTGCCTGGATTTCCGTTTCTCCGGCTTCAGGTACCTCTGCTGACGGCAGGGTCAAGCTCATCGTGCTCCCGACAGAGGAGAATGATCCCCGCGAGGCCACACTCGTGCTTGCTGCCGATACAGCTGTGAAGGAAATCAAGATCGTCCAGGCCCAGGTGGATGCATTTGCCCTGACAGAAACTGGGGCTGAGATGGGCCCGGATGGAGGCAATGTTGAAATCACTGCAATGACCAACATTGACTGGACAGTGACCATTCCTTCAGACTGCGACTGGGTTTCCCTCGTAAATGTGAAGGCTTACGGCGAGTCCGTGAAGACCGTGAAGGTTGAGCCTTATGATGAACTTGACGGTTACCGCGAGGTCGTGCTTACCGTGGCTGCAGGTGGCAATGAGAGTGAGTTTACTATCTATCAGGAAGGTCCTTCAAGTGCTATGTGGCACAGCAATCCTACCTCATACTCCACATACACTGCTGACTCCAAGGTGCGTCTCGCAAAATATGGAGAATACCTTCTTCTTTCCAATGGAACTAAGGTACTCGTCCTCAATCCTGCTGACGGTTCTCTCGTCAACACCATTACCCTTCCTGAGGGTTACAACATCCAGAGCCTCTGCGTAGATGATGGCAATCATATTCTTGCCGCCGCCGATGCTGATTATGGTAGAACTCTTACTGTATTCCGTCTCGATGACATTGCCAATATTGACCCTAAGGTATTCCTGCTCTTCGATACCGGTAACTATTATGGTGTTGACTGCGGAAATGTCAGGGTGAAGGGTGATATCACCAAGAATGCAGTCGTTACCGCCACTGTATCAGGAGGTGCGGGTGGAGCTGTGATCTATTGGCAGATTACCAACGGGCAGATTCAGGACAGTTTCAGTTATGTCGCTGCTCCGTATGAGGGCTCTACTGTATCTTGTGCCTGCGGTGTAGCTCTCGGAACCACGGCTGCCGACGGTTTCCTCTATATTGGTTATGGCGGGGACTATAACTTGAAGTACTACAATGGATCTGCCTGGTCAGACTGCTATGCTACCGGTTCATCCTGGATGGAGAATTACAACTGCATCTCTACAGCGGAATTCAAGGGCAGGAAATATGCGGCTATCGTTAAGGGCTGTCATTTTGACTATGACGCAACTGATGCAGTTCTGCTCGACATTACCGATATGTCAGATGTTGAGGAGGCTTTGGTAGTGGACTGCGATTTATGGGTAAATCGTGATGACAGTTGGGCCAACCTTGACTGGACAGGTGTTGGATCTTATTCTGATGTCCTGCTTGTTCCGGGAGAGGATGAACTTCACATGTTCTTTGTAGATGCCAACTATAATGTAATTGGCGCCGTGAAGTACTATTAATCTTCCATTTCCCCACATATAAAGGGGTGACCGAGAATGACTGGTCACCCCTTTTTGTCATTCCAGAGAGATTTTTTACCTTTTTACAGACTATGAAACAAATCCTGTCAGCATTATTGGCATTGACCCTTGCCATTCCTGCATTCTCCCAGCCGAGAATGAGTTTCAACCGCAAGGGCGAGTTCAAGATTGTCCAGTTTACCGACGTGCATTACATCCCGGACGACCCGCGTGCCGACATTGCATTGGAGCGTATCCGTGAGGTATTGAAGGTGGAAAAGCCTGACCTCGTGGTCTTTACCGGGGATGTGGCTTGTGGAAAACCGGCGGACAAGGCGATGGAGACCGTTATGCGCCTGGTCTCGGAACGGAAAATCCCGTTCGCATTCACATTTGGAAATCACGACAAGGAGTTCGGCTTCAGCAATGAAGAGCTCTATGACCTTATCCATACTATCCCTTACAATATGCTGCCTCCGAGGGATGGCGGCTGCATTGATTTCGAAATCGAGCTGGCCGGAAGGGACGGACATCTGGTCAATGTCCTGTATATGATTGATTCCCAGTCCTATTGCTGGGAAAAGGACCAGTATGAATGGATTCTGCCTGAGCAGATTGAGAGGTTCCGCAAAGTGAGCGCAGATTACACCGATGCCAATGGAGGCACACCCGTTCCGTCCCTCGCATTCTTCCACATTCCTCTTCCTGAGATGGGGCTAGCGGCCGAGGACCAGCGTACTCCTCTCTGGGGTACCAGGATGGAGAGAGCCTGCCCTCCTGTCCATAATTCCGGAATGTTCAAGGCAATGACGGATTGCGGCAATATCCTGGCCATCTTCAACGGGCACGACCACGACAATGATTATGTGGTCAAGTACGGCGGCATCTATATGTGCTACGGCCGCTATACCGGCGGCAACACGGTCTATAATCATCTCCCGAACGGCGCCCGCATAATCCTCCTGAAGGAAGACCGGCCCGGCTTCGAGACCTGGATTACCCTCAAGGGCGGCCAGCGCATCAACAGGATGACATTGCAATAGATACGTGTACATTACTCCCTTGCCAGATATCTGGACAAGAAGACGTTGTAGACAGAATAATATGTTCCCTCATCTCTGGTTAAGCATCGTTTTTTGGGGGCTGGGCAATTTTTGCCAAGACATTTTCACGGAAATGCTGATAGTTCCTTCATAATTGTTTTGTTGGGTTAATTATTGAGTTTTGGATATCAGAAGCCGGGACGAGACTCCTATACAGTCTTACGGCAGCCACCATGCGGCCGGACGTGTCCTGGGCGAGTGTGAGCTGTGCGCTGAGCAGGGCCTTCTGTGCCGCCGTGTCGGCATGGGCCACGCCAGGGCGCAGGAGGCTATCTGTGGCTATGCCTGTGTCGGGACGTGAGTATTGCCTTTAGATGCCGCATCCCGTAATCTGGAACATAACCAGTATGATGACCGGCAGCGCAGCAATATGCCGTGGAGCTATGTGTACGAAGTGTTCCTCCAGATATTCGAACACTATGAACAGTGGCGGTACCACGAAGAGCAGAGATACCGTGCCAAGCAGCATTCCTCCCACCGTGCCTACACCTACAGACATGTTGCCGTTGGCACCCACCCCGCTTGCGAACATCAGCGGAAGCATACCGAACACCATGGTCAGTGAGGTCATGAGGATGGGGCGCAGACGTGCCTTGGCGGCTGCCAAGGCTGCCGCACTTATCGACATTCCCTGGCGGCGGCGTGCCGATGCGTACTCGGTAAGCAGTATGGCGGTCTTGGAGAGCAGTCCGATAAGCATGATGAGACCCGTCTGCATATAGATGTTGTTCTCCAGTCCCCACAGCTGTGCGAAGATGAAGCTGCCCACCAGTCCGAATGGTACGCTAAGGATGACAGCAAACGGTATCATGAGGCTCTCGTAGAGGGCGCACAGGATGAGGTATATGAAGATTATACAGATGATGAACACCACGGTGGTGGTATTACCCGTTGAAGCCTCCTCGCGCGCAATGCCTCCGAACTCGTAGCCGTAGCCTTCGGGTAACGCCTCGTCGGCAGCCTCACGCACGGCGTTGATTGCCTGACCGGAGCTGTAGCCGTCGGCAGGCGCACCATATACCGCTATGGCCGAGAAGAGGTTGAAGCGCGACAGGCTCTCCGACCCATAGACCTTGGTGAGCGTTACATATTGCGAGATGGGTGTCATCTCTCCGCTGTTGTTGCGCACGAAGATGTTGTCAAGCGAGGAAGTGTCGAGCCGGAACTGTGGTGATGCCTGCACCATGACACGATAGAGTTTCGTGAAGCGGTTGAGGTTACTCGAATAGCTTCCGCCCACATATCCCGCCAGGGTGTTCAGTACGTCTGTCGGCGACACGCCGTTGCGCTTGCACAATGCGGCATCCACATCGACCATGAACTGCGGGTACTTGGTGTCGAAGGTGGTGTAGGCCCTCGAAATCTCCGGTCGGCTGTTCATGGCATCGATGAAGGCATTCGTATATTTCAGCAGGTCTTCGACGCTGCCACCCTTCTTATCCTGCACATACAGTTCGAAACCGTCGCTTGTGCCGTAGCCCGATATCATGGGCTGTGTCGAGACACGTATCTGCGCAGACTTGATGTGGTCAGTGCGGCGGTATATCTCCTCCATCACGGCATTGATGTCGTCGCCCTTTGACTTGCGCTCGTCCCAAGGCTTGAGCCTTATGGTGTATGAGCCTGCCGATGCCGACTGGTTGTGGCGGGCATCCTTGCCCGTTACGCGCGAGAATATCTTTATCTGCGGGATGTCGCTAATGGCCTTCTCTATCTCGTCCATTACCTTTTCCGTCTCGGCAAGGTTGCTGCCGGGTGCTGTCTGCACGTTTATGTTGATTGTTCCCATGTCCTCCTGCGGCACAAGTCCCGTCTTGGTGATGCTCATGAGCCATATTAGCAGGCCTATTGCCACAACGACCGATGCCGAGGCAATGTACTTGTGGTGGAAGAGGAACGACACGCTGCTGCCGTAGCGCCCCAACAGGTGACGGAACGAACGGTCGAAGGCATAGTGGAAACGTTCGGAGAAGTGCGGACGGTCGTCCTTGCCAAGCCGTCTGGGTGGACGCATTATGAGGGCGCACAGTGCAGGACTGAGCGTAAGGGCATTGACGAGCGATATGGCTACTGCCACCGCCATGGTGAGTCCGAACTGCGTATAGAACGTTCCTGTTGTGCCACCAATGAAGCACACGGGAATGAATACCGCCATGAAGACCACTGTCGTGGTGACTAATGCCGAGGTGAGTCCGCCGAGGGCATCTACCGTGGCGTTATAGGGTGAGGTGTAACCCTCGTCGAATTTAGCCTGTACTGCCTCCACCACCACGATGGAGTTGTCCACTACGGTTCCTATGACGAGCACGATGGCGAAGAGCGTCAGAAGGTTGAGACTGAATCCTGCCACATAGAGGAAGGCGAAACTGCCCACGAGCGACACGATGATGGCAATCGTGGGGATGAGCGTGGCACGAAGGTCGTGCAGGAAGAGGTAAACCACCAGCACCACCAGCAATATGGCAAGCAATAACGTCTTGACGACATTCTGGATGGAGGCATCGAGGAAGTCCTTTGTACTCATGATATCGGTCAGCACCATGCCCTTGGGCAACGATTTCGAAATCTCCTCCGACGTGGCGTCAATCTGCTTGATAATCTCGTTGGCGTTGGAACCTGATGTCTGCGCTATCATGCAGTTGGCACCGGGATGACCGCTCGTCTGGCTCAGCAGGGCATAGTTCTCCGCCCCCAGCTCTATGGTCGCCACATCCTTAAGCCTGAGCACCTCGCCCGATGGCAGCGACTTGATGACCATGTTGCCATAGTCAGCCTCCTCCTCGTAGCGTCCGCGGTATTTGAGTACGTACTGGAATGTGTTTGCCGACTCGGCGCCGAGAGTTCCCGTAGGCGACTCCACGTTCTGTTCTGCCAGTACCGTGGCTATATCCGCCGGCATCAGCTTGTACTGCGCCATCTTCAGCGGGTCGAGCCATATACGCATGGAGTAGCTTGCTCCCCAGATATTCACCTCGCCCACACCGGCTATGCGGGACATCTGCGGCTCGATGTTTATCTTCATGTAGTTGGTGAGGAAGTTGGCATCGAACGAGTCATCGGGCGAATATAGTGACACAGCCTTGAGCGAGGAGTTCTGACGCTTGCGCACAGTGACGCCCGACTTTGTCACCTCGGCAGGGAGAAGCCCCTGGGCCGATGCCACGCGGTTCTGTACGTTCACTACAGACATGTCGGGGTCGGTACCCTGGCGGAAGTACACGTTTATCGATGCCGACCCGGTATTGGTGGCTGTCGATGTCATGTACATCATGTTCTCCACACCGTTAATTTGTTCCTCAAGCGGAGTTATGACACTCTTCATCACCGTCTCGGCATTGGCACCCGTATAGGTGGCCGTGACGCGCACCGTGGGCGGAGCAATGTCGGGGAACTGTTCAATGGGCAACCGGGACAGTCCGATTAGTCCTATGATGACTATTGCTACCGATATGACCGCCGAGAGTATGGGACGGTCTATGAATGTCCTGACTATCATTTCGTCTACTTGTTTACTTGTCAACCACCTTGTATACGAACACCTTGTCCTGTATCTCGTATGTGGCTTCCTGCGGTATGACGATGCAAAAGTAGGATGAACCAATGGTTATGATAACGCTCGCATGGCAGAATGGGGGCAGAAACATGGTTTTTGGTGGTAGACAATGGCGGTTGTTGTTTCGGTAAATGACAGAATAACTCTACCTTTGCAATGTTGTGGGAAGCATGTTGTGCAGGCTCATCAGGATTAAACCTCCAGCCCGCACAAACGTCTATTTCTTATGGAGGCGTGCTTTTCTATCCTCTTTTTAAGTATAAGCAACAATGAACAGGAAATCTATCTTGATCATGGTTCTGGTAGGACTCCTCGGCTTTGGCAATGCCCAAGCCCAAAACAACTCCAATGAAAACAGTCATGTGAAATCAGCGACGGCAATATGCCGCGTGCTCGGCGACGGGCGCAAGGTGGCTGCCGTGGTGCTGGAATACGACTCGCCCATCAGCAGCAAGTCGCTCTCGGCGGAAAGCTTCGCCGTGGAGGGCAAGGAGGTGACGAGGGTGTATGCCAGCGACAGCCCGGAGACTGGCGGGAAGGCTGCCAACGGGCAATATGTGGTGGTCGAGGTGAAGGCGGAAGTAGACCTCTATGCGCAGCCAAAGCAGCCTACGCCTGCCGACAATGAGAAGAAGAAAGAGCGTGACCGCATGCAGGGAGGTCCAGGATTGAGAGCCGGATGGAGCACAGGCGGCAACGACGATTATCCCGGCAAAGCCGTAGTTACGCAGACGGCAACCATTAAGACCACAAAGGGAAAGGCTTACAAGGCGGACGGCAAGCCTGTCGAGACAACAGCCACAAGGACTCTCGTGGCTGATGACTTCCGGCAGGAGCAGTTCGTAAGTCCATATACGGGACAGGTGTTGCCGTACAACATCTACATTCCAAAGGACTATACGCCCGAGGAGAAATATCCTCTAGTGCTTTTCATCCACGATGCCGGAGTGGCAAGCGGTGATGTCACCCATACGTTATATCAGGGCAATGGAGCCACATCGTGGGCAGAGCCTGAGGCCCAGGCACGTCACAAGTGCATCGTTGTGGCGCCCGAATATCCGTTTATAACCGTAGACGACAACTGGAACTACAGCCACCATCTTGATGCCACCATAGCCTTGCTGCGTGACCTTCAGGCACGTTACTCCATCGATTCGGAGCGCATATATACCACAGGGCAGTCGATGGGCTGCATGTCGTCGATAGTGATGATGCTCAAGGAGCCGGACCTCTTCGCTGGAGCCTTGTTGGTGGCAGGAAAGTGGAACCCCGAGCTGATGGGGCCGCTCGACAAGCAGAACCTCTGGATAATCTCGTGCGAGGGCGACGGCTCGTCATCAACCCTGCAAGGGCAGGCTGTGGCACGATGGCGTGAGCAGGGAAGCTCGGTAAGCGAGGCGACGTGGGATATGACGCTGCCCACAGAGGGATTGTCCGCTGAGGCTGCAAAGATGAGCGCAGAGGGCAACCATCTGCTCTTCACACATCTCACAGGAGGCAACCACAGGGCAACATGGTTTGTGGCATACGGCATACCTGCCGTACAGGACTGGCTCTTCAGCCAGCGGAAGCAGTAGTTTTAGGTTTCAGGTCTTGAGGTGGTGAACAACATATCACTCTACATAGACATAGCATTCTGCGCAATAGTGCTGCCGTTGCTAATGATAGTCTTCCCCGTAGAACGGTGGTGGGCCACCGCACCCGTTTATTTCAGCCTGTTTGTACTATGGCTCTATGTCACATACTTCCTGTATAAGAGATTTATAGTGCCAAACCTGTTTCAAGGCAAAAGAAGAAGACTGTTTGCACTTACCGCAATGTTTGTTTCGCTCGCTGTAACTGCATATTTCTCCTCTTTCGAGATAACGTCTCCGTTCTACCACCTCAGACAGCAGCAGCTGCTGACGGTCAGCATCCCCGTGTGGGGAGCGCGCCCCAATCAGCAGGCTGTATGGCTACACTACATCATCGTCGTGACGTTCTGCTTCGCCGTGGGCATGGTAAGTGAGGCTTACAGGCAACGTCTGGCGAGGGAGGAGATGGAGTTCGAGCGCAACAGGGCGGAACTGGCACTCTACAAGGCGCAGATGAACCCGCACTTCCTGTTCAATACGCTCAACACCCTTTACGGACTGGTAATAACACGTTCGGACAAGGCGGAGCAGGCCATGGAGAGGTTCATAAACCTGACGAAATACATGTACAACAACACCAACTCCGACTTTATATCGCTCAGGGAGGAGATTGATTACATAGAGCAGTATATAGGGTTGCAAAAGTTGCGTCTCAACAACTTTGCCAAAGTGGAGTTTGTACACGACATCGAGGACGGCAGCTTGGAGGTGCCGCCGATGATGCTCATCACCTTTGTAGAGAATGCCTTCAAGTATGGCATCTCTTCGGTGGAGCCATGCTTCATCAATATCAGGCTGGGACAGACAGGGGGCAGCGTGGTGTTTGAGGTTAGCAACTCTGTGGTACAGGACAGGCGGAAGGATTCCAAGCGGATGGGTATAGCCAACTGTCGCAGGAGACTGGAGTTGCTCTATCCCGGAAGGCATACGCTTACTGTAGGCAAGGACATTGGCGGAACGACATTCCATGTAAAGTTGGAATTAGAAGTTAAGAAGTTATGATGAGATGTGTTGCCATAGACGATGAGCCGATAGCTCTCGCCATCATTAGCAGGTATTGCCAGCAGCGTGGAGATGTGACGCTTGAGACATATAGTTCGCCTCATGCGGGGATGAAGCGGGTGAGGGAGTGGTTGCCCGATATAGTGTTTCTCGACATTGAGATGAACGAGGTGTCGGGAATAGAGTTGGCACGTCAGTTACCTCCGGGTTGCTGTC
>JBJEBV010000129.1:23365-24796 GCA_051870395.1 Candidatus Cryptobacteroides sp. | reverse complement strand
TCAGTGTACCATTTCCCGTTGAACTCACGGCTGGATATGTTGAATGCCACCTTTATCTGGTCGCCTATCCTGTATTTCTCCAAATCCTTCACCTTGTCCGCACCCCACACGCTGAAACATGCCTTGGTCGGGAAGTTTCCCTCCTGATATTCTATCACGAACTCCTGCTTCGCCCAGTCTCCCTTGGCTGACCTGCCGTTCTGGACGGCAAGTTTCATTTCCAATCTTCCTTCGATTTCCATATAAATCTTTATTGCGGTCTGCCATCGGGGCAGTCCTGTTGAATAAAAAGGCAGGCGATCAACGCCCCCGTACTGACACGGGACTTTCTCGCCTGCCCTAATTTTGAAATCTGTAAAAAGCTGTTATTCAGCGTTTTCCTCTACTGCGACCTTGCCTACCTTTACGAGGTCAACATCGTAGATGAGAGCGCTGTTAGGCTCGATTCCGCGTGAACCGTTCTCGCCGTATGCAAGGTCAGCAGGGATGTAGAGTTTGATCTTGCCACCCTCGCCGATGAGCTGGAGACCTTCTGTCCAACCCTTGATGACGCGGTTAAGAAGCATCCTGGTACCGTCTGCAGCCTGGTTCTCATCGAACTTGGTGCCGTCAATGAGGGTTCCGGTGTATCTTACCCAAACAGTGTCGGTAGCGGCTGGCTTCACATCGTTACCTGCCTCAATGATAGTGTACTGGAGACCGCTCTCGGTAGCCTGTACGCCCTCTTTCTTGAGGTTGGCTGCGAGGAAGTCAGCAGACTTCTGGCTGTTCACTGCGGAGGTGTAGTCACGCCTCTTTGCGAGGTATGCATTGAATACTTCGTTCATCAGCTCAGGATTGATCTTGAACTGCTCTGCGAATGTTGAGTCGCGGAAGTCGCCCTTGGCGTTGACGTAATCCTTGATACCTCTCTGGATGGCTGTGAAGTTGAGATCACCGAAGTTGTATCCCTTGATGAAGGAACCGAACTGGATACCTACGAGATAGCTGACTGAGTCAATCTCGCTCTTCTTAGGAAGGAATGACTTAGGATCAACCGGCTTTACGGCTACTGCTGTGGAGTCTGCTCCATTTGCGCTGCCAGTTACTCCGTTTGAAGTGCAGGAAGCACTTGCGATTACTACTGCAAAAGCTGCAGCAATGAATTTGATGCTTTTCATTGTATTAATGTTTTAAATATTTCCGACTGTGACAATCATATCGTCCTGGTCGTTGATTTTTTTGACCAAATCGGCTGCAAATATCGCAATTTTAATTGATATTCGCCAATAATTTATGCTGTCATTATCATATTTTGTGAGCTTTGTTTTTGTAGTATTGAGGAAAAATGCTATATTTGAGTAATCGAGCCACTTTATCTATGGATATTGACAATGCGACCATACACTCCAAACTCAATGAGTTTTTCGGCTTCAGCCATTTCAAGGGCAA
>JBJEBV010000129.1:21345-23265 GCA_051870395.1 Candidatus Cryptobacteroides sp. | reverse complement strand
CAGATTGCCGAGGTGAGGGAGGATCTTATCTCAGGTGTGACGAAACTTCTTTATGTGGCCCCGGAAAGCCTTACGAAAGAGGAGAACGTGGCCATTCTCAAGGATATCAAAATCTCGTTCTATGCCGTTGACGAGGCTCATTGCATTTCGGACTGGGGCCATGACTTCAGGCCGGAGTACAGGCGCATCAGGCCGATAATCGATGAGATAGGCAAGGCTCCGGTGATTGCGCTGACCGCCACGGCCACACCGAAGGTGCAGAGTGACATCGTCAAGAACCTGGGCATTCAGGACGCAAAGGTATTCAAGTCTTCTTTCAACAGGCCGAATCTCTATTACGAGGTAAGGGACAAGGTGGAGCCGGAGAAGGATATCATCAAGTACATAAAGCAGAATCCGGGCAAGGCCGGCATTATTTACTGCCTTAGCCGCAAGAAGGTCGAGGAATTGGCCAATATGTTGGTAATCAACGGAATAAAGGCTGTTCCATATCACGCCGGGCTGGATGCGAAGGTCAGGGCTGAGAACCAGGACCGCTTCCTGATGGAGGACGTGGAGGTGATTGTGGCTACCATTGCCTTCGGAATGGGCATAGACAAGCCGGATGTCAGGTACGTGATTCATTATGATATGCCGAGAAGCCTTGAGGGCTATTATCAGGAGACAGGCCGTGCCGGCCGTGACGGAAGGGAGGGGGTCTGCATTACCTATTATAGTTACAAGGATATCTGCAAACTGGAAAAGTTTCTGCAGAGCAAACCGGTTTCAGAACAGGAAATCGGGCGTCAGCTTCTTCTCGAAACCGTGGCTTATGCCGAGTCGGGAGAATGCCGGAGAAAATTGCTGTTGGGCTATTTCGGTGAGGATTATACCCAGGACAACTGCGGGGCCTGCGACAACTGCCTGAATCCGCGGCCCAAGTTTGACGCCGGGAAGGAATTGAAACTTGCCATTGACCTTGTGGCTTCGCTTCCTGAAAATTTCAGGATTGAGCATCTTGCCAATATTCTCGCAGGTATCACGACCGCAATGGTCAAGTCATACAAGCACGACAAGACCAAGTTTTTCGGAGCCGGCTCCGGACATAATGTGAAGTTCTGGGAAATGATTATCCACCAGGCTCTCATCCTGCATTTCCTGAAAAGGAACATTGAGTCTTACGGGCTTGTGTCCGTCACCCCTGATGGTATTGCGTATTCGGCTGATCCATATAAGATTATGCTTGCGGCCGAGCGTGATTTCACCGATAACGGGGAAGACACGGATGATGATGCTCCGGCAATGGCAGCAGCCAAGGGTGGTTCGGGCGGCGACCCGGTACTTCTCTCAATGCTGAAAGATTTGCGGAAAGATGTGGCCCGCAAACTCAAACTCCAGCCATGGGTCATCTTCAGCGATGTCTCCCTTGAGGATATGTCAATTATGTATCCTGAGACGGTGGATGAACTCAAGACCTGCCAGAGCGTAGGGGAGGGCAAGGCCAGAAAATACGGCAAGCCTTTCCTTGAACTGATTTCCAGGTATGTTGAGGAGAATGAGGTAATACGCCCTGATGATTTTCTGGTCAAGTCAATGCCGAACAAGTCCTCGGAGAAGATTTTCATCATACAGAGCATTGACCGCCGGATGGATCTCGAGGATATCGCATCTGCCAGGGGGATGGATACGGATGAACTGCTCGATGCCATAGAGAACATCGTGGAGTCAGGGACCAGGCTGGATTTGAACTATTACATTGACCAGAACATTGACCCGGAGGTGGTTGACGAGATTTACGACTACTTCCGCAATGAGGCTGAGACGGATTCACTTGAGTCCGCCCTCTCCGAACTTCAGGGAGATTATGAGGAACTGGAGATAAGGCTTGTCAGGATCAAGTTCATCTCGGAAGTCGCCAACTGATGTCTGTCATTTCGAGCG
>JBJEBV010000129.1:0-21245 GCA_051870395.1 Candidatus Cryptobacteroides sp. | reverse complement strand
TGTCAGGATCAAGTTCATCTCGGAAGTCGCCAACTGATGTCTGTCATTTCGAGCGGAGTCGAACCTGATTTGTTATTTCAAAAGTCAGCTTAGCCCGTCTATCTCCCCGCCAACAACGTCGATTCTCAATGCCTGGGGGGATTTCGGCAGTCCCGGCATCCTGATAATGTCACCCGCGATGGCAACAATCATCTCGGCTCCGGCATTGATGACAATGTCCTTGATATCGAATGTGAACCCTTCCGGAGCGCCGTATTTTTTCGGGTCCTGGGAGAATGAATACTGGGTCTTGGCTATGCAGACCGGGAAAGAGGCATATTCCGTACCTTCGATTTTTGCAAGCATCTTCCTGGCCTCCTGGCTGAATTCCACACTCTCTGCACGGTATATTTCCCTTGCCACCTTGCTGATTTTGTTCTCGATGGAATCGCTGTCTTCATAGATGAACTTCAGCGGGGCAGAAGGATTCTTCTCAATGGTCCCGACTACGAGGTCAGCCAGTTCGACAGCACCTTCGCCGCCCTTTGCGAATGCATCATTGAGGGCGAAAGGAACTCCGAGAGAGGCGCAATGCTCCCTTACCATCTGGATTTCCCCGTCCCTGTCGTCTCCGAATTTGTTGAAGCAGACAAGTACAGTCTGGCCGTATTTCCTGAGGTTCTTAATATGCCTGTCAAGATTGGAGAATCCCTTTCTCACGCCTTCTTCAGATGCCTCTGCAATGCTGTCTGCCGGTACTCCGCCGTGCATCTTGAGGCCGCGGAGGGTGGCTACGAGGATTGTGAGGGAAGGAGAGAGACCGCTCTTCCTGCATTTGATATCGAGGAATTTCTCTGCTCCGAGGTCCGCACCGAATCCAGCCTCTGTAATCACGTAGTCTCCGTAAGTCATGGCCATCTTCGTGGCAATGATGGAGTTGCAGCCATGTGCAATGTTGGCGAAAGGACCGCCGTGTATGAATGCCGGAGTCCCTTCAGTGGTCTGGACAAGGTTCGGCTTCATTGCGTCGAGCAGGAGGGCCGTAATCGCGCCCGCTACGCCCATGTCCTTGACTCTGAACGGTTTGTTGTCCAATGTATATCCCAGGAGTATGTTCTCTATGCGTCTCCTCAGGTCTTCAACGTCTTTTGACAGGCAGAGGATTGCCATTATCTCGGATGCAGGAGTGATGTCGAAACCGGATTCCTGGGGCAGACCGTTCGTGTGTGGCCCGAGTCCTGTCACAATGTGCCTGAGGGATCTGTCATTCACGTCCAGGACTCTCTTCCAGAGAATCTGCTTGAGGCCGAAGCCTTCAGCCTGGTGCTGGTAGAGATAGTTGTCCAGCAGGGCTGAAATCATATTGTTGGCAGAGGTGATTGCGTGGAAGTCACCCGTGAAATGCAGGTTGATCTTGTCCATGGGAAGCACCTGGGCATATCCGCCGCCCGCTGCACCGCCCTTCATTCCGAAGCAAGGCCCGAGAGATGGTTCGCGCAATGCCGCAACTGCCTTTCTGCCAGTCTTTGCAAGACCCAGGGCAAGGCCAACCGACACGGTAGTCTTTCCGATTCCCGCCTTGGTAGGGGTGATGGCTGTCACCAGGATCAGTTTGCTCCTCTTGACGTTCTCCTCGTCAATGAGGCCGGATGGCACTTTCGCCATATATTTTCCGTATGGTTCAAGAGAGTCTGACGGGATGCCCATCTTGTCGGAGATTTCAGTGATTGGACGAAGCTCAATGCTTCTTGCGATTTCGATGTCTGACTTCATATCGGGTGTGTTTTGGGTTTGCGGTACAAATTTACTAAAATGACTGGTTATATGCAATTCGCTTGGTCGGGATGGCAGGGAGGCAACCCGGAAAAAACTCTACAATACCTCTACAATGCTTCTTCCGGACCTCTACTGGCCAATCCCGTAAATGCTTATAAATCAATAGAATAAAATATAATTCCAATATCTTCGAAACTCTACAATGACAAATTGGCATACTCTACTTGATAATATTTTTCGATATATTTGTGATGGACAAAAACCACATTGATTATGTTCGGCAGGAAAACCACTGACAGACTCATTGAGAATATTGACAAATATTTCGATACACTGGACCAGTCTCTTATCGTTTATAAGGACGGAGTCAGGAATTATCTTTATTCCAACAAAACCGAATTCGCAGACAATCTCCAGAGTATCTCCCGATTTGAGTCGGAGTCTTCCGCATTGAGAAGGGAGATAGAGAACGACCTCTATACAAGGACATCGCTCGTGCGGTCAAGAGGCGACATTATGCGTATGCTGGACAAGACCAGGAACATTGTGGATATGCTCTACGACAGCATTTTCCAGTTCGAAATCGAGACCCCGTTCATCCCGTCGGAGATGAACCCGGATTTCATCAAGTTGACCGAGTTCGCAGTACTTTCTCTTGAGGCACTTGTCCCGGCTGCCAAATCCTATTTCAGGGATCCCCAGTCTGTCCCGGACAAAATCAGCCGTACTTACTACTATGAGAAAGAGGCCACCCGTTATGCCCAATCAATAAAGAGGACTGTATTCCAGAAGATGGACGGCCTGAAACTCAGCGAAAAGTTCCACCTCAGGTATTTTGCCCTCCATATCGAGAATCTCTCGAAAGCAGCTGAGAATCTAGCCGACCAACTGGCCGTGATGGCTATCAGGAGAACTCTCTAAATATCT
Organism: Candidatus Cryptobacteroides sp.; assembly: GCA_051870395.1. GTDB lineage: Bacteria > Bacteroidota > Bacteroidia > Bacteroidales > UBA932 > Cryptobacteroides. The sequence continues at coordinate 18,563 of JBJEBV010000129.1, read as the reverse complement.
TCAAGATGTTTTACGGCACGATGCTCATAATCCTTGCCCTGGTGGCCTCTTTCTGGTTTGTACTGAAAGAGTATCCTGCCACGTTCGGGATTATTGTGCCCACTTGCGTTCTCAGGCGCAGGGTTTTCAAGACGGTGGTCGTTTCATTCATTGCCTTGGGAGCAATTCTGGCATCATTATTCCCGGTGGAAACGACGCCGGTTCCCGCTTCGAGCTTAAACTGCTCAGCCGCAGTGCTTTCGACGGTTATTACCGTCCTGATTCTTGAGCTTGCAGGTATCCCGTCATCTGCTGTTGCCGCCATGCACGGTGCCCTGGCGGCAATATTGTACACCACTGCCGAAAATTCATTTTCAGGGACATATCTCCTGATTCTGCTTTTTGCCATATTGCTTGTGGCAGTCCTTTCCTGCATTTTCTACCTTCTGGTCCGGGGCTTTATCCGCAGGAGCAGCATGCACATGCTGAAACTCTCGGAATATATGAGATATTCTCTCATCATAACCGTAATTGTACTTTCAGCCGGAATCGGAGCCAACTATGGTTCTTTTCTGGCAGGTATTGCAGGAAAGGTTACGACGGCAGGCATTCAGGCAGCAGTGGCAACTACGGCGATTCTTGTTCTCCCTCTCCTCATTCTCTGGAGACGTGCCGTAACCCTCTCGGACATTGTCGCAGAGAAATGCGAGGAGTGGAATACCAGGACAATTCTTGCGATAACTGTCTCGATTTCAGTAATATACATTCTCTCTGCATCGTTCCGTGGGATTTCCTCATTTCCGATTCCTCCGGTTCCTCTCGTATTTGCCGGAATCGCCGGGGTGGAAATTGCCAGAAGGCGCCAATTGATTGGTAATGAAACCATTGTCAAATCTGTGGGAGGAGCGTTCCTGGCACCTGTGATTGCATTCCTCATATCCTATGTCATGCTTTCGGTTACGGGCCTCACTTCAGGCGGCTTCGAAGACTTCTCCGTACTCCTCATTGCTCTCGCAATTGTGCTCGTCATTATGTCAGCCAGTTATGTCAATGCCCAGGCAGGAAAGAAAAAGGAGATGGAGAGGCTCCTCTTCACCCAGCAGAATGAAATCTATGAGAATAACCGGGCACTCAATGAATTGGAAGTCAAGACCGTTCTCAATGAGAACCGGCTTCTCCACGACACACTCGAACTGAAGCGGAAAGAGGCGATGAACATTGCCCTCAGCATTTGCGAGCAGAAAGACTATCTCGAGAAACTCAAGGATATCGCAGACAGGATGCCGGCTGCCAAGACCGAGGCTGAAAGGGATGCCCTGATTGCCGAACTCCAGGCATCGATCCGGCAGAGGCTTTCATTCGAGCAGGAAATCGACTCATTCTATTTCTATGCCCAGGCAGAGGCGGCCCACAAGGATTTCACATTGAGGCTGGCCGAGCGTTTCCCTGACCTTACGGAGCAGGAAAAACGGCTTGTGACATTGCTGAGACTTGGCTTTTCATCCAAATATATTTCATCCCTGATGAACGTGTCCCCGAAGTCGGTGGAAATCGGCCGATACCGTCTCCGCCGCAAACTTAAACTCTCGAAAGGCGACAATCTCGTCAACTTCCTGAAGTCGATATAGTGCATGGGAAATAATTCTAATTATCAATAACCACTAATTATTTACATTATGAAAAGATTACTCAGTGTAATGACATTGGCTCTCGTGGCTTCCTTCGCAATCAATGCGCAAGAAGCAGGGAGTGAGGAGACTGATGTGAACCAGTATGGGCAGGTTGTGAAGTCTGTCCCTGTCCAGGGAGCTCTTCAGGACGGTATCCTGGTTTTCCAGAACAAGAAGCAGAACTACAGGATGTGGTTCGATGTCCGTATCCAGGCCGATGCTGCTGCATATTTCGGGGCACCTGATTTCTGTGCAAAACAGCTTGACGGAAAAGACAATACGAATCATATTGGAAACGGCATGAGCATCCGCCGCGCCCGTTTCGCCGTGAAGGCCCAGCTCGACAAGAACTGGTACGGCGAGATTGACACTGACTGGACCAGCGGTATTCCAGAAATCAAGGACGCAATCGTGGCTTTCACCGGTGTCAAAGGCCTGGAACTCAAGGCCGGTAACTTCAAGGAGAACTTCTCCATCCAGAGGAACACCACCTCCCGCTACCTTATGTTCATGGAACGCGCAATGGTGACCAGCCTCGCACCTTCACGTCATCTCGGTTTCAATGCTACATACTCCCGCAACTGGCTGTGGGTAGCTGGCGGCGTTTTCGGACCTGAGCTCAAGGGCTCCGAGGAGCAGACCGCAATGGAAGACGGCAACAAGGACTTCGGTTTCAATGAGGGTCTCTCCTATACCGGAAAACTCGTTTTCCGCCCGCTCTGGAAGTCGCCTAACTCATCTCTCCATATAGGTGGCGCCTTCTCCTACAGGAACCCTAAGCTTACCAGCACTGACGGTTACAACTGCATCCGCTACAGCACCAGGAACTCTACCAACATCAACCGCAAGAAATACATTGACACCGACGTGATCAAGGGTCTTGACCACGAACTCGCCTGGACAGTCGAACTTGCCGGACACTGGAAACAGCTCCGTTACGAGGCTGCCTACATTGCGAGGGGTGCCGTCCTTGACAAGGCCAAGAACAATCTTGACACCCAGTGGGCAGAGGGTTGGTACGCACAGGCCAGCTGGCTCCTCTTCGGCGGCAGCCAGAACTATGACTCAGATGGTGCAAAGTACACCCGCACAACCTCAGAGCATAAATGGGGCAACCTCGAGCTCGCATTCAGGTACGAGTATTGTGATTTCAATACCGGCAAGCTCTTCTCCAAGAATGCGGACATCTATGGCGGTAGCGGTGAGGCCTGGACAGTCGGCTTGAACTACTATCCGTCCAAGAACGTGAAGATTGTCCTCAACTGGCAGTACAACAACAATGACCGCTATGCGAACGGAAAGGGCAAGCTCTACACCGGATATGACCTCAACGGCAATCCGACCAAGGACCCGACCAAGGTCGTAGCCGGGAACGGAAAGGGTGGAGTTGACTACCAGATGCTCGCTCTCCGTCTCCAGGTGGCATTCTAGAATCCAGATGTTGAATTGAAATTATGAAACGTACTATGAAACATATATTCTTACCAATGGCGGCCATTGCCGCTCTCGCAGTAGTTTCCTGCGTAAAGGACGAGCGTGACCCTAATGCTCTCATCCCGGAGGAAGTACATTACGACTATACCAAACTCGTTCTCAATGAGGTTTCCTCAATAGGGGAGGATGCTGACAAATTCATTGAGCTCTACAATACCGGCAATGAGGAAATCAGCCTTGAGAATGTGGTGATTAACAAGGACGAGGAACTGTCCTGGACCGGTGTCAAGGGCCAGAAGATTGCGCCGAAGGGCTATTTCGCCATTGTGGGTGCGAAGAATACCACAGCTGACGGTTTCAGCAGCGGCCTTTCCGGAAAGAAGAGTCTCATAATCGAACTCATTGACCCTGACGGAAATGTTCTCGACAAACTCCAGAGGGGAGAGAAAGGCTCCGGCTGGGGTGCGACACTTGATGCTGTGACCGGCTCCTGGAGCCGTATCCCTGACGGAACGGGCGCATTCCTGATTACCGATACCACTACCCCTGGCGCTGCCAATTCGGCAGAGGGCACCGCTGACCCTGACCTCGTTGACAATGGTGACGTTCCGGTACCTGCAGGCCCTGCCGTTGTACTCAACGAACTTTATGGTGCCGCTGCCACTGATGCAGAGAAGTTCATTGAACTTTACAATACTACGGGAAAGGATGTAAGCCTGAAGGGATATACTCTCAGGAAGGACGAGGCTGATTGCTGGGCTGCCGCTGACGACCTTGTCATCAAGGCAAACTCCGTATATGCCATCGTAGGTGCGAAAGGCACGACACCGGACGGATTCACCAGCGGTTTCTCCGCAAAGAAGTCAGTTCTCGTGGAACTCGTTGACCCTGAAGGAAATGTGGTTGACACATTCCAGAGAGGTGAGAAAGGTACTGCTTGGGGAGACCAGGGGCTTGATGCTGTGACCGGTTCCTGGAGCCGCATTCCGGACGGAACAGGCAAGTTCATGATTACAGAGACTGTTACCGTGAATGCCAAGAACGCAACCGAGGGCACCGAGGACGCAACCGTTGTTCAGTAATTGATAGTTATATATAACATTTGATAAAAATGGCAAAAGAAGAACTTAAAATCGGCGAGATTTCAAAACCTCGCTTCGAATTCCGCTCATTCGGACAGTGTTTCTGCGAGGCACACAAGAGAATGGCCCGCCTGTCTGTTCCTGTCCCTGAGAAAGTATGGGAGAGAGAAAGCGACGAGATTTACATCATCTCCCGCAAGAACGACATCAACAACACCAAAATCCGCAACGGCAAGATGGACATCAAGACCTACGTCCAGACCGTTGACGGCCTCGAGCAGTGGAACCCTCTGATGAAGGGCGAGTTCCCTATTTCCCGCGAGGTTCTGGAGAAGGAAGTCTTCCCTGCATTCATGGTGGAGATGCCTGCTCTCGACAAGGATACCTACACGTACGAGGAATTCATCGCAATGGTGAAGGCCAATCCTGACCTCGCCGCAGTGAGGGTGCACAAGCAGCGCTTCGGCTACATGGTCAACAATACCATCTGCGAGGTGGGTAATGTGCTCATCAACGGAGCAAAGGTCGTGACCATCAATTCCGAGTCCACCGAAATCGAGGACATCAAGAAGACCATCGCGGACTGCGGTCTCGAGGGTGTCGAGAATATCAACTATCTCCAGGCAATCAAGAGAGTCATCGGAATGTCCGACAAGCCTCTCGCAAACGAATAATGCATTATGGCACAGGAAATTGAAAAGAAATTCCTTGTGGCCGGCGAGTTCAAGGAATCCGCAAAGAAGGCCACACGTATCACCCAAGGCTATCTCAGTTCAGTACCGGAGCGCACAGTGCGCGTGAGGGTGAAGGGAGAGAAGGGTTACATTACAGTCAAGGGAATCGGCAATGACAGCGGTGCCAGCCGTTTCGAGTGGGAGAAGGAAATCCCTGTCGAGGATGTCCGCAACCTCCTGAAGATCTGTGAGCCGGGAGTTATTGACAAGACCAGGTATCTTGTTGACTGTGACGGGCATACCTTCGAGGTGGACGAGTTCTACGGGGACAATGAGGGCCTTGTCGTGGCTGAGGTTGAGCTCGGCGATGAGAATGAGGCGTTTACCCGTCCGTCCTGGCTCGGTGAGGAAGTCACCGGCGACAAGAAGTACTACAACTCAATGCTGATGAAGAATCCGTACAAGAACTGGAAGTAGCACATTTTTATGACAGACGAAACTAAAATCCCTGGGGCATTCGACCCTTTGGATATGAACAACTACCGCATCGAGAAGCTCCCGAAGATGCAGAAATCCTCTTTCGAGAAGTGGATGTCCATTGCCGGAGGACCGCTTGCCATCCTGGCATTCGTCCTCTTCAACTGGGTGATTGACATTGACTTTCTCCAGACTCGGGAGGAAATCTCGATGCTTGCCATCTTCGTGGCGGGCCTCATTCTCTGGATGACAGAGGCCATCCCGAACTACCTGACCTCGCTCGTCATTATCCTGGCCATTGTCCTGACCGGGGTGACGTCCCAGAAGGTCGCCTTCGCCCAACTCGGCCATCCTGTGATGTGGCTGAACATCCTGTCCTTCGTGCTGGCCAGCATGCTTGTCAAGACGAGGGCGGCCAAGAGGTTCGCATTGTGGTTCGTGCTGAAATTCGGCAAGAGCGCCGGCGGCGTGTTCTTCAGTTTCATCGTCATAAACATTGTGCTGTCAGCTTTCATTTCGGCAACTACGGCCAAGGCTACCATTCTGCTTCCGATATTTATGGTTGTGGCAGCCATCTACGGTGCTGCTGACGGAAAACGGAACAATTTCGGGCGTAACCTCGTTCTCCAGAACCTGTTCCAAATCAATGTCGGTGCTTCCGGCTTCATGACCGGCTCCGGAGCCAACCTTCTGGCTGTATCCCTCTTTATGGGTGCCTACGGCTCTACTGTCGGATACAGCGACTGGTTTGCGGCCTGTTTCCCGTTCGCATTGACTATCATTATTCTGGGATGGCTGGTCGGCACGAAACTCATTTTCCCGATGAAGAAGGAGGAGATGCGGCCGCAGATTGATGGCGGAATGGAGAGGCTTCGCCGGGAACTTGATGCCATGGGCAAGATGACCGTCGAGGAGTACAAGGCCATTGCCATTTTCGTCGGCGTGCTGATTCTCTGGTCCACTGACAAGATTCACGGTATTGATGCTACGACGGTCGCCTTCATCGGTGCCGTCGTGGCCCTGATGCCGGGTATCGGAGTGGTGAAATGGAACGATGTTGACATCCCGTGGCACCTGATGCTTTTCTCCGCAGGAGCCTACACCCTAGGTGCCGGCCTGGATGCGACCAAACTCCCTGAGACTCTGGTCAATGTGGGATTTGACAGCCTGGGAATCACTGCCGACACCCCTTATTGGGTGTTGTATGTAGTGCTTACGTTCCTGATGATGTTCAGCGCCCTGGTTTTCCAGTCCAAGACAATGAGGACATTGGTTTTCGTCCCTATTGCCATTGGCGTGGAGCAGAAATTCGGCTTGCCGATGCTGAGTCTCGCATTCCCTGTGGCAATGCTTATCGAGCACGTTTATGTGCTTCCTTTCAACAGCAAGCCGGCAGCATTGCTCTACAATACGAACCAGTACAGTTGGACGGACACATTCAAATTCGGCATTATAATGATGGTGATATCCTGGCTCCTCATCCTTCTATGGGGTGAGACGGTGCTTCACTGGCTCGGATACACACCGCTATTGTTCTGATAATGATTACAATACAGGCAAAGAAACACGACAGTCTCTCTGTTGAGTTCAAGTTCGGCTTCGATGTCGGCGAGAATGATGTGGAAATCAATGACTTCGCCGTCAACGTGTGGCTTTTTGTGCCCAACAGCATGGGTATCAGTTCAGAGACCTATGGAAAAGAGCAGTTTTACCGTGATATCAAATCTAACCTGAGACTCATTACGCCTGTATTTTCGATGGAAGAGATGTCCTGCGGGACGTCTCTTCCTTATGCTTATCTGAAGGAATCCGTCGGCTTGGCAACGTCCGGGGCCGGGGGAGGGGAACTGTATGAATACCATCTGAAAATGTTTGCCGCCATCTTCAGGAGTGCTCTCAAGAGGGAGGTCGCAAAGTTTAGGTATGTGCGTAATCCATTGCAGTTCAGCACAATGGCAGGGGAACTTTGTTCAAATGTAGGCGGAACCCTGGACCTGTACCGGTCTTTCCGTTCCCAGGCCGAGTTTATGAGTCCCGGTGAAAGGCTTCGCTATCTCGCTGTGGATGAATATCTTGGCTTTCTTGTCCAGCTCTATTTCTTCCGCATTCTCAAATATGCCGATGCCCACAAGGTCAATGCGGGTCCGGAATGCCGTGCTGCCCTGATAGGGAAGATAAGGGCGGAGGAGGATTACGCCAGGGATTCGGGCTATGCCTCATTTTCCTCTGACCCGGTGAACAACCGCGATGTAGTGTACCGTCACGGCCTGCTCAAGAAGTATGTAGAGAGTGATTTGTACATTGGCCTTGACAAGAAGAAGGATGGCGTGGCTGTAGAGCAGTTGTACTACAGCATTGCCGCAGGAGTTGCGATGATTTTTGCGACCGCCGTCGGCTGGGCCACGCAGGTCAGGTACGGCAATATCACCCTGCCTCTCTTCATTGCCCTGGTAATCAGCTATATGATGAAGGACAGAATCAAGGAATTGATGAGGTTCTACTTTGCGCACCGTCTGGTCAACAAGTACTATGACAAGAAGGCCCCAATCAAAATCGGCAATGCGAAATGCGGCGAGCTCAAGGAGGGCGTGGACTTTATCTCCGGCAACAAGATTGATCCCGAGGTGATGCGTATCAGGGGAGAGGGCGCGTCATTCAGCGAGGAGTCCCGAATCCTGGAGGAGAAGGTTCTGCTGTACCGCCAGCGTTGTGTCCTTGACGGCAGGGCAATGTCTTCCGGCAACCAGTATCCTCTCCGCGGTGTCAATGAGATAATGCGTCTTCATCTCAGCCGTTTCATGCAGAAGATGGACAATCCTGATGTGCCTGTGGATATAGCCGATGCCGAGGGCAATGTCACCACGCTCCGCGTCCAGCGGCTTTACTATATCAATGTCATTCTTCAGTTGAAGCATCACTCCCAGGCCGAGTACCGGCATTTCCGCATTGCCATGAACCGCAACGGAGTCATCAAGATAGAGGAGGTTTCCTGCTGATTCTTGATACAGGGTCTCCAGCACGGAAGATTCCTAAATGCTCTCCAAAACAAATAACCGGAGAATATTGCCGCTCTCCCGGAAAAATCATATATATTTGCGGAAAACCACATCCTTATGAAGTCCATTCCGCTGACAAACCTGGCCATTCTGCTGGCGCTCATCGCCTGCTCCCGTCCCGCATCCGGGGAATGTTCCCTGCCCGCATCCAAAGACCAACCTGTCGACAGGGAGTACGTTCTCAAATATGACGAGCCCGCCACCCGCTTCATAGAGGCCTTCGTGATGGGCAACGGAACCACCGGCGCCATCGTGTACGGGGGCATTGAAACAGAACGTATTAGCCTGAATGACATTACATTGTGGTCAGGTGAACCATACGACTCGCTGCAGGATTCGCTGGCTGCGGAGGAGGGCCTGGCCAAGGTGCGGGAAGCCCTTGCACGTGAGGATTACCGGGCTGCTGATACCCTGGCTCTCAGGCTCCAGGGGCCCAACAGCAATCGCTATATGCCAATGGGCAATGTCAGGATTGCCCTGCACAATGCCGCCGCCCCCACAGCCTACCTCCGCACATTGGACATAAGGAGGGGAGTGGCAAGAATCGAGTACAATGCCGGAGGCGTGAAATACTCCCGCAAGGCCTTCGTCTCCCATCCTGACGGTGTCGTGGTGGTGAAGTTCAATGCAGACCGCAAAAATGCCCTCAATCTGGACCTAGACTTCGATACCCCGTTGCAATATGAGACACGTGCCGACGGAAAATGCCTTGTAGCAAGCGGTTACGCTCCGTATGACAAGGATTATTCATACGACCCGGGGAGGGGAACCCGCTTCGCTGTGAGAATGAAGATATGCCGCACTGACGGGGAAGTCAGCTACACGGATACATCCGCAGTCCTTCGCAATGCCTCCGAGGCCGTCCTGGTCATCAGCGAGGCGACCAGTTTCAATGGCTTTGACAAAGACCCGGCCAGGGAAGGCAGGGATTGCCTGGCAGAGTCAGCCGAGAAGATGGACAAGGCTTGCAAAAAGAGATATGCGGCATTGTTACATCGTCATTGCCAGGACTTTACATCATTCTTCGACAGGGTTGGCCTGAGGCTTGGTGATACTTCAGGAAGGGATACGTTGATGACGGATAACCGCCTTCTGGAGTATTCCTCGGGCATTGCTGACCCCGGTTTGGAGGAGCTCTACTTCCAGTTCGGAAGGTATCTGATGATTTCCGCATCCCGGACTCCCGGCGTGCCGATGAACCTCCAGGGCCTATGGAACGAGAACTACCACGCTCCTTGGCGTTCGAACTATACCGTAAATATCAATACAGAAGAGAATTATTGGCCTGCCGAGGTGCTGAATCTCAGCGAGTTGCATTGGCCTCTCCTGAGCTTCCTAGGCAATCTTTCCGTCAATGGGAAGGGCTCGGCCCGCTCTTATTGGAATGCTGAAGGCTGGATGTGCGCCCATAATTCAGATATCTGGGCAATGACAAATCCCGTGGGGGAGCACCGCGAGTCTCCTGAATGGTCGAACTGGGCGATGGGAGGTGCCTGGCTCAGTACCCATCTCTGGGAACATTATCTCTATACTCTTGACCGACAATATCTTGAGGGCTATGCCTGGCCTGTTCTCAGGGATGCCGCCCGCTTCTGCATGAATATCCTGGTGGAGGACAGGGACGGCTGGCTTATAACGAGCCCGGCTACTTCGCCGGAGAATCATTTCATTACCCCTGACGGTTTCAACGGCAGTCTGGCCTACGGCACGGCTGCGGATTTGGCCATTGCCCGGGAATGCATTGCGGATGCCCGTGATGCTGCCGGGGTGCTTGGCGACTGTGGAATGGCCTCGCTTGCAGACTCTGTTCTTTCCAGATTGAGGCCGTATCAGATTGGCCACAAGGGTAATCTCCAAGAATGGTACTACGACTGGGAGGATGCCGACCCTCATCACAGGCATCAGTCCCATCTCGTGGGTTTGTATCCCGGAAGGCATATAACCCCGGAGACCACTCCTGAACTGGCCGAAGCCGCAAAGCGTTCTCTAGAGCTTCGTGACGGTCCGACTACCGGATGGTCCACCGGCTGGCGAATCAATCTCTGGTCTCGTCTTGGCAATGGGGACAAGGCCTATTCCATTTATCGTATGCTTCTCCGCTACGTAGATGACGGAAAGCATTGGGGTGGAGGTACTTACCCGAATCTCCTGGATGCACATCCGCCTTTCCAGATTGACGGTAATTTCGGCGGCTGTGCAGGTGTTGCCGAGATGCTGCTCCAGTCCCATATCCCGGCCTGCCAGGGTAGCGTTCATGAGGGGCGTGGCGGCGATGCCACCGGGTGCAACTCCGATTGTGGTGGTGCTGTGAGCCTGGTTGGCGATGCCACCGGTCAGGCCGACGCTTTCTGTATCGACCTTCTTCCGGCATTGCCCTCTGCTTGGCCTTCAGGCAGTTTCGGCGGCCTCCGGGCCAGAGGAGGCTATGAGGTGGACTGCGAATGGAAAGATGGCAAGATAATCGCTGCGGCTGTCAAGTCAGTGGCCCGCAGTTCCGATTCCGACCGGATTGTCGTTGTCCGTTCCCGCACCCCTCTCAGGCCGGCAGACCGGGCCACCAGGCGCACCCTCCTGCCAGTTGACGGGAAGGCCTGCGTGAATGGCTGCTCTGGCCAGGACGGCAAGTCAGTCAGCTGGTACGTGCTGCGGTTCCGCATTCCGGCCGGCGTCACCCTTCGCCTCCGCTGACCCTCTACCTTGGCCTCTGCTGCCGCTACCCTGATGTCTCGTCGGATATGAGAGCAATTTTTCCCCATTTTTTTGCTCTTTTCACCTTCCTAAGTAACTTGTACGGATAACCAAATTATGAAAATAATATGTTACTCAGGTACAGGACAGAAGGAGTCTCCGTCATTGCCATTCTTGACAGGCGGAGACGGAAGAATAACGGATTGTATCCGGTCAAGATTGAAGTGGTGTTCAATGGCAGTCAGCATTATTTCCCCACGGGCCAGGATGTGTCGGAGGACGAATGGGATACTTTTTCGCGTAAAAAGAGCCTCCCGGATAAATACTATGAAATCCTGGATGCATTCGACCGTGTCAAGGCGGAGGTGAAGAGACTCGTAGTATTGAGGCGGTTCAGCCTTGGCTCTCTCAAGCAGGCTCTCAAGACGACGGGAACCATTTCTCTCGTATCCCTTATTGAACTGAAAATGAACCAGATGCAGACTGTTGGGAAAATCAATTCCTATTACCGTTACAGAAGCACATTGAAGGCCGTAAAACGTAGCAGGCTGTGTTCTTGCAGCATTGACGAACTTACGCCAGGCTTGCTGCTGGCATTCGAGAAAGACCTCAGGGCAGAGGGGAAATGCGACACCTCCATCAATATTTACATGTCAGCTGTAAGAGCAGTACTCTCGGATGCCGTCAGGAACGGCCAGATGGACGGTGAAAATTTTCCATTCGGGAGAGGCCGGTACACATTACCCTCCTCAGCACCCCGCGATTTGGCATTGACGAAGGCGCAGATTGCGAAGATAGCCGCATACAGAGGCACCCCGGCAGAGGAGAGATACAGGGATTTGTGGCTATTCTCCTATTTTTGCAATGGCATCAATTTCAGGGATATGCTCTTCCTGAAGTATAAAAACATATCTAAGGAAGAGATATCATTCGTAAGATCAAAGACATCCGGAGTACGCCCCAGGATAATCCTTTGCGCATTGACTCCGGAGATGCGGGAGATAATCAGGCTGAGAGGTAATCCTTACACCGGTTCACCGGAAACCTATATCTTCAGATATGCCAAAGGCGGTGAGACCGAGGAGGAAAAGACATATCTCGTCAGGAAGGTGAATTATCTATGCAACAAGGCGCTCAGGAATATTGCCGCCAAACTTGGAATACCGCATCTCAGCGTTTATTCAGCGAGGCATTCCTTCGCATCTGTCCTCAGGGAAGAGGGCGTGGACTTGTTTCTCATCTCAGAATGCCTCGGACACTCTTCCATAGCCATTACGCAAAACTATTTCAGCAGCTCAGACGCAGCCTCCCGCAAAAGAGTCGCCTCCCTGATTGGAAATACCTCATTATAATATGCAAACCCTATGCAAGACGCTGGTCTTGGTAGTGCAATGTGTAGATAATCAGAATGTTAAGGGGAATTGTCTTGTTTTATATTGAAATAAAACCGCAACGAACCCTACAACAGGTCGAGATTTCTTGCTAAAAAACGAAAATAGAAAACAACTTTTATTTGGAAATTATGGAAAAACAAGTTACATTTGCCTGAAAATGTACTGACACCCGTTGTCGTTGACTGATTTATGTTTTATTTCAATATAGAATAAAGTATGAACTCAAAACGAATCCTATTGTTTTTTGTGACTGCTGTATTGCCGATTATCATGTCGGCCCAGCAGAGCAAGAAAGACGAGACGGTAGAGTTCCGGCCACATTGGAGCATACAGCTTCAGGGCGGGGCTGCCTACACGTTGGGGGAGACTTCCTTCGGGAATCTTCTCTCTCCGGCCGTGTTCGTCAATGCGAACTACAAATTTATTCCCGCACTCGGGCTGAGGCTTGGATTAGGCGGATGGCAGGGCAAAGGCTGCCAGGTTACTGCAGGGAAAGTCTATGCCTACAAGTTCGCACAGTTGAATGCTGACCTTCTGCTGGACCTGACCAGCCTTTTCGGAGGCTTTAACCATAAGAGAGTCTGTACAGCATATATACTTGGAGGTGTCGGCGGCATTTATGGTTTCAAGAATGACGAGGCCGCCGGCATTGTTCCAAGTCTGGAGTATCTCTGGGACAAAAATTTCTTCGTCCCGGGTCGGGTCGGAGCAGGGCTTGATTTCCGCCTGGGAGACAAGGTCAGCCTGGGGATTGAGGCCAATGCCAATGCTCTCTCAGACCACTTCAACTCTAAACGGGCCGACAATGCTGACTGGCAGTTCAATCTCCTGGCAGGCCTGAAGTTCAACATTGGCAAGAACAACCGTCCGTCCACCGCCTACGCAGCACTTGCAGCTGCTGCCGATGCCGCAGCTGCAAGTGCTGCCATTGAGGCTGCTGAAAAGGCCAAGGCTGAACGCATGGCCGAACAGATGAAGGCTGCTGAGGAAGAAGCCGCAGCGAAGGCTCGGGAGGAAGAAATTGCGAAGGCCAATGAGGCTGCTGCCAAGGTAGCAGAGCATAGGAGAAATGCCGCCGAGCATTCCGACAATGTCTTCTTCCTCATCGGTTCCGCGACGATTCGCGAGAATGAGGCCGCCAAGGTCCAGGAAATTGCTGAATGGCTCGAGGCCAATCCGGACTATACCGTATCTGTGGTAGGCTATGCCGACAAAGAGACCGGAAATGCCGAGACTAACATGAAACTTTCCGAGAGCCGGGCCAGGAATGTCAAGGCAATGCTCATGGAGGCCGGCATCGACGAAAGCCGCATCTCTGCCGACTGGAAGGGTGACAGGGAACAGCCATTCTTCGAGCAGGAAAGAAATCGTGTGGTAATCTGCACACTTGAATAGAAGTTAATGATTATCAATTTATAATTTCAAACAAATCCAGATTTATGAGATCATTTTTATCTAAATTCTGCGGAATGTTCCTTGCCGGGGCACTCTTTGCAGTTGCCGGATGTACTGACTATGAACAGGACATCCGCGAGATAAACAACAAGCTCGATGACGAGGTTGCTGTTTCTATCTCTAATCTCGATGATGCGATCAAGAGCCTTGAGGCCAAGCTTCAGAGCGACTATGCCCTGAAGTCAGAGGTCGATGCCCTGAAATCATCACTCGAGACGAAGATCAACGATGAGGTTGTGAAACTCAATGCATCTATCGCAAGTATTCAGAACTCTCTCGATGACCTTGCTTCCAAAGCTGCTACAAAGGACGAACTTGCATCAGCCAAGGCTGAGCTCAAAGCTCAGATTGACAAGGCGGTAGCCGATGCCAACGCAGCTATTTCCTCACTCAACGACGAGATTGCCAAACTCAACGCCAACAAGGCCGACAAATCTGAACTTGAGACTCTTAAAGGAACTCTCGAGGGCGAAATCGCTTCATTGAAGTCAGAACTTGAGGGCCAGATTAATGCTCTCGGCACATCTCTCGAAGAACTTGGTACATCAGTCAGCGAACTTCAGACATCTCTCGGAAACCTTACCACTACAGTTGGTAAGAATACTGCCGCTATTGAGTCAATCAAAGGTCAGCTTACTACCATCGGTGGGCAGATTACCGATCTCAAGGGGCAGATTGATGATATCGATATTGCGATTACTGGTATCAAGACAAGGCTTGGTGCTGTTGAATCGGCTATCTCGGAAAACCAGACCAAGATTTCCGATCTTCTTGAAGCCGTCAAGGATCTCCAGGACAGGGTTACCCACAATGAAAAAGACATTGAGGAGGCAAAGGCTGCCATCCTTAAAAATGCTGATGATATTGCTGCGAATAAGACTCTGATTGAGGCAAATGCAGAGGCTATTAAACTCAATGCCGAAGCTATTATAGCTCTCAATGCAGCTGACATTGCAATCAATTCAAGAATTGGTGAACTTGAGAATCTCGTCCAGGCCCATATCGAAAGTTACGATGCTCTCAAGGCAGCTTATGATGCTTTTGTAGAGCAATATGGCCAAGACAAGACTGCCCTTGAGAATACGATCGCTAATCTCAGGGCTGGGATGAACGATGAATTCGATGCAATGGCAATTCGAGTTGCTTATCTCGAGAGTCAGTCACAAAGTCTTGACAGCCGTATCTCCGTAGTCGAGAACAAGGTGTCTGTCCTTGAGTCTTCAGTTGAAACCCTTGAGGCTAACCTTGAAACCCTTACGACTACCGTCGAGAGTCTCAATGCTGATTTTGCAGTATATAAAACAACTACCGATAAGAAGATAGAGGATCTCAACACTCTTATTGCAAATAAAGTATCTGTTCTTGAAACAGCGATTGCGACTGCAAAGCAGGAGGCTATTAATGAGGCAAAGGATCAGGCTAATGCTGCATTGGAGAATGCCAAGACCGCTATCGAAACTGCCAAGACCGAGCTTGATGGTAAGATTACTGCTCTCGACTCCAAGATTGACGGCGTAAGAACAGATCTCACTAAGGTTCAGAATGACGTTGCTGCGCTCAGAGTCGATGTAGACAAGCTCCTCAGCCGCGTGCAGAGCCTTGTTTACATCCCTGACTACAGCGACGGAAAGGCTGACATCAATGTGCTCGTTCTCGAGAACAAGGAGATTGCCGAACTTGCTGATGATGAGGAGGCTGCTCCTGTTCGTGCATACATCGAGGGAACATCCGTTCTCAGATACAAGGTCAGCCCTGCCAGCTATGCAGCCGACCTTGCGACAGTTGCCGCTGAAGTATTCTCATACGACATCAGGGAAGTGAAGATCAGGACCAGGGCTGCATCCCTTCCTGAGATGACCGTGGTATCTGCAGAGTGTGTAGATGCTGCCACTGGTGAAATCGCAGTTACCGTCAAGACACGCAACTTCGGTGACGCATTCTATATGGGCGAGAACTCCTACAGCGCAGCTCTCGTGCTCGTCCAGGAGAATGATGAGCAGTCAAGGAATATTTCTTCCGAGTTCACGAACCTTGTTCCTGCCGTACAGCCAGTAGCATTCCAGATTCAGGATGTGAACAATGAGGATATTACCAATCGTACAGTAGAGCCGGGTATTGAGATTTCTTACAATTCCACCAAGAAGTATCCTGTACTGAAAGGACATCATCCGGTATTCGTGCTTGATGGCCAGAATATGACTCCGGAGCAGATGACCGAGGCAGGATATGAGATCTCGGTAAGCGAAAATCCTGCTATGGAGGAGTTCATGGCAGACTTCTCTGAAAGTGACGGGTGCTTCCTTTACGAAACGCTTGATGCAGAAGCATATCCATATCTTGAAGTATATCTTGCAAATGCAGATAAGAACAAGATTGGGCATACAGCCTACGTCCAGTATAACTACGAGGCGAATGGAGTTGCATATTACACCGGACAGGAAGTTGTAATAGTCAAGGAGAAAGCTACAGTAAGTGTAGCCGATGTTACGGTTGACTGGACTTATGCGCTTGATGCAGAAGTTGATGCTGCCCGCTTCAATGCTGCTACGGCAACTGCTCTGTACAAGAGAACATTCGAATATGCTGTCAGCGAACTTGTAACCGAGAATGTTCCTGAGGATATTGACCTCTATGAACTTCTTACTGATGCTGGGCATACAACATGCTTCATCGGCGGCAAGGAGGTGGTAGGCACAACATTCCCTCAACCATCCATCGTCAAGGCAGAAGCCGAGAACACTATAGCTATCAACTTTATCGGCTTCGAGTGGGATCTTACATATCCTGTCAAGTTCGTTGTCGCTACAGATCAGATTGAAGTAACCTTCGACCTGAATATTATCACCGTTGACCGTAACCGTGAGCCTCTGACCGTTGCAATCGAGCCTGCTACCAAGGCCGAGTATGTGAAGAACGTAGTCATCCGCAGAGGTGAATACAATTACAGCATGGAGCCTGTATTCGATTCTCTCGTCGAGAATGAAAATCTCGGTGCCGGTGACATGACAGCAGCTGAATATCTTAAGGAGATTTTCGCTACTGAAGGTCACGATAACACCGGTATCATCAATACCATCTATGGCAAGCAGAGAGGTGCCGGTCTCGCATTCATGATTGGCGAGGACAGCTATGAAATTTCACCAGAGTACGAATATGCATGGTTCGATACTCCTGAGGTTGAACTCGTTGTTCCTCTTACCAAGACCTTCACCACTTGGTACGGCCAGGTAATCACCATCGAGCATACCATCAACTTCACTCTCCCTGGATATGACTTCGAGCATGTTCCTGCATGGGTCAAGAAGAATGAGGGTTCTTCAGACTATTACTCACGTGTGATGGGTAAATACACTCCTGGTGTTGAGTCTCCTGCAGTATCAGCATTCTCCGTAACGGACATTGACCTCGATGCAGCATTCGACGTGATTGATGCAGAGGGTGCCCGTCTTGATACCCACGCACTCGCAGAACTCGGTCTTGTAACCGAATTCGAGATTGAGACAGAGAATCATGGTACCGGCATCGTGATGACCGACAATGTCCTCTCATACAATGACAGGGATGCATTTGTAGACGTGAAGGGCAATCTCTATCTCGTGAACGACAATGATACTCGTGTACAGCTCCCTACAAACTTCGACGCTGGCAACAAGTACTCTACTTATGTTGTCAAGAAGTATGACCCTATCGGAACACCTGTCCTCAATGGTGAGGCTCCGAGGATTGACGTGGTTGACTCCAAGGTATATACAGTCAACATGCTTGACTACATCACCCTGAAGGACAACCGTGACGGCCGTGCCGCTTACGACCTCATCGTGGACGGCAAGTGGCTCACCGGCAACGGCGAGAATGGCTATGCAGCTGTCGACGTTACATGGCTCTACGGTCTCGAGATCAACTACAGCGCCGTTCAGGACGACATCCCTGTAGCAGTCCGCAAGTTCTTCAACTTCAATGAAGAGACTGGCGTGCTCACCTTCGATGCTTCTGACAACCTGACACTGGTCAACGAAATCGTTGTACCTGTCAAGATGACTGTTGACTACACCTGGGGATCCAAGGAGATTGAGTTCGACGTAACCTTCTTCAGATCCAATGGTGACATAGTAGAATAGTTCACAACCTCCCTTCCGGGGGACCTCTCCCGGAAGGTAATTATATTAATGATTTACTTTCTTCCCGGCCCTGTCGTGAGATATGGCCGGGTTTCTTTTGTCTCATTACCCTTGTCCCCAACTCCGACATTTTCAAGGATTTGGCAATAGTATTGTATAAATTATACTGATTATCCTCAAACCGTACAACTGCTGCCAACGGGTTACATTTTCTCAGTCTTTCAAACTATGTAGCATCGGGCCTTCCGCGATTCGGGACTCCAGCGTGAAAGAACGACATCTGAAAACGGCCGGGGAATGCGGGAAAAATCAAGACAGAATCTTCTTGAACTCCTCCTCGGTGAGCCCAGTAGCTTGAAGGATGGACTCAAAAGGTAACCCACATTGACTGTAGGTTAAGAGCAATCTTTCTTTGCGCTTCTTCCATACCTTCCCGATAGCAGATACTCTTCTCGTATTCGATATCTTGTTCGTTCTTCATATTCTGAGTTTTTCAATTTCGTATACCTAAAATGCCTGATTTTCCACTTTCGGGT
>JBJEBV010000128.1:0-24916 GCA_051870395.1 Candidatus Cryptobacteroides sp. | reverse complement strand
TGTGTCTGCACATAATGGCTCAATTTTTCAATCTCAAAATTGTCTTTCTTTATTGAGCAAGCAGTCGTCTCTTGATTGGTGTTAGACTTGATAACAGAAAGGATATTCACATCGACAGTTGCAGAGTCGAATACCTTGTAGCCTGAGAAATCAATTAGAAGGAATGGCTGATATTGGCTTGACAACATAGTGCGCAACGGTTTACCATATGCCGACTTCATCCAACCGTTTGAGGTGATAAACGAGAGTAACGCTCCTGACTTTAGGAGTTTTATTCCCATCTCATAGAATAGACAATATATGTCACCGGTACGCTCATATGTTTCGTAGTTCATCTTCTGGAGAGCATCAGCATCGGCTCCCATTTTTTGAAGTTGGATGTACGGTGGATTGCCAATCACGCAGTCGAAGCCAATAAAACGGCCTTCTTCATCCAAAACTTCAGGGAACTCAATGCGCCATTCAAATGAACCGATAAAGATCTTATTATCTCGAACTTCATCCACTTCTGCTTGTATCTTGGCAATCTTCCCTTGAAGTTCCTTGGCCAGTTTGTCGCGCTGGGCACGTTCTTTCTTGCTGATTGAGAAAAGTTGTGGTGCCATAAGGTTATTCAAGTCACGCTCCAGTTGACTTTTGCGAATTAGCTTGGGATCATTCTGGCAAATCTGAGTGTGGATATTGCTCTTAATCTGACGCAAGTAGTCCTCTAGTTCGCGTTTTTCTTCTTTGCTATGAGCATTTTTATAATCTGACACAGCCTTCCTGTAGGCACTGATAGAGATTCCGTTCTTTCGGAGGATTTCAGAGATGTCTTGCCCTAAGTCAAAACGGTGTAGGAGCGAATTGCCCACCTTGATATTGATGTCGATATTTGGCAAGGTTTCCAGCTCAGTATAGTGGCTCTCCTTCGTGTAGTAGGCATTTTTCAAAAGCTCTATCCACAAACGGAGCCGGCAGATGTTGACGGCATTAGGGTTAAGGTCAACGCCGAAGAGACAATTTTCGATGATTTTGCGCTTCTCATTAAACAGGGTTTCTTGGATTCGCTGGCTCTCCTGATTCCCCGGAATGTAGCTAACTAGATCTCCATCTTCATCTGAAACAAGTAGTTCATCGTTCTCGATATCAATGCTATAGTCCTGTTTCTTAATGCGTTTTCCAGAGCCATCGATAAGGATGCCAAGATCGTATTTGGTGCGAACAATCTCATTGAGGACAGACACAAGGAAGTGACCGGAACCCACTGCAGGGTCGCAAATACGGAGTGAATCGACAATACTATTAGCCTTGGAATAATCCTCAATATCCTTATTTTTCAAAGACTCATAGTCTTTACAGTTCCATCCCATCTCCTCGTTGAACTTTCGCACGACTGTTTGTTGGATGCATTCACGACTCATAAACATCGTGACGGCACCTGGTGTGAAGACTGAACCATCACGATGGCCGTTAATCTTTTCAAAGATTAGTCCCAGAACAGATGCATTGATGAGGGTCTTGGATTGTTCTTGAACTTCCTCAGAACCTTCACTGGCGAAGTTGTAGGCATCAAGGAATTCCAAAAGATACCGAAGTGTCGGTAATTTAGCATAGCGAGGTTTATGTCCGTCCTTTAGCACCGTCCCGTTGAACAATGGTAATTCGCTATTATCAAGGCTGCTGATGCGGATGGTTTGACGCTCCAAAGTGCTGATCTCAAAGAGAGAGCTATTGAGATAAGGAATCTTGCCGTATTTAAAGTTGATACTATCAGAACGGTCAGTGATACGCTTGGCAAGGACCTGGAAAAAGAGTTTGTTGAGTTCGTCGTAATCTGGAATGATAGATGGACTCATAAAGGCGTAGGATTTGTCTCCTCTATGGTATTTTACAAGCTGGGCTTCAAGGAGTTTTAGGAACAGAACACGGTTTATCCAACCTATGGTAAGAGCAAGAGCGATACCAAAAAGCTGCTCCGAACGGTCTTTCCCGAAGGAATAGCGATCCTTCACATTATCAATCCAGTCTTCGCTATCAAGAATAGTGATGGCATTTTCAAGGATGGATGCATGGTTGCGATCACATTCTCGACGGCGAGTAATAATTCTTTTATGACTATCCCTATCCTCAATTTCTTCAAGTCCAATGATATAGAGTAATTCTCCATAGAACTTGGTGTTAAGAAAGTTACTATCATTTTGGAAACGTTTCTTCAGCAAGTGCTCAGGGCTGAAGAACTTGAATAATTCAATTAGCCGTTTGTCATTACCGGTAATAAGGCTATGTTCATACTTACGTATATCAAACCAAGTATAGGTGATTTGGTCAAGAACCTTTGAGATGGATTCGGCTGCTATTTCTTTATAGAAAAAGTCTGTCTTTTCCGAGGTCAAAGAACCCTCACTGAATTCTTCAAACCGCTTGATGAGTTTTTTGTCTGAGTAGAAGAATCGCTCAAACTCCTGCGCATCAAAGACGAAGTATTCATAGATATTGGTAACAACAAGTTGCTTGAGCTGGATGTTTTTCTTGGAATGACGTTCCCGAAGGTAGTAAAGTAGCAGTTCCTGCAGGGCCTTGCGGTTAAGATCATCCCGTGTAATCATCTCAGAGATATTGCCAGGCATCTTGACCTCAAAGATTATTCCCACAGGATCTTGAATATTGTTGCCAAGATGGATGGCACAGTCGATTTTCCCATTTGGGGAGACCTTGTATGTCTTGCCGTAGAAAGTCTGTTTGAGCAAGTCCATTAGATCGCCCTTAATCTTTTCTTCAGTGTTGACGACAGCAATCTGCTCGTAGAAATTTTGTAACTGTATCTTGAAAGTATCAAACAGTGCCCGATCCACGGGAACCTGGCGATATGCCTTATTCAAGGACTTGGCTATTGTCAATTCGGCCATAGTATTATGTGTCTGAAGAATGGATTTTTTGATTTGACTTTTCAATAAAAATCTTTTTGCCTGTTACGGTTTTAAGCAGCCGATAGGCACAACCACAACGCCGTCTTTGCGTGTGTATGCGAACTGCCCTACAGCGGTAAGAACCATAAGGAATGACGGGATTTTCATTTTGTCGGTGTCAATTCGGTCCGCCAAAGCCTTAAGAGTTGCTGCGCCTTCTTCTATTCCTGTACTGCCTCCCAGTTTTACCTCTATCAGACCGTATCGACCACCACGCAAGTGCATTACGGCATCACACTCCAGTCCGCTCTTGTCGCGGTAATGATACATCGTTCCGGAGAGGGCATCAGCATAACAACGCAAGTCACGCACGGCCATAGTCTCGAAGAGCAAACCCATAGTGTTCAGATCTCCAATCAGGTCATCCGGGCCCAATTCCAATGCCGCTACGGCAATAGAAGGATCAACAAAATAATGAGTATCACTGCTACGGATAGCAGTCTTGGACCGCAGGTTAGGATTCCACGCAATGGCATCCTCAACAACGAAGATTTTCTTCAGCGCAACAAGATAATCAGATATTGTATTTTCTGACAATTTCTCCACCTCATTTGAGGAAATATCTCCTGCGATAGTGGCAAGCGAAGCTTGAGAACCTTGATGACGGGCATATGAACGCATAAGACGCTTTACACGTTCGGGATTCTTTGCGACACCGTCCACTTTGGATATGTCCGTATGCGTAACTGCCTGATAGTATTCAGTGGCCACCAATTGTGCTGCAGCTGCGGATTTCTTTCTCAGGGATCCAGGCCAACCGCCACGGCACAGCATAAAAGCGATATCCTCAAGTTTGTGGTTGGGAGCTTTCAGAGCAAAATCCCTATTCCCACTGAACAACTCGGCAAAGCTTACAGTACCCTCAGACTCACCAGACTCGAACAGGCTCATCGGACGCATTTTCAGCCACGAGAATCTTCCCGTTCCGGTATGGTGGATTTCTTCTAATTTCTCTTTACTGGGAGCTGCCGAACCGGTCAGGATAAACTGCCCATCCTTGTCCCTGTGGTCAACCTCGAAGCGGACGGCATCCCACAACTTCGGAGCTTCCTGCCATTCATCGATAAGCATAGGTGTCTCTCCCGAAAGCAAAACCCTCGGATGAAGGTCAAGCATTTCCAGATTCTGTCTGAACGTATCAGTGTCAGCCAAATAGAGCACGCTCTTTGCCGCCTGTTCCGCTGTCGTAGTCTTTCCGCACCATTTTGCCCCTTCGATAAGCACCGCGCCCATCGCATCCAGTTTCTCTGCAAGCAATTTATCTGCTATCCTCGGCCTATATGTTTCATTACCCATTGACTCCTAATTCTTTTGTCATAAAACCGCTTGTAAAGATAAATACAAAATGCTTATTTTCCAACGTTTGCGATGATTACTTTGGCATTTGGCGGAATTCTACTTGGGAATTTGGCATTGCTTTACTTGGGTATTTGGCGGTAAATTGAGCACACAAAAAGCCCACGCCTCATATAATCCAGCGTGGGCCTAAGTATATCACTTATGTCTCAATCATTTCTTCTTAGCCACCGGCTCAAAATGATTCTCCGAATCAAAACAATCAGCGCAAGTGCCGGGCGTAAGTTCAATCAAAGCCTTCCTCACCTCATCGATACCTTCTCTTATCATACCTGCGCAGCCAATCCAAAGCTCCGGCAAAATCCACCTGGTCAAGCAACGCAGCCTTATAAGCCCTTTCAATATGCTGCTGACGCTCAACAACCTTGCGAGTCTGCTTGAATTGGGAATCATATCTCAAATAACGGTCAGCCTCGATGAAATTCCTCCGGAAAGCCTTACCGCCGCGAAGAGACCTGAGCGACTGCAAATAAGCTCCAAGTCCCACCTGAATTGCATTCAAAAGCGTAGTCTTGCCGGCAGTATTATTTCCAATGGCAACGGTCAATTGACTGTTGAATTCAACCTCCTTATTCTGGAAGCCCTTGAAATTCAACATCTGTATCTTACGAATCCTCATATACAAAGAGTTTATTTGCTCATAAGGTGCAAATTTATGATATATCTCATAATTTGATTTTTATATAGTTCTTTTTCAAACAACGTGGTATTTCCTAGATGAAGTCCTCGACCCTGAACACCTGTCTCAGAATATCAAAGTCAGGAAAATGTGAAAATTAGGCTTAAATATTATCGGAAACTATGAAATAGTCACCCCAATTTTGATTTTTTTCATAGTTTTTGATTAGTTCTGGTCTCAGTTAATACATTTTGCGATGAAAAGGAAAATCACAGAACAACTAGTGGCTTGGAAAAACAGAACAGGTCACAAACCCCTCATCCTTCAAGGAGCAAGACAGGTAGGAAAATCATACATTCTCGAAAAATTCGGAGAAGAACACTACAAGAACTATGTCCGCGTCAGCCTCGACCTTGTTCCTGATGTCCGCAACTTCCTAAAGGAAAACATCAATCCTTTGGAGATCATCACATATCTCGAATCTCTCTACAATGTAAGAATTACCCCGCACGACACCTTGATCATTCTTGATGAGATCCAGGACTGTAAACGTGCCCTCCTAGCGCTTAAATACTTCCAGGAAGAATATCCTCAGTATGACATCGTGGCAGCAGGAAGTCTCCTTGGAGTTGCAGTAAACAAAGGAGAAAAGGTGCAAGAGGAAGATGAAATTAAAAACGAAGCTGATGAAGACTTCTCATATCCAGTAGGCAAGGTTGATGAACTCACCCTCTACCCTATGGACTTCGAAGAGTTTCTCTGGGCTACAAATAACGATGTTCTTGCGGAAGAAATCCGCAAACACTACAAGATCAATGAAGGACTTGCAGAATCAGTCCACAAAATGGCTCTTGATCTCTACCAGAAATATCTCGTAGTCGGTGGCATGCCTGAATCTGTAAAGGTATTTGTCGAGACTCACAGTTTCATTGAGTGTCGTGCAGTTCAGCAAAGCATTCTTAACGGATACGACTCCGATATGGGCAAATATGCTAAGTCCGCAACCACAGTCGAATAAAGGGTATATGTACGCAGCCACTCATCCATACACTATTGACGAGAGCGGAAAACGTAAGTATGTCTACCGCCATTGGGGCATCGTTGATGAGAACAAGAAGTTCATCCCCGGGAAGCGTAATGTCTTTGCCAGCCTGGAGGTAAGGGCAAAACTCATCTTTCCTGATGACTGGGATATCCCGACTCCAGAAGCGTTGAGACGCTGCTTGCCGATTTGCGTCATGCCGGTTTCCCGGACATTGCGCTGCTCACGGATAGAGGCTACGAGTCCATCCAGAACCTTGAGCGTAGATGTCGTTTCATCCATTATTATGATTCGTATAATACCCACTATATCGCTTTGACACGGCATATGCCTTAAATACAGCAGAACTCTTTCTTTTCGAATCACCTGACGACTCTTATTTCCCGAAATTGGGTAGTTCTGCTTTTCTGGAAACTTTCGGTTCTCATTCTTTCAGGACCTTCTGCGATTCGGACTCCAGCGAGAAAGGACGACATCTGGAAATGGCCGGGAAATCCCGTGATTTACGGACATTTTGCTTCCTGGCAGACAAAACGGCCGGGAAATGCGGGAAATCACGGCCATTTTGCAAACAGTGCAGGGAATGTTCTGTACGATTTGCGGATAATCAGTATTTCCAATTCCAGATGCTGAATCCTTTGACCCATTTCTCTTTTATTATAAGTTTGTCTGGCGTACTATTATGCCACCGCTTAATCTATCCGGTTTTATACCAGATGCAAATATTTCTAACATTTTACTACCTTCGCAGAAATATCAGATATAACAATTATGGCGAAAGTATTGATAAAGACTACCGAGGGCGACATAACAGTTCGCCTCTATGATGAGACTCCGCAGCACAGGGACAATTTCCTCAAGCTGGCAGGGGCGGGATATTATGACGGAACATTGTTCCACCGGGTCATCAAGGATTTTATGATCCAGGGAGGAGACCCGGACAGTATCGGGGCACCGGCAGGGAAAAGCCTGGGTGTGGGCGGACCTGGCTATACCATTGAAGCTGAGATTCTTCCCGGCTTGTTCCACAAGAGGGGAGCCCTCTGTGCGGCGCGGCAGGGAGACGATGTCAATCCGGAAAAGCGCAGCAGCGGAAGCCAGTTCTACATTGTCTGGGGCAAGAAATATTCAGCCGGCGAACTCCGCCAGTTGGAGAAGCAACTCCAGCTCCAGCAGGAGCGGACCGTATTCAACGGACTTGCATCCAAGCGCCGTGACTTCATAATGAAACTCCGGAAGGAGCGTGATATGGCCGGACTTTCCGCATTGCAGGACGAACTCCTCGCTGAGACTCATGCCATCTGCGCCTCGAAACCGCAGCTCAGCGCAGAGAAGAAAGAGGCTTACGCCAATGTGGGAGGTACCCCGTTCCTCGATGGCCAATATACAGTTTTCGGGGAGGTAGAGACCGGCATTGACATTGTCGGAAAAATTCAGGAAACATCGACCGGCCGTGGTGACCGGCCTGTGTCTGACATCAAAGTCGTGTCAATGGAAATCCTGGAATAATCCCTGCTTGACAAGCCGTTTGTAGCCCTTCAATAAGGTCAGTCCTTCCTGGACTCCCTTTCTTCTTCAACCGTCGGTGCCGAGTCTTTGTACTTGAACCGGCGGATTTTCATTGTCGCAGTTTTCTCGAAAGGCTCTTTCATGACCTCGATAGAGCTGACCTGGGAAGTCTTGTTGACATTCTTGTTCACGACTTTGAGAAGACGCGACTTCCACTTGTCAATCTTCTCGTACACCTTGTCCTCACTGGCTGAATCCCAGTCAATGAAGCCGTCACAAGGCTGTACAAGAGCAATCAGGCGGCCGTCACGCTCAATGACAATGGACTCTGTCACACCTTCCTGGTTGTTGAAAACGCTCTCGATTTCCTCGGGATAAATATTCTCTCCGGATGCGCCGAGAATCATATTGCTCTTGCGGCCCTTGATGAAAAACCTTCCCTTTGCATCCATTGCAGCGAGGTCATTGGTCTTGAACCAGCCGTCCTCGGTGAATACTCCGCGTGTTCGCTGAGGGTCCTTGTAGTAGCCGAGCATTACGTTCGGCCCCTTTACAACTATCTCTCCCTCACCGGTTTCCGGATTTACGTCAATCAGCTTGACCTGCACGTTGTGGACGGGATATCCGATAGAGCCTACAGTCCTCCAGCGGCTCATTGAGAAACTTACGAGAGGGGAGGTTTCGGTGAGTCCGTAACCCACGGCGTATGGGAAGCCTGACTTGAGCAGGAATTTCTCCACCTCGCCGTCCAGCTTGGCCCCGCCGATGCCGAAGAATGTCAGCCTGCCTCCGAATGTGGACTTGAGTTTCAGCCCTATCAGCCTGCACATCAGTTTGTTGGCATTTTTGTCCATCCACCTGAGAGTTCGGCTGGCATTGATGGTAGGGAGTACGCTGCCCTTATAAATCTTTTCGATGATGAGCGGCACGGAAAGAATCACGGTCGGCCGGACAGTCTTTATCGCCTTGAGCAGCAATGCCGGCACCGGAGGTTTCTGGAGATAGTAAATAGAGGCACCGCAGAACATCGGATATAGCAGGCCGATGGTCATCTCCAGCGTATGGGCCAGTGGAAGGAGGGAAAGCCACACGTCCCTGCGCCCTTTCTTGCAGGAATGCAGGCAGGTTATGACATTCGATGCCAGGTTGCGGTGGCTCAGTACCACGCCCTTGGCACTTCCGGTAGTGCCGGACGTATAGATGATTGTGGCAATGTCGTCCGGAGTCGGAACCGCCGCCCTGCCGTCGCAAGTGAATTTGTCGTCGTCCGACTTGATGATTTCGAGACTGTCAATGTCAATGATGAGTTTCAGCTTCGCCTTGATGGCTTCGCTAATCTTCGACACTACTCTGCGGGATACGAAAAGCACCTGGCTTTCAGAGTGATTGATAATATTGGTGACCTCATTTTCGGAACTGTCCGGGAGTATCGGAATGGCAATCCGGCCGAATGCGACGGCACTGAAGAATGCCACCGACCAGTTCGGCATGCTCTGCGAGAAGATGGCGACCTTGTCTCCTACTCCTACTCCGTACTGGGTCAGGAGTTTGGAAATACTGTCACATTTTTCCTTGAAACTTCCGTAGGTATATCCTTCATCATCACTGTCTCCCCACTGGGTGAATTTTTCCTTTGAGAATGTCGTGGTCGAATACTCGTAGAGTCTCGCCAGCGTGTCCACGAATTTTTCGCGCATCTTTCTCGTGCGCTGATAAATCTGCATCATATATTATTAGTATATATAAATGATTTCTGTCATTTCGGCGGCCTTTCGGCTAAATTTGAATTTAGGTCGCAAAAATATATCATTTGGTCTAATTTTCCAAATAAATCTTCTATCTTTGGATAGCTCGGAATATATTGATTATCTTTACATTTATATTTTGTTTTTGTCAGTTATGCAGGTTACGGATATCATTTCATCGCTTTTCAGGATGCCGGCCAAGATGCTTGCGGCATTGTCCATTTATTCCAATAGGCTCAGGTTCATTGCCGAAGGCGTAAAACTCGGACGCAATTCACGGATCAGGGGCTGGGTCAAACTGGTCCGGAAACGCGAAGCAGGCATTGTCATAGGAGACGGGTTCAATTTTACGAGCGGATTGAGTATCAATAGAATCAGCCGCTCGCAGACAGGCTGCATCTGTGCCGAGGAAGGCGCTTCAATAATCATCGGGGACAATGTGGGCATGAGCAGTCCCTGTCTCTGGTCCAGGAATGCCGTCACTGTCGGCAACAATGTGAATGTGGGTGCAGACTGCGTCATAATGGACCACGATGCCCATAGTCTGGACTATGAACTCAGGCGTGTCAGGGCTGATGAACTAGGCGACATTGCCTCTGCCCCGATAATGATATGTGACGATGTCCTGATAGGTACCGGATGCTATATTCTCAAAGGGGTGACCATCGGGGCGCGCAGCATAATCGGAGCGGGGAGCGTGGTGACCCGTGATGTCCCTCCGGATGAGGTCTGGGCCGGCAATCCTGCCCGCTTTATAAGGAAACTCGCTTAATCATTTGCCTATAAGCACAATTATTGCTAAATTTGTGGGATTGTGTGAAAATTTGTAAAGACAATGGCTTTAGTAGATATCATCAAGAAAGTGTTCGGAACCAAATCCGACCGCGACATGAAGAAGGTGAGGCCGGTGCTTGAAAAAGTGCTTGCAGCCTATGAGACGATTGACAAACTTGACAATGATGCCCTCAGGGCACATTCAGCCGAGCTTAGAAGAAAGCTTAGGGAAGTCGAGAAGCCGTTCGAGGACAGAATTGCCGAAATCAAGTTACAGCTTGAAAGCGACATTCCTGTAAGCGAGAAGGAGAAGCTTGCCACCGAGTCCGACAAACTTGTGAAGGATGAGGATGCGGCAATCGAGAAAATGCTCGACGAGATACTTCCTGAGGCATTCGCAATAATGAAATCCACGGCCCGCAGGTTCGCCCAGAACGAGATTGTCAAGGTTACTGCCAATGACTTCGACCGTGCGATGAGCGTCTCACACGATTTCGTGGAGATTGACGGTGACCAGGCCCTGTGGAAAAACCACTGGACGGCCGGAGGAAACGAGCAGACCTGGGATATGGTCCACTACGACGTCCAGCTCATCGGTGGTATCATCCTCCATCAGGGAAAGATTGCCGAGATGGCTACAGGTGAGGGAAAGACCCTCGTGGCCACATTGCCGGTGTTCCTGAACGCCCTCGCTGGCAAGGGAGTCCACATGGTGACGGTCAATGACTACCTCTCCAAGCGAGACTCCGAGTGGATGGGACCGCTCTATATGTTCCACGGCCTGTCAGTCGACTGCATTGACAAGCACGAGCCGAACAGCGACGCCCGCAGGAAGGCATACGAATGCGACATTACCTTCGGAACCAATAATGAGTTCGGCTTCGACTACCTGAGGGACAATATGGCATCGAGGATGAACGACCTCGTCCAGCGCAAGCACCATTTCGCCATTGTCGATGAGGTGGACTCAGTCCTCATTGACGATGCCAGGACTCCTCTCATCATTTCCGGACCTGTGGGCAAGTCCCAGAACGACGAGCAGTTCAAGCAGTTCCGTCCATACGTCGAGAAACTTTACGCCAGCCAGCGCGCCCTCATTACCAAGACTCTCAATGATGCCAAGAAGGCCATTGCAAACAGGGATGAGGCACTTGGCGGGAAACTCCTCTTCAGATGCCAGAAAGGTCTTCCAAAATATCAGCCTCTCATCAAGTTCCTCAGCGAGCCGGGCATGAAGCAGCTGATGCAGAAGGCCGAGAACTTCTACATCCAGGACAATGAGCGCCAGATGCCGGAGGTTACCGACGAACTCTATTTCGTCATCAATGAGCAGCACCATACAGTTGACCTCACCGACAAGGGACACGATGTCCTGGCTTCCGAGGTCTCAGACCCTGATTTTTTCGTTCTTCCGGATGTGGGATCCCAGATAGCCTCAATCGAGCATTCATCCCTGACACTTGCCGAGAAGCAGGCCAAGAAGGATGCCCTTATGGAGGACTTCGCATTGAAGAGCGAGCGTGTGCATACTATGCTCCAGCTCCTCAAGGCTTACTCAATGTTCGAGAAGGACGTTGACTACATTATTGTTGACGGCAAGGTCAAGATTGTGGACGAGCAGACCGGCCGTATAATGGAGGGACGCCGCTGGAGCGACGGTCTCCACCAGGCTGTCGAGGCCAAGGAGAATGTGACCGTGGAGGCTGCCACACAGACATTTGCGACCATCACTCTCCAGAACTACTTCCGTATGTATCACAAGCTCGCTGGCATGACAGGTACTGCGGAGACCGAGGCAGGCGAGTTCTGGTCCATCTACAAGCTCGACGTTGTTGTCATTCCTACAAACAGGCCTGTAATCAGGCAGGACAATGACGACCTCATCTACAAGACCAAGAAGGCCAAGTATGCGGCCGTAATCAATAAAGTGGCAGAACTCAGGGCGGCCGGAAGACCGGTTCTCGTGGGTACGACTGACGTGGATACCTCCGAACTCCTCAGCCGAATGCTGAAGATGCGCGGTATTCCTCACAATGTGCTGAATGCCAAGCAGTTTGCCCGTGAGGCCGAGATTGTGGCCCAGGCAGGACAGTCAAGTACCGTTACCATCGCCACCAATATGGCCGGTCGAGGAACCGACATCAAGCTTTCCAAGGAGGTGAAGGATGCCGGCGGTCTCGCCATCATCGGTACGGAGAGGCATGACAGCCGCCGTGTGGACAGGCAGCTCAGGGGCCGTGCCGGCCGTCAGGGTGACCCTGGTTCATCCACATTCTACGTATCCCTCGAGGACAAGTTGATGCGTCTTTTCGGTTCCGAGAGGATTGCCGCGGTGGTGGACAAGCTCGGTATGACGGACGAGGATGCTCTCGAGTCAGGTATGCTCTCAAGCAGCATCGAGAAGGCCCAGAGGAAGGTCGAGGAGAACAACTTCGGTATCCGCAAGAGACTTCTCGAATACGATGACGTGATGAACTACCAGCGTGAGGCCATCTACTCCAGGAGACGCAACGCAATGTCAGGCGAGAGGATTGAAATCGACGTGATGAATATGATGCTCGATGCCTCCGAAGTCATTGTAAACAATTCAGATGGAATGTCTTACGAGGATTTCTCCTCATACCTTATGGCTCAGCTTTCCATTGACCCGGGATTTGATGCGGAATTCTATGAGAAGGCCAAGCCGGAAGAACTCAAGTCAAGGCTGACCGAACAGATGAAGACAGTGTATGACAGGAGGATGGATGCAATGATAGAACGTGTCAATCCTTTCGTCAAGGATGTATATGAGAAGCAGGGTGAGAAATGGCAGAACATAGCCGTTCCGATTACGGACGGCCGCAAGGTTCTCAATCTCGCATTCAATCTCAAGAAGGCATACGAGAGCGGCGGCAAGGAACTCGCCAAGTCATTGAGCAAGACCATCATACTCTACCAGATTGACGAGCACTGGAAGCAGCAGCTCCGTGATATGGATGACCTCCGCCAGTCAGTGCAGAATGCGGCTTACGAGCAGAAGGACCCTCTCGTAGTTTATAAGTTGGAGAGTTACAACCTCTTCGCCGCAATGCTTGAGGCACTGGACAAGGACGTGCTTTCGTTCCTCTTCCGGGCATCCATCTATCTCAGGGAGCCGGACCAGGCACAGCAGGCCAGGGCTGCAGTTCAGCCTAAGACCGATATGAGCAGGATGAACACCCAGAGGGGAGACCTCTCCACCAACTCCGGCAAGCCTCAGGCCAGGATGCCTGCCCATGCAGAGAAGAGGGTAGGAAGGAATGACCCTTGTCCTTGCGGTTCAGGTCTCAAGTACAAGAACTGCCACGGAAAAGGATTGGTATAAGTAGATCATTATAGAAATTTTCAGGTTTATGAGTTCAAAACCACAGGCTCCTGCTGTGAATGTGAATGAGGTCAGCAGGATTTCGACAGGAACAGTTATAAAGGGAGAAATCAATTCTCCGAATGATATTCGCATTGACGGATCTTTCGAAGGCAAGCTCTTGTGCAAGGGCCGTGTTGTTGCCGGCGAGAAGGCTGTCATCAATGGTGACATTGTTTGTGAGAATGTTGATTTCTGGGGCAAACTTGAAGGAAGCCTCTATGTCAAGGACACTCTCACCCTGAAGGATACTTGCTCAGTTACAGGCGATCTCCATATCAAGAGGCTCGTAGTCGAACTCGGAGCCAAATTCAACGGCTCTTGCAAGATGCTTGAGGAAGGAGAGTTTGACAAGCTGACAGGTGCTGCACCAAAGAAGGACGCCGCTCCGAAGAAGGATGCGGTTGCCGAGACAAAGTGATATTTCTAATATCTGATTGATATGGCCCACACCGCTGAAGAGAAATTGTCGCAGTTCGGAAGGGTACTGGACGTAATGCAGAAACTCAGGGAGAATTGTCCCTGGAACGCTGCCCAGACGATGGAGTCACTCCGCCCTATGACCATTGAGGAGGTCTATGAACTCAGCGATGCGATTCTCAAGAAATCGGGCAATGACATTGAGAAGGAGCTCGGAGACGTGCTCCTTCATGTTGTGTTTTATTCCCGTATAGCGGAGGAGAGGGGAGACTTCGATATCGCAGACGTGATGGAGCGTCTCTGCGAGAAGATGATTTTCCGTCACCCTCACGTTTTTTCGGACACTAAAGTGGCTGATGCCCAGGAGGTTTCGGAGAATTGGGAAATGCTCAAGACCAAGGAGAAAGGCGGAAACAAACGCATCCTCTCAGGAGTTCCGGATTCTCTTCCTCCGATTCTCAAGGCATTGGCAATGCAGGACAAGGCCCGCGGTGTCGGCTTCGACTGGGAATGCCCTTCCCAGGTATGGGACAAAGTCAAGGAGGAGCAGGGCGAGTTCCAGGCCGAGCTTGAGGCAATGGCTGTTGAGGAGGATGGCTTGAATGTCAATGTTAATGAGGCACCAGTTTCCGGTTCGGCACGTGACCGTGCTGAGGAGGAACTGGGTGACTTCATGTTCGCTGTCATCAATGCGGCCCGTCTTTACGGCCTTAATCCTGATACAGCCCTGAACCGTGCCTGTGACAAGTTCCGACGCAGGTTCACCTAT
This sequence comes from Candidatus Cryptobacteroides sp., assembly GCA_051870395.1. Classification (GTDB taxonomy): domain Bacteria; phylum Bacteroidota; class Bacteroidia; order Bacteroidales; family UBA932; genus Cryptobacteroides. Next base: position 10,352 of record JBJEBV010000128.1, on the reverse strand, counting down.
CTTGAGGAGAATACTATCCGCAAGGGCCGCAATCTTACCGATATGACTCTGGCCGAGATGGATGCCATCTGGGACGAGGGCAAGGCCAAAGGTCTCTGATTCTTTGTTATGAGTTGGCTTGAGAGGACTGAAATGCTGGTGGGGGAGGCCGGGATTGACCGCCTGTCTTCCGCCAGGGTTGCTGTGATTGGAGTCGGTGGCGTAGGAGGTTATGCTGCCGAGATGATTGTCCGGGCCGGTGTAGGTCATATCCTCATACTGGACAGTGATGATGTGTCCGTATCCAACCGCAACCGTCAGCTTCTGGCTCTCAGTTCCACGGTTGGCCGTCCGAAGTGCGAGGTCCTGAAAGAAAGACTTCTGGATATCAATCCCGGACTGGACATTGTCACTGTCGAGAAGTTCATCATTGCCGAAGGGGCTGTTCCTGATGAGGGATGCGAGGATACGTCCGGTACGCCTGCGGAGTTGCTTGGAGGCTATGAGTTCGACTATGTCGTGGATGCGATTGATACATTGTCTCCCAAACTGGAACTGATTCGGTATTGTCTTGAGCGGCAGATTCCGCTGGTTTCATCAATGGGTGCCGGGGCCAAGTTCGATGTTACGAAAATCCGCATTACGGATATCTCCAAGTCGTTTCAATGTCCTCTTGCCCACATAGTCCGCAAGCGTCTGGGCAAAATGGGTATCCGCAAGGGTTTCAAGGCGGTGTTTTCGGAAGAAATAGCAGACCGGTCTTCCATTGTGCTGGAAGCCGGTCGCAATAAGAAATCCCAGGTGGGGACTATTTCATATCTTCCCGCTGCTTTCGGTTGCGCCTGCGCACAGGCTGTGATTACCGGGCTGCTGGGAAAGTGAGTTCTATTTTACTCTTGTCCAGAATGTATTGCGTCCGAACGCAGGTGCTCCCACGTAGCCTCTGAGCGTGAGGTCTCCGTTCTCCTTGAGATTGACAGTGGCTTTGTAGGTGTTGCCGCTCTCCGGGTCGTAGATTGTTCCGCCTCGCCATTCGCCCTTGCTTGCGTCCCAGGTCATGTCCTTGAGGATGACTTTCCCCGCCAATACTTTGTTTCTCAATGATTTGTCAGGATTCTTCACATCCAATGCCCCTTCATCCTTGGTCCAGATGAGGGTTCCGATATACTTGCCTTCGGCTTTGGTGACTTTGATTTTGCCAGTTCCGTTTTCTGAGAGGAAGGTTCCCAGGATTGCATCGGCGTTCTGTGCTGACATTGCTGCCGCTGACATTATCATTGCGGCGATGATTACGAGTAACTTCTTCATTTTCATTGAATTATGCTATTATTATCCAATTGGCTTAATTATTCTCCTTTTGGACGCATTTTTGCAAAGTTAGAAAGATTTTGTAAATTTGTAAGTTATAAATGCTAAAATTGTACTAAAACTTGGTTTATGTCGCAATACACTATATCTGAAGTCAAGACAAAGAAGGAACTGATGGAATTCATAAAGTTCCCCGATGAACTTTACAAGGATAACAAGCAATACGTCCCTCCTCTTCATTCAGACCAGAAGGCGAGCCTGACCAGAGACCCGGCCCTCGATTATTGTACGCACAAGCTTTGGCTTGTAAGGGACGGCCGGAAGGTTGTGGGCCGTATTAGTGCAATGATCAACCCTCGATACAATGAGCGTTATGGCAAGAAGCGTGCCCGCTTCGGCTGGTTTGATACTGTCAATGACATTGAAGTTGCGAGGCTTCTGTTGACGACTGCGGAGGATTGGGCTCGTGAAAATGGAATGACGGAGGTGCACGGACCGCTTTATTACAATACTTTGGGAAAGCAGGGTATGCTTGTGGAGGGATTTGAGAATATTCCTCCGTTCAACTGCCTTTATAATTTCCCATATTACAATGATTTGGTGACCGCACTCGGATATGTGAAGGAATGCGACTGGCTTCAGTACAAGATGGTGGCCAATCACGGTGTTCCGGAGAAGATGCACAGGATTGCGGGAATGCTCAGGGAGAGGTATAATCTTCACGACGGATGTCTTGCCAAGCTCAAGAAGAACAAGGAGATGGTGAAATATTTCTTCAAGGTTTACAATGACTCTTTTGCTGACTCAGTATACAATTTCATCCCTTTTACTGATAAGGAGATTGAGTATGAGGCCAAGGTGAGCATGCCTTTCATCAATGACAAGGTGAGTACCATTGTCCTGGATGAGGACAATGACCTTGCGGCATTCGGCATTGCCTTTCCAAGCATATCCAAGGCACTCCAGAAGGCGAAAGGCCGTCTGTTCCCGTTCGGCTGGTTCCATCTGCTGAAGGCGATGTTCAACTACGAGACTGTGGATTTGATGATTAACGGCGCTGCCCCGAAGTGGCAGAATACGGGAGTAAGTTCCATTTTCCATTGCTCCATGGCGGACAAGTACAAGAAGTCGGGTACCAGATGGGCGATTTCGAATCCCCAGATTGAGACTAACTCGGCTGTAAATGTATGGGGCAAGTATGAACACGAGTTGTATATGAGGCGCCGCTGCTACGTGAAGGAGATTTGAGTTTTTTAGAAAATTGCTGTGTATCAGCAGAATATTGTTTATATGGCAGAGAATAATTCGTTGCTTGAAAAGGTTCTGGGTCTCCAGGACAAATATGAGGCTTTGCAGGCCCAGCTTGCGGATCCGGCCGTTATGGCTGACATGAAGAAGTTTGTCCAGCTCAACAAGGATTACAAGGAGTTGGAGCCGATTATCAAGGCTGGTCACGAGTATAAGAAGATGGTCGAGGATTTGGCTGCGGCCAAGGATATCATGGCCAATGAGAAGGATGATGATTTGAGGGAGATGGCGAGGGAGGAGATTGCTGAGATAGAGCCCAAACTTCCTGAAATGGAGCAGAATATCAAGCTTCTGCTAATTCCGGCCGACCCGGATGACGGCAAGAATGCGATGGTGGAGATTCGTGGCGGTACCGGTGGCGACGAGGCTGCCATTTTCGCCGGTGACTTGTTCCGTATGTATTCCAAGTATGCTGAAAGCAAGGGCTGGAAGCTTGAGATTACGGATCAGGCTCCGGGTACTTCCGGAGGATATAAGCAGATTGTGTTCAAACTTTCTTCGAACAATGACGGGGTTTACGGGACAATGAAGTATGAGTCCGGCGTGCATCGCGTGCAGCGTGTGCCACAGACCGAGACTCAGGGCAGGATTCAGACTTCTGCGGCTTCGGTGGCCGTGTTCCCTGAGGCTGATGAGTTTGATATTGACCTGGATATGAATGATATCCGCAAGGATACTTACTGTTCTTCAGGTCCTGGCGGCCAGGGTGTGAACACTACTTATTCGGCTGTCCGTCTTACCCATATTCCTTCGGGTATTGTGGTGCAGTGCCAGGAGGAGCGTTCGCAGCTGAAGAATTTCGACCGTGCCCTGGAGGAACTTAGGACGAGGCTTTACAATATGGAGCATCAGAAGTATCTGGATGGCATTGCGGCGAAGCGCAAGACGATGGTTTCGACGGGTGACCGTTCGGCCAAGATTCGTACGTACAATTATCCTCAGTCCCGTGTGACTGACCACCGTATAAACTGGTCTATGTACAATCTTCCGGTTTTCATGGATGGCGACATCCAGGAGTGCATTGATCAGCTCCAGATAGCCGAGAACGCCGAGCGCCTCAAGGAAGCAGGGGAGTAGGGACACTTGGAGGCGGAGGCTGTACCTCTTTTCTCCGGACCAGGCCCCCCAAACTTCGTTTGGGTCCCTCCCTCTAGTGCCGAGGACGGCAAGTCCTACGAAAAGAGGTACAGCCTTCGCCCGAAGCGTGCTGAATTTTAGGCTAGACCCACCTACGGAGCACCTAATGCAGGCGAAGCCTGCGTTGGCGGCATCAGCCGCCGCGCGGAGAACAACGAAGCGAGAGCCCGCGGCGATGGTGTGTACGTAGCGTCTTACCCCCGTAATGGGGGCCAGGGGGAAATATAAAGTGTGCTTGTTAACCACTTAAAAAACAAGAAAATGAACAAAAAAGTATCGGTAACCTTTCTGCTGCTGGCCATACTCTTCACAGTATGCCTGATAGCATCCAACCTCTTTGCGACCAAAGTCTTCGCATTAGGCTCACTAACACTGCCGGGAGCCGTAGTAATCTTCCCGCTTTCCTACATCCTCAACGACTGCTTCACCGAAGTCTGGGGCTACCGCAAGGCACGTCTCGTCATCTGGACCGCATTCGCGATGAACTTCTTCGTGGCCATTACCGGCCAACTCGTCGCATTGCTGCCAGGAGCGTCATTCTGGGACGGAGCCGGGCACTTCAACTATGTATTCAACCTCGCTCCGAAGGTAGCCTTCGCATCATTGCTCGCCTTCCTTGCCGGTTCGACATTGAACTCATTGGTACTGAGCAAGATGAAGGTTGCATCTTCGGGAAAGGGCTTCTCCATCAGGGCCATAGTATCATCATTGGCCGGAGAATTCCTTGACTCGCTCATATTTATGCCAATAGTCTTCTGGGGTACACCGCTCCGTGCTCTCGCAATGATGATGCTTGCACAGGTGACATTCAAAGTATGCTACGAGATAGTCATTCTGCCGGTCACTGCGATAGTTGTCAAGGCCCTCAAGAAGAGTGAAGGCATCGATGAATACGATAGGAATATTTCCTACAACCCATTCAGAATCACAGATTTATAATCCATTGGCAAGAAGCCCGGGTCTATGCACACTGCCCGTGGGCCCTTTGCCGTCCAATATTTGCACCTATGTCAGAAGGAAGAGAACTTGAGGGCCTGCAGTCCCTCGGAAACAAGACAGATTATAAAATGGACTATGCTCCGGAGGTACTTGAAACCTTCGAGAACAAGCATCCTGGGAACGATTACTGGGTACGTTTCAATTGCCCTGAATTCACCAGCCTATGCCCTATTACAGGCCAGCCGGACTTCGCCGAAATACGAATCAGTTACATCCCTGACCACAGGATGGTCGAGAGCAAGAGCCTGAAACTGTATTTGTTCAGTTTCCGCAACCACGGAGATTTCCACGAGGACTGCGTCAACAAAATCATGAAAGACCTCATCAATCTGATGGATCCGAAGTACATTGAGGTCACGGGATTGTTTACTCCGAGGGGAGGCATATCCATTTACCCATTCTGCAACTACGGCAGGCCGGGAACCAAATATGAGGCCCTGGCCGAGCAGCGGTTTGCCACGCACGAGTAAATTCCTCCGGCAGCTATAATTCGGTCACTTCGATTATGTCGCAGTTGCCGGTCCCATTCTTCAATTCAATGCGGGAGAACATCCTGACAATGAAATAAAGAATAACAATGCAGGCTGCGGCAATGCCGAGATATGCGGAAACCGGCATCAGGTCAATGAAGGTGTCAGCCTCCTTGAGGGAGTCTATATTGCTGAAAATCAAGGCAAATGTATTATTCGTGAAATGCATCAGCATTGTCAGTTTCAGCGAACCTGTCCTGTAATATACATATCCGAAAAAGCAGCCGAGTGCGAAAGCCGGAAGGGCCTGCCAAGGATTCAGATGAATCAGCCCGAAGAACAATGAGGAGAGTACAATAGCGTAGGCCGGCTTGATACCGTGCTTGCCGTCCTCTCCCGTTCTCTTGTAGTTTAGAAGTCCGCGGAGCACCATACCGCGGCAAAGCCACTCCTCGAAGAACGGTGCGAAAACCGAGACGCAGAGGAAATTCATCCACACCCGTCCTTCCACCATATTGTTCAATGCATTCTCAAGCCACTCAGGCATCTGAGGCATCAGGGAATTGACACCGTCCATCGTGAATGATAGGGCAAGGGTGCCGATTACGACCAGCGCAGAGCAGCCCGGCAGCCCGGCCTTGCCGAAATTCCCGCTGTCCAGGGCCACTCCCTCATCAAACATTGAGCTACGCATACTCTTGCTCTGGGCGTACATCATCGGCGGGATGAACATTAGGGGGTAGGATATCAGCATCATCGCATCCTGCCCGGCTCCAGGGAGGCATAGCAGGAAAATGAACCCGGCCACATTGCCCAAAAGGGCTCCGACCAGCAGGAGAATTGTCAAAACAAAGATTTCCCCCGGACCGGGGATGAAGTGGGAATGACCAGAGAGAAGGTCATAGTTCTTTTCCTGACGCTTAATCCTTTTCATTGGATGGCATGGTTCAGTATGAAGAGGTGGCTTGCCGTCAATGGTCAGCCACCTCTGGAATCTATGGATAATTATTTCTTGTAAAGCGGTGAAGGGTAAACGCCCTGGTCGGCGAATTCCTGGAACTTGGCCACTACGGCCGGCCTGTCCTCCTTGTATGTTACACCGAACCAGTGTGACGGAGTAGAGAGAACATCTGTCTTGGCCTCACCTGACTTGATCATGCAGTCTATAGCGTAAGGAATGTAGAATTCCTTCTTGAGCTCCTTGCAGTTCGTCTCGAGGAATGACTCGAAGATTTTGCCGCTTTTCTCGAAATAGTCAGGAGTGAATCCCCACATATTCATTGAGCAGAGAGCATTGGCCACAAGCTCGATATGGGTCTCGCCGTTGACGGAATTGTCACCGTAAACCTTGCCGTCAGCCTCCCTGGCAATGTTGAGGTGCTCGGCAATGTCAGTGAGATGCTGCTCGGCATCGTATGAGCAGATGCCCCTGGATACGCCACCCGACTCGGAGAGAGTGTGGTCCAATTCGAATCCTACAATACTGTAAACTCCCTCGCTGTTCTCGTGGGCACGAAGCCAGTCACCGAGAATGCGGAATGAATCCTTTCCGTAGTAATCGTCACCGTTGATGACTGCGAAAGGCTCCTTGATGACATCCTTTGCCATAAGTACCGCATGAGCCGTACCCCATGGCTTCTGCCTCTCCGGATTCATAGTGAAACGCTCCGGAATCTTGTTGAGCTCCTGGGTTACGAACTGGAACTCAAGAGGTTCTCCGTCAATGCATTTCACGTTGCTGTACTTCTCGCGCACTGTCTGCTCGAACTGCTCTTTGAAATACTCCCTTACAATGTAAACGACCTTGCCGAAGCCGGCCTGGACCGCATCGTAAATGGAATAGTCAATGATAGTTTCACCGTTTGGACCAAGACCGTCCATCTGTTTCAATCCGCCGTAGCGGCTGCCCATTCCGGCAGCAAGTACAAGTAATGTTGGTTTCATGTTCAGTTTATTCTTATATTCAGCAAATTTAGTTAATTTTGCAAAGAAACTGAAATTTTCGTACGGAAATGGTGAAATTGAAGGATATCTGGAACGGGCAGCACAGGATAGCAAGCATTTTCCTGGTTGTGGTTACTCTTGCCTTCATTTGCAAAATCCTGTTCCTCGGTGAAAACAATCTTGTCAATCTCGTGAAGGTCGAGTTCGAACTGGGCCGGCAGGAGGAGCAGATTGAGACATACCGCAGGGAAATAGAAGAGATGGATGCCCGGATCAATGCCCTCAGGCACAATCGGGATACCCTTGAGGAATTTGCCCGTGAGCAGTTCTATTTCGCCGCTCCCGGAGACGATGTCTATATTATAAAGGAATGAATAATATTGAGAAAAGCCTTTATCCTCTGCGCTTTGAGCCGCAGGTGACGGATGTGGGATGGGGGAAAGAGACACTTCTTGTCTCCGATCTTGGATTTGCGGAGTCTGTTGCCGTAAACGGCTGGCTGGCAGACAGTTCGTTGGATGATATTCTGGAGACTTATCTTGAGCGTGTAGTAGGCGAGAATGTCTATTCGTACTACGGCCGGCAGTTTCCCCTGATGGTCAAGAAGATTGCGGTCACGGAAAAAATGCCGCTTACGGTATGCCCTGATGACAGGACGGCTGGGGAGAGATATGATACCCTCGGCAAGTTCAAACTCTGGTATGTCCTGGACGCTGGGCCCGGCAGCCGTATGGAGATGGGTTTTTCCCGGGAGTTGACGGCCACGGAACTTTACGAAAGATGCCAGGCCGGCACATTGGAGGAGGTCCTTAATCACGTGACTCCGGTGCGTGGTGACGTTTTTCTTATACCTCCGGGCCTGGTCCACTCCGCTGCCGATGGTGTAACCCTGCTTGAGATAACCGAGTCTTCCGACCTGGATTTCAGGATTTATGGTTCCGGGCAGCCTGCCGCCGTGGGCTTCACCCCTGAATATGAGGGCATCAGGAACAATCTTTCCACTGATGTAGAGGAACTTTCGCTTGAGGCGGCCTTCGACTTCATTGACATGAAGGAGTACGACCCATCATTGCGACTGGGGGCAAAACGTCAATATCGTGGACAATCTTCTGAAACACAATCTATTACCGAAAGCATTTGCTCCCGTGATGAACTCGATGTGACAAGGATAAATTTAACCTCTCCGCTTAACATCGGCAATGATATGTTCGATGGCTTCATTGTCTATGTGCCTGTCAGCGGGCAGTTGTCATTGCAGGTTAAACTCAGGGAGGGCAGCCTTGAGGAATATGTCATCGGTGCGGGGGAGGCTGTTCTCGTGCCTGCGGATGTCCAGGAATATTATCTTGTCCCGAGGGCTTCCGGGACTGTGCTGCTGGAGGCGGTTACCCGCAGGACAGAAGAAGCGGATGCCTACATTGACCCTGAGGCTGAGGCAACTCTGCCGGGGGAGGATTATGACAGGACAATATTGAATTGATATGGACAGCGTCAGGATTGACAAATATCTGTGGGCAATCCGGGTCTTCAAGACCAGGACAGAGGCTTCTGAGGCCTGCAAGGGCAATAAGGTGAAGGTTAATGGGGCCGATGCCAAGCCTTCCCGTGATATCAAGGTGGGTGATGTGCTGCAGGTCAGGAAGGCTGCGGTCTATTATACCTACAAGGTTACAGGCCTGATTGAAAAACGTGTTGGAGCACAACTGGTTCCGCAGTATGCCGAGAACCTTACCCCTCAGTCAGAACTTGACAAACTGAAAGCTCCTGTCGAGACGTTTTTTGTCAAGCGGGATAGGGGAACAGGCCGCCCGACCAAGAAGGACAGGCGGACCATCGAGGCTATGTGGGATGAAATCAACTACGAGGACTAAGACCCTGAATTACTTCTCCATATACTTCCTGGCCTGCTCTGCAATGAGGGCGGCATCGTCGAAGTAATTGATTTTCATTGCGTCACGAACTTCTGACAATGTCTGTGCAGCGGTCTCGTGGGCCTTTTCCGTACCATTGCGGAGAATCTCGAACACGGCCGGGATATCCTTCTCGAACTCCTTTCTCCTTGCCCTGATCGGTGCCAATGTCTCCTCAAGGACGGCGAGCAGGAGTTTCTTCACCTTCACGTCGCCGAGGCCACCGCGCCTGTAGTGGTCCTTCATCTCGTCGAGACAGGCATAGTCAGGTGCGTATGCTGCGAAATGCTCCGGTCTTGAGAACGCATCGAGATATGTGAACACTGTGTTGCCCTCTACCTTGCCCGGATCGCTGACCTTTAGGTGGCCAGGGTCCGTGAACATTCCCATAACCTTCTTCTTCAGGTCTTCAGGGCTGTCGGACAGATAGATGCAGTTGCCCAGGGACTTGCTCATCTTGGCCTTGCCGTCAGTTCCCGGCAGCCTCATGCAAACTGAGTTCTGGGGCAGGAGAATCTGCGGCTCCACAAGTACCTCGCCGTAGATGCCGTTGAAACGTCGGACAATCTCGCGGGTCTGCTCGAGCATCGGCTCCTGGTCCTCACCGGCAGGGACGATTGTTCCCTTGAATGCCGTAATGTCGGCCGCCTGGCTGATGGGGTAGCAGAAGAATCCCACAGGCAGGGTATTCTCGAAATCCCTCATCTGGATTTCGGCCTTCACGGTAGGATTGCGCTGAAGCCTGGCCACGGTCACGAGGTTCATATAGTAGAATGTCAACTCAGTGAGCTCAGGTATCATTGACTGTATGAAGAGGGTGCATTTCTCCGGGTCAATTCCGCAGGAGAGATAGTCCAATGCCACCTCAATGATGTTCTGGCGCACTTTCTCCGGGTTGTCCGCATTGTCCGTCAATGCCTGTGCATCGGCGATGAACACGAACATCTTGTCATAGTCCCCTTCGTTCTGAAGCTCAACCCTGCGTTTGAGCGAGCCGACATAATGCCCGAGGTGAAGCTTGCCGGTCGGCCTGTCGCCGGTCAATATTACTTTTCCCATAAATCCTGTATTCTTTTTAACGTCCCGCAAAGATAGATATAAAATGGCAAAACGCAATATACTATCTATTTGTCACCGGTCGGAATAACCTTCGATGCTTATCAACTGCGTACAATCCACTTCTCCAGCCGTCGCAGCGATGAACTGAAATTGGCCCCGACCTTGATGACAGTGCGGCCGTCTGCCTGCCAAGGAAGAGCGTAGCCCTTCTCGTCAATCTGCCTGAGGGCCTCTTCGG
>JBJEBV010000127.1:0-5147 GCA_051870395.1 Candidatus Cryptobacteroides sp. | reverse complement strand
TTACAACTATTTGGGACGCCTATATCACGAACTGGATGTGTCAAAGATGAGATATAAAGAGATTTTCCGAAACGAACAACACTCAAGGGTATTGAATTGCAAACCTACATATTTATCCGGAAATATGCCTTGTCAAATACGATTTTTCATGCTTTTACAAATTCCTAAAGGGAAGTTACTTGCAGATTAGAAGAGTTGAGAGGAGAGTTCCATGAAGCTCTGCTTGATTTCTTGTTCCAAAGGGAGGTTCTGGTATGCTAAATCCGGCAGTTCCCTGATGTATGTGTTTTTTAGCTAGTCCCAAATGCCATCGAAGGATGAAAGTAGAGGTGATTCTGAGAATGATTTGCTATGCCAATCCGGCGTCTCATTGAATCTCGCTTGATCGCTCTCGATCAGCGTCCTGAATTCGGACCTGAACTTATCGCTTTGTAGGAAGACTCTGATCGTCTCGTCATGCCACAGGAAATGGGTCTTCCTTGCACCGTTTGCGGTTTTTTGCCGGGCGTGACGAAAACGAGACCGGGCATGGCGAAAACGCTGTACGGATTGTGAATAGTCAGGAGAATTGCTAAATTTGCCGGATACAATAAAGAACAGAGAAAGAAATATGCGGAAAATCTGGAACCCGGCCCTGAAATATGCGGGAATCATTCTTGTCACTGTCCTGGCATTCAATTGCCCGGATTTATATGCCCATTACATCACTACACTGCACGATGACACTGTCTTCTACAGCGATGAGTCCTGCACGAAGATTGCTGATAAGGGGATAACTGTCGGCAACTCTTTCTGGATTGACGATGTTCCGGAAGGGGATGTTATAGGTTTTGAGTTTGCCGGCAGGAAAGTGTATGTGCCACGGTCGGAGGTCAAAATCACCTTGGAGGGTGCGGATGGATGCTATGACGAAGACCTGGACGCGGCAATTTCTTCCAAGGTTTTCTCCGGCTCCGTACCCGCCGGACTGAGAAAGTTGCTCAAATGGCTGATAATCATAGGGACAGTACTCCTTTTCCTCGGCTATGGGATGAGCATTCCGGAGAAGAAAACATTGAAAAAGCCCGTCTGGAGGAAAATTCTCGTGGCGCTTGCCGGCCTCGACCTGCTTTATGTCCTGCTGCCCGGAGCATTCTCGAATTTCGGTAGTTCTTCAATCTTCGATATGGAAATATTGGTCGCAGTCCAGTGCATCATTGTTTACCTGATGTTCAAGCACGACCGGAACAACCGCAAGGCAGTCATGTCCTTTATCGCTGTAGTCCTCTTCGGGGCAGTGGTATGCATATCCAAGGTAGGAATCAAAGAAATTTTCAGTTCTTTAATCGGGGGCCTGATCAATCTTGCCATCGGGGTGGTCGTCCTCATAGCACTCTATGGCATATTCAATGACGGATTCGACAGCGGCGGCTCTTCATCAGATTCAGACGATGATCAACCACGTAAACGGGACACGGCCTTCGACGCTTGCTGCTATAACTGCGCCTATATGTCGAGCAGTTCGAACTTCTGCACCAAATTCAACCGCCCGACCAGCTCAACCGGCCATTGCGGTTCGCATATCTGGGGATGATGCGTCCTGACTCAGCACTACACTACGAGAAGGCAATAATCTGCTGATTATTGTATGGGTTGCGGATTACGGGGTTGCGCTATCCCCGTGACATACATTGTGAACCGTGAATAACATTTTACGGTATTGTGATAGGTGCCTGTCCTAAAGTACCCATTTAGCGGATTCAGCCCCTGCCAGTAGTCGCTGATGGTGTAAGCGTCTCCAGAATGACGCTCCATATTGCGAAAGAAAGCGAGGGGGATGCCTCGCTATTCTTTTGCCCACTTGTCTGGGAGGAGGTCCAGCGTATCCCGAAATGACGACTATCCGGATGGGAAGGAGGGTATGATACCTGCGAAGTTCTATAGCAAAATCAGTGAACAAGCCAATGCCGTAGAAGTATCTGTAGCAGGGGTGCTTGTTCACTGAAGTTCTCTGGAGGCCGCCAGTGAACAACGGGTATGGTTACAGGGCACTGTGGTGGGGGAGCCTGTTCACTGATTTTAATTTACAATGCCCGTTTGATTCACAATAACTCCTCTTTCAGTGCTTTTATCTCCTCAAGGGAAATACCGACACATCTGGCAACCGTTTCAGGAGAAATACCCTCTGCAAGCAAATTCTTCGCAGCAGACAGCGCCTTTTCCCGCCTGCCTTCTTCTCGTCCCCTTTTCTCTCCCCTTTTCTCTCCGATTTTCTCTCCTTCTTCTCGCCCTTCATTGTAGCAGATGCTCTTTTCGTATTCGATATCCTGTTCGTTCTTCATATCCTGGTCATAGATTTCTTTCTTTTCCGGAGTGAACGCCGCAATCTCGGTCGCATTCAGGAGAGCCTCCGATTCAGGGTCATCCAGCCAGGCCGGCTTCTCCTTGAACTCATTGGCGTGCCTGAACCAATAGAAAAGCCTGTCCCTCGTGGTGAGGCATTCCTCCTCAGTTTTGTCGAAGCGTCCAATTTCCGCCAAGATAATAAAAATTGTGGGATTTGGTATCTCTCCGGTGCGTTTTTCTGCGAAAGTGTAATGCGAGACAATGTGGTCGGCATCCCACTGCCCAGGATTCTCGTGCTGATAGTTCTCCGCCAGGAATGCTATTTCGAAGACAGGATGCAGGGATGCATAGTCACCGCCGGCGAGAAGTTGCGAATGATATTGACCTGCGGCATAGAAGACGCAGCGGCTGAACAGGCGGCTGTCCACTTTCTTCTGCACCTCAATCCCGAGGATATTGCCATCTGCATCCTTGCAGACAAGGTCCAGCACCGTTTTCTTGCTGTAAATCGTGTCGGGAGTCTGCTCCCTGTCTCGATACTCGACGATGTCGCTGACCCGCACGTCGTCAGGGAGGACAGTGTTCAGGAGATTGATTAGAATTGGTTTGTTTGCCGGGTCGGCATACACGGCTTTAAACCGACGCATAAGCCGAGTGCAATGAGCTTGCTCAATTGCCGAGGCGCCAAGGAGGAAAAGCACCGCAGGTGCTTAACCCAGCGTCGGTAAGCAGGTTCACGAAAACCTGGTCTTCCTTTTTTGTCTGTAAATTCATCGTGTTCATAAGTTATTGTTTTATGAACCCCTAATATATTACAAAATTTCCCGGAAAACAGCGGTAGTGGTGACGAAATATATGAATTTTAAATTTAAAAAATGTAGTGAGGTGGTACGGTTTGGATGAATTTTTAATAAAGTTACCAAGAAAAAACTCACATCTCCGCCACCCAGTTGACAATCCGCTCAAGCACTTCAGGGGCAATGGTTTCTTCGATTTCACGGTATTCGTCGAACGTCCCTGTACGGCAATGCTGGAAGAGATGGTTCACTCCGTCAACGGTATCTATTACATTATGAGGATTGGCCGGGAGACCTTTCGATAATGAGCCGAGATTGGTCTGGTGGTTCACTTGCATATCTTTGGAGCCATTCAGGGCCAGAACCGGGCAGGCGATATCTTTCAGCATTGGACGGATATCCAACGAAAGGAAATAATGCATGTACGGAGTCCTGATTTGCTGGATTACTGCGCTTAGTCTCTGTGTCAGGGCCTCCGGCAAGTTGTACTTTACGACTGATGGCATTGGCATATCTGCGATATTCGCATCAAAAACGTCAGATAGGGCATTGCAATAGGTCTCAATCGTTTCTGAAGGGGTGCCACCTGCTTCCAGTATGAGACGGTTCTGCCATATCAATGTCTCCTTGCCGGATACAGTCATCCCGGCGAGCGAAACCGCAAACTCAACTTCTTTCTCAGCCGCCAGCATCAGGGCAATGGTACCGCCCTCACTGTGTCCGATAACTCCCACATTGTCAAAGCGTTCCCTGAGGAGGCGAATCCCGGCGAGCGCATCATTCTCGAGGTCTTTCGTGGTGATATTGACGACATCCCCTGTTGACTCGCCGAAGCCGCGATCGTCATAGCGGAGTGTGGCAATGCCGGCCCGCGCCAAGGCGTCAGCAATCACCGCAAATGGCTTATGCTCAAAGATTTCCTCATCCCTGTTCTGGAGGCCGCTTCCGGTCACCATTATCAATGCAGGTGTCTTTCGGGTGGAGTTCTCCGGTATTGTCAATGTTCCCTTAAGGACAGCATTGCCATTCATGAATGATACTTCCTCTTGCACGTACGGGAATGGCCCTGCAGGGGACTGCGGCCGTTTGAGTTTTTCGGCACCGGGTGTGAGTGTCAATGGGAATGAGGCACCCATTTGGGTAAATGTCCCTACTATCTGTTTTATAAGCCATTGACCTTCATAGATGGCCCCGATGGATGGAATGTTGATGGCAATGGAGCCTGTAGCAGTCTTGTTGACCTCAATCGGGATACCTTTGGCGCCCTGGTCAGGCGAATCCATTGTGGGGTTTTCTCCGTCAAGATGGAATACGAGGGCAAGCCGGATGCCTTGAACCTCAAGCTTTCCGGACCATGTCCCGGTCTGGGCATTGGCCAATATCGCCGCTGCCAGCAGCATGAATACGGTTGTCAGGGTGCGTTTCATATCATTGTGGTCTGATTATGACAGGTCTTAAGACAGGATTCTCATGACTGAACGCCGCAATCTCAGTTGCATTCAAATCATTCATTGTTCAGCGAAAGAACTACATCAAGAGTCAGACCAGTGCATTCAGCAATGGTCTGGGCATCGACTCCTTTGGCCAGAAGGTTCTTGGCAGTGGACAAGGCATTCTCCCGCCTGCCTTCTTCTCGTCCCCTTTTCTCTCCGATTTTCTCTCCTTCTTCTCGTCCTTCCTCTCTCCCTTCATTGTAGCAGATGCTCTTCTCGTATTCGATATCTTGTTCGTTCTTCATATCCTGTCGCTCACAATAACTTCTCTTTCAGGGCCTTCACTTCCTCAAGGGAAATACCGACACATCTGGCAACCGTTTCAGGAGAAATGCCCTCTGCAATCAAGTTCTTCGCAGTGGACAATGCCTTTTCCCGCCTGCCTTCTTCTCTGCCTTCCTCTCTGCCTTCTTCTCGCCCTTCCTCGCGCCCTTCTGCCAGCCCTTCCTCTCGCCCTTCTGCCAGTCCTTCCTCACGCCCTTCATTGTAGCAGATACTCTTTTCGTATTCGATATCCTGTTCGTTCTTCATA
>JBJEBV010000126.1:0-25304 GCA_051870395.1 Candidatus Cryptobacteroides sp. | reverse complement strand
TTTCGCTCAAATTCAAAAAGGTGGTTTTGCCACCCCTTTATTTAGCGAAATTTTTGGTGGTTTGGATGAATTTTAAATTTTGCAGATAGTAGAGATTCAAATTTTTATATAAATCTCTCCACTAGCGTCGCTCGGTCGGTATGACGATTAACAGGCTTTCGGACAGCCGGGGTCGGCATCCTGACAGATGAAAACACCGCTGGGCATACCGGTCAAAGAGCTATGCCAACCCAGCCAACCCCGTCCATTACTTCCGCCGTGTAGTCTTCTTCTGCTTTGAAAGCTTGATGGCGGCTTTGACCTTGGCCTTGCGTGCAGCCTTGTTCCCCTTTGACGGGGCGGCCTCGTCCGCAGGACCTTTTTCGACACGCTCCTCGAAACCGGTCTCGACCAGCTCATAATCAAGCAGTTTCTGCTCGATATCGGCGGCCTTTACACGGATTTTCACCCTGTCACCAAGATTGTAGATGACACCGGTGCGGCGTCCCACTATGCGGTATTTCTCCTGGTCAAACTCGAAGAAATCAGACTTGATATCCCTCAGGGCCACCATACCCTCAATCTTCGTAGGGTCGATTTCCACGTACATTCCCCATTCGGTCAGACCGGAGATATTGCCCTCGAACTCGCCGCCTACCTTGTCCTGCATGAACTCCACAAGTTTGTACTTGATGCTGGACCTTTCGGCCTCGGCAGCCACCACCTCGCGGGCGGAGGCATATTGGCATTGCTCCTCATAGTAATCCTTGCTCTGGGAGTCGGCCCCGTCCAGATACATTGCCAGAAGCCGGTGTACCATAGTGTCCGGGTAACGCCTGATAGGAGAGGTGAAATGAGTGTAGAACTTGAAAGCCAGGCCGTAATGCCCGATATTGTCAGTGCTGTAGCAGGCCTTGGCCATTGACCTGAGAGCCAGCATCTCGATAGCATTGAACTCGGGCTTGTCCTTCGCATCCGACAGGAGAGCGTTCAGGGCCTTGGCCAGGCCCCTGCCCTCCGCACCGCCGTCCATCTTGTAGCCGAAATTGCCTGCGAAATCCCTCAGGCCCTGGATTTTCTCCCCGTTCGGCTCATCGTGGATACGGTAAACGAAGGTCTTCGCCTTCTTCTTGGCTGTGCCGTCCATCTTGCCGCAGGTGGCTATGAACTCGGCCACTGACCTGTTTGCAAGGAGCATGAACTCCTCGATAAGCCAGTTGGCCTCCTTGGAAATCTTCTGGTACACACGTACCGGGCGGCCCTTCTCATCCACCTCAACCTTCATCTCCGGCCGCTCGAAACTGATGGCGCCTGCAGCGAATCTCTTCTTGCGGAGTTTTGCGGCCAAGTCGTGCAATTTCAATATCGCCTGCTTCAGTTCGCGAGGTATGATGCAACCTTCCAATGCGCCTTCTCCTATGGCAGCCTCATTCCGTCCCTCAGCCTTGGCCCTGCGCTCAGCAGCCTCCGGGGAAGCCTCCAGGACAGGGTCCTTCACGGCAGCATTGATACCGTCCGTGCCGCCCCTGAGCTCCATCCCGAGGGATTTTTCACCATTGTCAATGATTTGCTGCGCAGTCTCGTAGGCGAAGCGGTAGTCCGACCTGATGACAGTCCTTCCGAACCACTGCCCGGCCACCTTGCCGAGAGGCGTGATTTCAAACACGGCCGAGAACGTCAGTTTGTCCTCATTAGGCCGCAGGGAGCAGAGCTTGTTGGAAAGCTTCTCCGGCAGCATAGGCACCGTGCGGTCCACCAGATACACTGAAGTGCCGCGGGAACGGGCCTCGTTGTCCACTACGGAACCCGGTGTCACATAATAAGATACGTCGGCGATATGCACGCCCACCTCGTAGTTCCCGTTGTCGAGGGTCCTGAATGAGAGAGCATCGTCGAAATCCTTCGCATCCTCAGGGTCAATGGTGAATGTCAATGTCTCCCTGAAATCCTTCCTGCCCTTCAGGTCCTTGGCGGTAATCTTGTCAGAAATGCCGTCGGCCGCATTCTCCACCTCAGGGGCAAACCTGTAAGGCAATGCATATTCGGCCAGGATTGCGTGCATCTCGGTATCATTCTCTCCCGGCAGGCCAAGCACATCCACGATATGTCCTGCCGGCTCGGATTCGCCTCTCTCCCAACTGTCCACCACGGCGGCTACCTTCATTCCCGTGTGCACTCCCATCTCCCTGCTTTCCCCGTCCACGGTCTCGAACAGCCCGGCCACAGTGTATTCCTTGCCGCCGGCCTGTTTGAGGAAACCCGTCTTCGGGTATGCTCCTTTGCGCTTCACGTAAATCTTGCCCTTCTGGTCAGCCACGTCAATGCGGATGTCGTATGGCATCGTCCTGCTCTGCATCAGCACCCAAGCCTGTCCGCCCACAATCTGGAGGACACCCACGAAAGGCCTCGGCGACCTTTCAATGATTTCCTTGACAATGCCTTCGCGGCTCCTTGTCCCAGTCTTCTCCTTCGTAACCGAAACCTTGACCTTGTCCCCGTTGAGGGCTCCCCTGGCCTTGTCCATCCTTACGAAAACATCGTCCCCCTCTTCCACCTTCACGAAAATATTCTTGTCCCGCATCATCTGCACGATGCCGGTAACCTCCGCAATCTCCTTGTTGCGGCTTTCTTTTCTGCTTTTCTTGAAAATGCTGCTGCTCTGCTTTCTTGAGCCGGAATGTCCGTGTCCGCGGTCGCCTCCCTTGCGCTTTCTTCTGTCTGCCATTGTCAATTTGTATATTGGTGCGAAATTCGCAGTTATAATTTATCCGCTATGCGCCGAAAAAATAGTATCTTTGCAATGCAAATGCAATTTCTGATTGCAATGCAAATGTAAGAATAAAATAACAAAAGCTTTTTAATATGGACAGAAAAGTTCTTCTAATGATTCTCGATGGCTGGGGAGAGGGCAAGCACGACCACTCCAATGCCATCTACACCCAGGGTGCACCATTCATTGATTCACTCCGCGCCAAATATCCCATGAGCCATCTCCAGGCTTGCGGCGAATATGTCGGACTGCCTGACGGACAGATGGGAAACTCTGAGGTCGGCCACATGAATCTCGGTGCCGGACGGGTTGTATATCAGGATCTTATGAAAATCAACAAGGCCTGCCGTGAGCACAAACTCCTGGACAGGGCCGAGATCAAGGGCGTATATGACTATGTAAAGCAGAGCGGAAAGAAACTCCATCTTCTCGGTCTCTGTTCAAGAGGCGGAGTCCACAGCTCCCTCGAGCATTATTTCGAGTTCCTCAATGTTGCCAAAGAATACGGCCTTGAGGATGTATATGTGCATTGCTTCATGGACGGCCGTGACACTGACCCCCGCAGCGGTGCCGGTTTCGTTGCCGAACTTGAGGAACACATGGCCGCAAGCACCGGAAAGGTAGCCTCTGTCTGCGGACGTTTCTATGCGATGGACAGGGACAAGAGATGGGAGCGCGTACAGCAGGCCTACAACCTTCTCGTGAAGGGTGAGGGTGCCGCATTCACCTCTGCTGCAGAAGGCATCAAGGCATCTTATGATGCGGACGTGACCGACGAATTCATCAAGCCGATCGTCATTACGGGTGCTGACGGCCAGCCGCTTGCGAAGATTGAGGACGGCGACGCTGTCATCTTCATGAACTTCCGCAATGACCGTGCGCGTGAGATTACCGCCGTCCTTACGCAGAACGATATGCCTGACTTCGGAATGAAGGTTGTCCCGAATCTCTACTACTGCTGCATGACCCCCTACGACGCATCCTTCACCGGCCTCCACATCCTCTTCGACAAGGAACTCGTGCAGGATACCCTCGGCGAGGTGGTTTCCAAGGCAGGCAAGCGTCAGCTCCGCATTGCCGAGACTGAGAAATATGCGCACGTGACATTCTTCTTCAACGGCGGCCGCGAGACCCCGTTTGAGAATGAGGACAGGATTCTGGTCAATTCCCCTAAGGTGGCCACATACGACCTCCAGCCGGAGATGAGTGCGCCGGAAGTGACAGAGAAACTCGTCGAGGCCATCAATACCGAGAAGGAGGATCTCATCATCCTGAACTTCGCCAACGGTGACATGGTTGGCCACACTGGAGTCTATGATGCCATCTGCAAGGCCGTGAAATGCATTGACGGATGCGTGGAGAAGGTTGTCAATGCAGCCATCGAACACGGTTATGCTGTTCTCCTGACAGCCGACCACGGCAATGCCGACAATGCCGTGAATCCTGACGGAAGTCCTAATACCGCACACTCCCTCAACCTCGTCCAGTTCATTGTCATCAATGCAGGCGATGACGTGAAGGAGGTCAAGGACGGCGCCCTCTGCAATGTGGCCCCTACCATCCTCAAGCTTATGGGCATTCCTCAGCCTGCGGCAATGGAGGCGGAACCGCTTATCTAATTCATCATCAATGAAAAACCTCGAAATAAAAGGCAGGAAACTTCAGGACATGCCTTGGCAGGACAGGCCGGAAGGATGCTCCGATGTACTTTGGAGATATTCAGCCAACCCTGTCATAAGGCGGGACCTCCTGCCTGATTCAAACAGTATATTCAACTCCGCCGTGGTCCCTTTCAATGGGGGCTACGCCGGGGTTTTCCGTTGTGACGACAAGAACCGCAGGATGACACTGCACGCCGGCTTCTCCAGGGACGGTTTCAATTGGGACATCAATCCCGGGACCATCCGCTTCGAGGGCGCAGACCCTGAGGTGGGAGAATGGGTTTACGGATACGACCCGAGAGTGGCCGAGATTGAAGGCAGGTTCTATGTGACCTGGTGCAACGGCTATCACGGTCCGACCATCGGCCTCGCCTGGACGGATGATTTCAAGACCTTCCACCAGTTGGAGAACGCCTTCCTGCCATACAACAGGAACGGAGTCCTCTTTCCGAGGAAGATTGGCGGCAAATTCGCCCTGCTTTCCCGCCCGAGCGACACCGGCCACACGGCATTCGGAGACATATTTTATTCCGAGTCCCCGGATTTGGAATACTGGGGACACCACCGCCACGTGATGGCACCGGCTCCTTTCGAGCAGAGTGCATGGCAATGCATGAAAATCGGAGCAGGTCCTGTCCCGATTGAGACATCCGAGGGCTGGCTTCTCTTCTACCACGGAGTCCTCCATTCCTGCAACGGATATGTCTATGCCTTTGGCTCGGCCCTCCTGGATTTGGACGAGCCTTGGAAACCGATTGCCAGAAGCGGCCAGTACCTCATTTCCCCGAGGGAAATTTATGAACTGACCGGGGACGTTCCGAACGTGACCTTCCCTTGCGCCTCCCTCCACGACCCGGAGACCGGCAGGGTAGCCATCTACTACGGATGTGCGGACACGGTCACAGGACTCGCATTCGGCTATATCCCGGAAATCATTGACTTCACGAAGAGGACAAATATTCTGAAATAGCCTGTCATTTCGAGCGAAGAGCTTTGCACGAAGTCGAGAAATCCATTGATATACAATACATTGAAAACCAAACACTGAAACTGATATGAAACTTAAACTTACGGCGTTCGCAGCAATTTTGGCGGTGGCATCCTCCTGTGCGGAGGTGACGGATTACGCCGGCTATGTTGACACCAAAATCGGAAGCGGCGGTCACGGCCACGTATTCGTGGGTGCGAGCGTTCCTTTCGGGCTTGTCCAGCTCGGTCCTACCAGCATCCCGCAGCAATGGGACTGGTGCTCCGGCTATCACGACAGCGATTCCACAGTAATCGGATTCTCCCACACCCATCTTGAGGGTACCGGCATCGGAGACCTCTTCGACATTACCGTGATGCCTGTCACAGGCAGCGTGGAGTATTCCAGGGAGGGCCTCTGGTCGTATGCTGACAGGACCGGGGAAGTGGCTGAGCCTGACTACTATAGCGTTCCTCTGCTCCGATACAACGTCCTGGCGGAGATGACAGCCACCTCTAGGGTGGGATTCCACAGATATACATTCCCGGCCTCCGACTCCACGGCGATAGTGTTCGACCTTGAGAACGGAGGATGCTGGGACAAGGCCACCGACACCGGCATTGAGGCCGAGGGCAATGATGCCGTGAAGGGCTGGAGATATTCCAGGGGCTGGGCCAGGGACCAGAAAGTCTTCTTCTATGCCAAATTCAGCAAGCCGTTTGAAAGCATTGACACTGTCGGCCATTACGCCAGAGTGAACTTTGACATTGCCGAAGGCGGGGCGATAATGCTGAAAGTGGCAATTTCGCCTGTTGACATTGACGGAGCCAGGGCCAATATGGCAGCCGAGCTGCCGGGCTGGGATTTCGAGAAGACCCGGTCGGATGCCAGGGCTGCTTGGAACAGGGAACTCTCCAAGATTTCGGTCAATACCGATGACGAGGAGACGAGGACCATATTCTACACTGCTCTTTACCACACGATGATTCAGCCTTCAGAGTTCTGCGATGTCAATGGCGACTACCGCGGAGCAGACGGTGAAATCCACAGGGGCAATGACTTCAAGACCTATACAACATTCTCATTATGGGACACTTACAGGGCTGCCATGCCATTGATGACAGTGATTCATCCAGAGAAGATGAGGGACATTGCCAATACGATGATACGCATCCACGAGGAGCAGGGCAAACTCCCTGTCTGGCATCTCTGGGGCAATGAGACCGACTGTATGGTGGGCAATCCCGGGGTGATAGCGATGGCCGACATACTTGTCAAGGGTTATGAAGGCTTCGACAAGGAACAGGCCTACAATGCCCTCAAGGAGTCCGGGATGCGTGCTGACAGGGGTCAGGACCTCCGTATGGAATGCGGCTTCATCCCTGCCGACAGGGATTTCAACGAGTCGGTGGCCTACGATATGGAATATGCCATAGCCGATGGTGCAATTGCGGCTGCCGCACGCTGTATGGGCAAAGATGAGGATTATGCCTATTTCAATGAAAGGAGCCACTCATACCGCAATTACTTTGACCCGGAGACATTGTTCATAAGGGGCCGCAACTCCGACGGTACATTCGTCGAGCCGTTCAATCCGTACAGTTCCAACCATAGGGCCGATGTCTATTGTGAGGGCAATGCCTGGCAATATACCTGGCTCGTTCCGCAGGACTTCGACGGGCTTGTAACTCTCTATGGCTCAAAGGAGAAACTCGTGGAAAGACTTGACAGCCTCTTCGCTGCGAAGAACGAGATCGAGGGAGCGGAGGCTTCACCTGACATCTCCGGCCTCATCGGCCAGTATGCCCACGGCAATGAGCCTAGCCACCACATCATATATTTCTATACCATGGCCGGCCAGCCTTGGAAGACCGCCGACAAGGTGGACGAGGTTCTCAAGACCCTCTATTTCCATGCTCCTAACGGGCTTTCAGGCAATGAGGATGTGGGCCAGATGTCCGCATGGTATGTGCTCTCAAGCCTTGGAATGTATCAGGTCGAGCCGGCAGGGGCAAGGTTCTGGTTCGGCAAACCTGCATTCTCCCAGGCCGAAGTCAGGGTACCGGGCGGTATCTTTCGCATCAAGGCCGAGGGCCTGGGCGAGGAAGCCCGCTACATCCAGTCCGTGACTTTGAACGGAAAGAATTATCCTTATCCTTACATTGGCTTCAATGACATTGCCAAAGGCGGGGAGCTTGTATTCAAAATGGGCACGGAGAAGACCTTGTGGTATTGATTTTGCGGCCTTTTTTTTTATAATTGAAAACACTAAACATTGATAATTATGACTGATTTCAGAAACGACTCAAGAATCGTCCTGACACTTGACGCAGGCGGCACCAATATGGTATTCAGCGCAATGAGAGGAGGGGAGTACATAGTGGAACCTATCACGCTCCCGGCCAATTCCAATAACCTTGACCTCTGTCTCGAGACCATGGTCCTTGGCTTCAGCACAGTACTCAACTCGTTGGATGACAAGCCTGTAGCTATCAGTTTCGCATTTCCTGGCCCGGCTGACTACCCGAACGGAATCATCGGCGGCTACCTTCCGAACTTTCCTTCGTTCCGTGACGGCGTGGCCCTCGGACCATTCCTTGAGGACAAGTTCGGGATACCTGTTTATATCAATAATGACGGTGACCTCTACGCATTCGGAGAGGCTCTCGGAGGCGCTCTCCCGGATGTCAACCGCAGACTTGCGGAGGCCGGCAGCAAGAAGCGTTACCGCAACCTCATAGGCTACACATTCGGAACCGGTTTCGGCTACGGAGCCGTCATTGACGGAGTCCTGAACCGTGGCGACAATTCCTGCGTGGAGACCTTCTGCCTCCAGAATCCGAAACTTCCTGGCTACATCATCGAGGACAGTGTTGCAGTAAGGGCTGTCACCAGGGTTTACGGCGAGGCCAGCGGCCATCCTGACCACGGTCTTACCCCGAAGGACATCAGCGATATCTGCCACGGCAAGCGTGAGGGTGACAGGGGAGCCGCCATCAAGGCTTTCAATGACCTCGGCGAGGCTGCCGGCGATGCAATGGCCACCGCAGCCACCCTTCTCGACGGCATCATCTGCATCGGCGGAGGCATCATGAACAATTACGAATACATCATGCCGGGTATCCTCAATTCAATGAGGGGGACCATCAGGACATTGTCCGGTGACGTAATCGGCCGCGTACAGTCCAAGGTTTACAACCTCGACGATCCGGAGGAGTTCGCACAGTTCGCCAACGGTGACGCACGTGAGATAAAGGTCTATGGCTCAGACAGGACCGTGACATACGACCCGCAGAAGCGCATTGGAGTGATGAGGTCCAGGATTGGAGCCAGCAAGGCGATTTCCATTGGTGCCTATACTTTCGCACTCAGCCAGCTTGACAAGAAAAACGATAGATTATGAAGACTTTATATCCATTGAAATTCAGTCCGATTCTCAAGACGGTAGTCTGGGGCGGCGAAAAGATAGCCCCGTTCAAGGGCATTGAGACAGAACAGCACAATATCGGCGAGAGTTGGGAACTCTCCGGTGTAAAGGGCAATGAATCAGTAGTTTCCGAGGGTGAACTGGCCGGCAGGACCATCACTGATCTCATTGACGAGTACAAGGGGAGCCTCGTCGGGGAGAAGGTATATGCCGAAAACGGCAATGTTTTCCCTCTCCTGATAAAGTTCATTGACGCCAAGTCCGACCTTTCCATCCAGGTTCATCCGGATGACGAGCTGGCCGCCGCAAGGCATAATTCCAAGGGCAAGACCGAGATGTGGTATGTCGTAGGTGCCGATGAGGGCGCACATCTTCTCTCAGGTCTCAACAGGGACCTCACTCCTGGGGAGTATGTGTCAATGGTGGAGAACAACACCATTACCGATGCCCTCACCGATTTCAAGGTGAAGCCGGGTGACGTGTTCTTCCTGCCTGCGGGCCGCATCCACGCCATCGGGACAGGATGCTTCATTGCTGAAATCCAGCAGACATCGGACATCACCTACAGGATTTACGATTACGGCCGCCTTGGCCTCGACGGCAAGCCGAGGGAGCTTCATACGGAACTTGCCAAGGATGCCATTGACTATAAGGTTTATCCGGAATACAAGACCGCATACGAGGAGAAGACCAATGAGGAGAACCGCCTGGTAAGCTGCAAGTATTTCACTACTACGCAGATAGACATTGACAAGCCTCTAACCAAGAATCTTTCCGGCCTGGACTCGTTCCTGGTCGTGATATGCATAGAGGGCAATGGCGAGCTTGTGGACAATGAGGCCGGCAATGAGGTTCGCGTGCCTGTTCATAAGGGGGAGACCGTGCTTGTCCCTGCTTCTTCGAAGGGCCTTACCTTCGTGCCGGACGGCAAGGCTGTCTTCCTCACCAGCTGCGTGGAGTAGGTGCCCTCTAGTCCAGGCTGTGTCTCTTTGCCCTCCCGGCCAAGCGAAGTGCATGGAGAGATCGGAAAGAATAAACAACAGTCAAAACTAACAATATGAACCGAAAAGAATTTCTCAGGAGCCTTGGCTTTATTACAGCCGGGGCTGCAGTAATAGGCGGCGAGCAGAACATCAAGGCCGCCGGAAAGGCAATGGGCATCCCTATGGAAGAACCTGCAATGACTGACCCGGAGGTGGATTTCCCGGTGAAGGGCCTGAAAGCATCAGTCAAGGGCCCGGTCAAGGTCATAATCATAGGAGCAGGAAACAGAGGCCGCACCTATGCCAACTATGCCAAGGTTTATCCTGAATGCATGCAGATTGTAGGCGTTTCCGATATCAGGGAGAGCCGCAAGAATGCCATGGGCGACAACTTCAACATTCCTGGGGAGCATCGTTTCGGTGATTGGAGCGAGGTTTTCACAGTTCCGAAGTTTGCTGACGCAGTAGTAATCTCCACCCCGGACGATACCCATTACAAACCTTGCATGAAGGCTTTGGAGATGGGTTACAACGTGCTCCTCGAGAAACCGGTAGCGCAGAGCGAGAAGGAGTGCACGGACATCGCCGCACAGGCTCACAAATATGGCGGCATCGTGGCCGTATGCCACGTTCTCCGCTACAGTCCGTATTTCAGGGCAATGTACGAGGCCATCCATACCGGCCTGATTGGCAAACTCATAAGCATCCAGCACATGGAGCCGATTGAGTGCCGCCACATGGCCCATTCATACGTCAGGGGCAACTGGAGGGATTCCAATGAGACCACGCCTATTATCCTCGCAAAGAGCTGCCACGACCTGGACATCCTCCGCTGGTTCGTCGGCAAGCCTTGCAAGAGCATTGTGGCTGATGGCTCCCTGACCTGGTTCAAGCCTGGGAATGCACCTGAGGGGGCTCCTTTGCGCTGTACCGACGGTTGTCCTCACGAGGCCACCTGCCCGTACTCCGCCATTGACATTTATGTAAAGCGCAAGGCTCATCTCGGAGTATTCGACCTGAAGAACCCTCGTGACGAGCAGGAGATTATGTCCAAGATTTCCGACCCGGAGAATGTTTGGGGAAGATGCGTATATCATTGCGACAACAACCAGCCTGACCATTTCGTGAGCGAGATGGTGTTCGAGGACGGTACCACTGCTTCGTTCTCAATGGAGGCCTTCACTCCTTATGGAGGTCGCAGGACCAGGGTAATGGGAACCACGGGCTACATTGAGGGAGACGGTACCACATTCACCGTATATGAGTTCCGCAGCAACCGTAAACTCATCTGGGACAAGAAGTTGTCCGAGATACCTGAGTACAGGGGCTCGGGCCACGGCGGTGGCGACATGGCCCTCGTCTGCGATTTCCTTGAGGCGGTTGATTCCCACGACGAATCCAAGCTTACCAGCAACATTGATGCTTCCATCGAAAGCCACGTGATGGGATTCAGGGCTGAGAAGAGCCGTCTTTCCCACAAGAAGGTGAAGGTTGGTGGGAAATAAGGACATTTTTATAGTCAAAAAGTCCGCTCATGGCAAACAATTTACATAGTTTTAGTAAATTAGCAGTTTGTTATGAGCGGATTTGATATTTTTCTTCTGGCAATGGCCGTGACGGCTGTGCCGGTTTTCATTGCCCTCTTCTTCATTGATGCGGGCTACGGCAAGTTCTATAATAAGAAATGGGGGCCTGCCGTGAACAACAGGCTTGGCTGGGTTCTTATGGAGTCCCCGGTCTTTCTGGCAATGCTAGCCCTCTGGTGGTTTTCCGGAAGGCGCAGCGACGTTGCCCGTCTTGCATTCTTCATTCTCTTTGAGCTGCATTATTTCCAGAGGTCCTTCATTTTCCCGGCATTGATCCGGGGCAATGGGAAAATGCCGCTCTCCATCATCCTCATGGCCGTGGTCTTCAATCTGCTCAATGCCGGAATGCAGGGAGGGTGGATATTCTATGTATCTGAGCCTGAATATTATACGGTGGAATGGCTGAAGACCCCGCAGTTCATTATCGGCACCATTGTCTTTCTCTCCGGAATGTTCATAAACATCCAGTCAGACTCCATTATCCGGGGCCTGAGGAAGCCCGGGGACACCAGGCATTATCTTCCGAAGAAGGGACTGTATAAATATGTGACGAGTGCCAATTATTTCGGGGAATTCGTGGAGTGGTGCGGTTTCGCATTGCTGACCTGGTCCTGGTCGGGAGTCCTTTTCGCAGTCTGGACATTTGCCAATCTGGCACCGAGGGCAGCGAGGATTTATGAGAGATACAAGGTGGAGTTCGCCGGCGAACTGGATGTGAAGAAGGTCAGGAGAATGATACCGTTTATTTGGTAAATAAATGAAAACTAGCGATATATGGCGATAGAATCACAGATTTTCACGCCGGTCAAGATTGGACCGGTGACATTGCGCAACAGGGTTATCCGCTCGGCTGCGTTCGAAAATATGGCATATAACAACAGTCCTTCGCAGGATCTTTATGACTATCACGTAGCCGTGGCAAGGGGTGGTGTAGGAATGACGACATTGGCATACGCTGCGGTGGCGCAGTCCGGACTTTCTTTCAATGGCCAGCTCTGGATGCGCAAGGAGATTGTCCCGGAACTGAAGAGGATAACGGATGCCATTCATGCAGAGGGGGCCAAGGCCTCGATTCAGCTCGGGCATTGCGGCAATATGACCCACAGGTCCACCTGCGGATGTATGCCTGTGGGAGCCAGCACCTGTTTCAACATGTACTCCCCAACATTTGCCAGAGGATTGAAAGTCAATGAGATATATGATCTCGTGAAGGATTTCGGCTATGCCGTGAATCTGGCCCGGGAGGCGGGGTTTGACTGCGTGGAGATTCATTGCGGTCACGGCTATCTCATCAGCCAGTTCCTTTCGCCTTATACCAACCACCGTCACGATGAGTTCGGCGGCTCGCTGGAGAACAGGATGCGCTTTATGCGCCTTGTCATTACAGAGGTGATGAAGGCTGCGGGGGACGATATGGGCGTGATTGTCAAGATGAATATGCATGACGGCTTCAAGCGCGGAATGCAAAGGGCAGAGTGCCTGGAGGTTGCCAAGGAACTTGAGCGTCTCGGGGTACACGCCATCGTGCTCTCTGCCGGCTTCGTGAGCAAGGCCCCGATGGAGGTAATGCGCGGGGCAATGCCTCTCAAGACACTTGCCTACTATATGGACATGAAGAAGTTCTGGTGGCTCAAGGCTGCGCTTCGTGTTATCGGACGTCTACTGATTCCGACGGTTCCTTTCAAGGAGGGCTACTTCCTGGATGATGCCAAGGAGTTCCGCCAGGCACTCAAACTGCCGCTCATCTATGTCGGCGGCCTCATTTCCAGGGAAAAGATGGAGGAGGTTCTGGATGCAGGCTTCCAGGGGCTCCAGGTGGCCAGGGCACTTGTAAACGATACTGATTTCGTGAACAAGATTAAGTCCGGGGAGATTACTTGCAGCAGCTGCAAGCATTCCAATTATTGTATCGGAAGGATGTACACCCTCGAGATGCGCTGCCATCATTGTGTCGAGAAAATGCCGGAGTCGCTCCGGAAGGAAATTGAAAAAGCGGAGGCCGAGTTATGATGGCGTTGGTGACCGGAGGAAGTTCCGGAATTGGTCTCGAGTTCTCCCGCCAGCTGGCGGCCAAGGGTTACGACCTCATTATCGTAAGCAATATCCAGGAGCAGCTTGACAATGTCTGCGGCCCTCTCGCTGAGGAGTTCGGAGTCAATGTAATCCCTCATTATCAGGATCTTGCGGTGGAGAATGCCGCAGAGGAACTCCTGGCCTGGTGTGACAGCCAGTCCATTCTTCCCGATGTCCTTGTAAACAATGCGGGAATGTTCTTCTTCAAGGAACTGGGGCCCGAACTTATGGGCAAGGCCGAGGTTATGATTGGACTTCACGTCACGACTCCGACCAAGATATGCATTCTTTTCGGGGATAGGATGAAGCAGCGCGGGAGCGGAAGGATTCTTCTGGTGGCTTCTATGGCGGCTCGCATCCCTGCCCCGGGTATCCAGGTCTATTCGGCAACGAAGGCCTATCTCCGCAGTTTCGGAGAGTCGCTCTCATACGAGCTCAATCCTTACGGCGTGACTGTCACCACTTTATGCCCTGCTGCAGTGGCCACGCCTCTTTACGGGCTGAGGAAGGATTTGCTTAAGTTCGGTGTTGCGATACGCGTGATTCATACTCCGCAGTGGCTGGTCAAGAGGGCATTGAAGGGGATGTTCAGGGGACGCAGGCTGATGAAGCCTTCGCTGATGAACTATTATCTGCCTCCAATGATAAAGTTCCTTCCGGCACCATTGGAACAAATGATATGGAACAAGTTCAAGGACAAAATATAGTTCCCTCCGGCTGGTTCATTGTGACCGGGGCGAGCGGAAGTATTGGCTGCGAGGTGGTTAAGGGTCTTGCTGCCAGGGGGTATTCCGTAATCCTGGCCTGCCGAAACCTGGAACGTGGCCGCCGGGCTGCTGACCTGGTCTTGAATGAGGTGCCGGATGCCAAACTTCGTATAGAGGCCCTGGATGTGTCCTCCCCGGACAGTATCCGGAACTTTGTCTCCAGCCTGGGGGACCTGGAGATTTCCGGCCTGCTGAACAATGCGGGTTCCATTTTCAGGGATTATGCCCTGACTCCGGAGGGCCGCGAAAGGACTTTTGCTGTCAATTATTTTGGGCCAAAGGAGTTGGCCGAGGCTCTGCTTCCGCATCTTGGCCCGGGTGGCATAATTGTAAATACTATTTCTGTAACCGCCTTTGTGTCACGTCTTTGCGAGGCTGATTTTCATCCTGATGCCAAGCGTTTCGGCCAGCTCCGTACCTACGGCAAGGCTAAATTGGCATTGCTCCGATATACCAGGGAACTTGCGGAAAAACGTCCGGACCTCATTGTCAATGCGACTGATCCGGGTGTTGTGAACAGCAATATGATTACTATGGGCCGCTGGTTCGACCCGATTGCGGATGTGATATTCCGCCCCTTCTGCAAATCCCCGGCGAAGGGAGCCATCCCCGCCATCAATGCCATAACATCCGGTCTTTCCGGCAGGTATTTTCACGGCAATGTCAGCAGGGCGCTGTAGCCCGGATATTTGCAGGGGGACGTATTATTTATTATCTTGCGGGGTATTTTTTAGTAACTTAAGTTTCGTACTTGCGAAACTTGAATTAGGAATTATTGAAGTATTTATGAAAAAGATTTATTATTTTTTGCTTGCATCCTTCGCAATGCTTTCTGTAGCAGTGGCTTGCAACACCAATGACCCGAGTGGCCCTAATGAACCTAATGAACCGGATGAACCTAATGAAGAGACTACTCCAACCGATCCTGCAGCAGTTGCCGAGTATATCGGTACGTGGGTTGTAGAAGAGGAAGGCTTACAAATTAGGCGAATCAGGCTTGATGATGATTTTACAGGCGAAATTTATTACATAAGTGGTGATGAGTGGGACTATGACTATGTCTTTACCTGGTCGGTGAAAGACGGACAGCTGACATTACAGTTCAATGGTCTCGAAAGCAGCGATGGGGAATCTGTCAAGTTAGTACTTGGATGCTCTTACGACGAGAAGAGTGGCAAATTATTTCTAAGCCAGAATGGATTTACGCTTTCCTGTTCCAAGCAGGAGATTGAATGGACGGGCTGTCTTACCACCATTTTTGTCGGCAACTGGGAGTCAGATGATGCCGAGGGAAAGATTTACATGAGTTTTGAGCCGATGGACTTGTTTAATAACATGGGTGTCGGTGTCGTTGTCGCTGACAATGTTGAAACCCCTGTTGTTCTTGAACAACGCAATTATGCAGAGTCGACTTTCCACTTTTTGAAGGCTAATTTTAGGTATTTGACATGGGTAGATGATCCAATAATTGAAGGGAATTCGCTGAAGGTAAACATTTTCGAGAAAGACCGCATATTCAAGCCTATGGATAAATGGACGTTCAGGACTTACGAAGAACTGGTTGCGACTGGCGAATGGGATCCAAATTCCGGAGGGAGACCCTGACGGCGAATAAGAACAGGGCTGATAGAATATCGGGAACAAATCCTGAGGTTTTAAGAGGGGGCTGACGAGAAAGCCCCTTCTTCTGTCTCTTGGCAACACATTCCATTAATGATTATTTGCTCCGGAAAAGTTGTTAAATTTTAATGTCTATCCGCAAATCGTACATAACATCCCTTGCACTGTCTGCAAAATGTCCGTGATTTCCCGCATTTCCCGGCCGTTTTCAGATTTCGTTCTTTCGCACTGAAGCCCCGAATCGCAGAAGGTCCGATGCTACATAGTTTGAAAGATTGAGAAAAAGTAACCTGTTGGCGGCAGTTGTACGGTTTGCGGATAATCATTCGGTCAATCATTTTTGTAACGCATTTTCAGTGAACAAGGACCTGCCCCAGAAGTACCTGTAGCAGGGGGTCTTGTTCACTGAAGCCTTCTGGAGAACGTCAGTGAACAACGCACCCCGCTACAGGGCATTGTATGCGGGGCTGTTGTTTTTCATTTTTGATTTACGGTATGCGTCTCCTCTCATCTATTTGTCCGGAGGAATGCTGGCTTCATCACTGATTCCTCAGGGGAGCCTGTCCGAAATATACCCCTTCTGTAACCTCCACCCCTGCCAGAGAATTGCAGAAAAGCGATTGCCCTCTGACGTGTGGACTTTTCGGACAGCCTGGGCTTGATGCCCGGAAGGTCCTGTATGAATTGCGGATAATCAGTTAAATTTTTCACAAAACTCTTGACTCGTACCCGAGGGAAGTGTATATCTTTGCAATGGTTACCAATATTATCGTACGATGAAGTATAAAACAAGATTGAAAATCGGTGAATTCTCCCGGTTGATGCAGGTCACTGTAAAGACGCTCCGGCATTATGAAACCAAGGGGCTTCTGCTGCCCGATGAGGTGGACGAATGGACGGGATACCGTTATTACAGCCTTGCCCAGATGCAGCGTATGCAGTCAATAAGGCAGTTGCAGCGGCTTGGCTTCTCGCTTGAGGAAATCAAGGATTTGCTTGAAGACCAGACCCATACGCCCAGCATTGAGTTGCTTGATGAGAAGATAAGGGCGACAGAGAAGCAACTTGGCGAACTGAACGAGAGGCTTGCAAAGCTGCTCGATTGGAGGGATTCCCGCCAAAAGGCAAAGATTATGGAAAAAATTATCATTCAGGAACTTCCTGAGATTATCGTGGCCAGTCACCGCGAGGTGATCCCCAATTATGATGCTCTTGGCCCGTTATGCTATATGAAGATCGGCCCGGCAATGGCAGCGGCAGGTTGCAAATGTCCGGATCCCGGTTATTGCTTTACTATTGACCATAATAGGGAGTTCCGGACTGAGGATATTGACATTGAGTATTGCGAGCAGGTAGAGGAATTGCTGCCTGACACGGATTTTATTAAGTTCAAGCGTCTCCCTGCTATTCCTAAAGCATTGTGTATGAGGCATGTGGGTCCATACGACCGTTTCTATGAGTCGTTTACGGCGGCAGTTCGCTATCTGGAGTCGAACGGAATGCGCATAGCAGGTTCTCCTCGTTTCAGCTACATTGACGGTGCCTGGAATCAGGATGATCCTGAGAAATGGCTGTCTGTGATTCAGCTACCGGTGGAATAGCGTTTCCACAGAAGTCGTCTAGGCTCCGGACGCATTTGCGACCCGAATGCGCTTTGGTACTGTACTGTGGCTGGTTGCCTCTTTGAGCCGGCGTTTCCCGGGGGAGTCTGTCCGAAAAGTGCCCCTTCGGGTGCTTCTACCCCTACCAGAGTAGCGCAGAAGGCCGATTGCACTCAGAATGGCGGACTTTTCGGACAGGCTCTCCCGACAGCATCTCGACATACTTCCTCGTGACATTCATCTGGAACCAGAGATGCCATTCCAGAGTACTGCAAGGCATATAGGATGTCCCAATGGAAGCCTTTCCTTTCCACCTGGAACCGCATTATGCCCCACAGATACGTAAAACCGTATGGTGGGGGTGCAGATGAATGTCACGAAAAGGACAAGCGAAATAGTGCGCCCTGATTATCATCAGAGAATCGTACAGCGTGCCTGCGATAGTCATCATATCCAACGTCCTGCCTGGCTTAGATCGGGCATCTATTGAAGCAGGAATATTTATTATGTATTTCTCGGCGAAAATATTCCCGGTCAAAAGCCAGGCAGGACGCGAGGTTAGAAGCCAGGAATGACGCTGAGGTTAGAAGCCAGGAATGACTCAGGGCCAATGCCGGGAATGACGTTAATTGATAAACTGCCGGGAAGCTCTTATATGGATTGCAAAACAACCTTATCTAGAGGCCGATAGGCCGTTGGGTAAGGAGAAACCGACCCAAAAGGGTCGGTTTCTTTTTTGTGCCCAAAGCCGGGCTCGAACCGGCACGTCTTTTTAAGGACATTGGATTTTGAGTCCAACGCGTCTACCAATTCCGCCATTCGGGCAAACGAACCATGCGCAAAACGCAGCGAATCGGTGTTATTTTGCAAATATACGATAAAATGCTGAAATATCAAATTCTGTTGTACCAGCTTAACTGATTATCCGCAATTCATACGGGACCTCCCGGGCATATTACCCATTAGCGCCATGCCCGTCTTCCAGCTTTGCCTTCCCCGCCTTCCAGCTTCGTTATCCCCAGCTTAGACCGGGCATCTCGCCTGCAAACAAGTAGAGAAGGCCGTTCTTTATGATAGATACCCGGCCAAGCCGGGAATGACGCTATTGATAGCCGGGAATGTCGAAAACACTGTACGAATAACGCATAGTCATTTGCAACCGGGTTGCGTTCAGGATTGCCTAACTTCGCACAGATATAACATTGCATACCAATTATTATGAAGAAGTTGACCTATTTTCTGGCAGCCGCATTTGCGGTGTTTGCATTGAGCAGTTGTGGAAGCAGGGGCCACGGAGCAGATTCCAAAGATGCCCTTGAGCACGAGGCGGAACACGCCCACGAAGACCGTGCCCACGCTGACTACGCTCATGAAGGACACGCCCATAATTACGATACACATAGCCACGAGTCGGAAACCCACGCCCCGGGCATAATTGAATTTTCTCCTGAACAGGCCGAAGCGGCAGGGCTCCGGACAGAGACAGTCAAAGCCGGACCTTTCAGCCAGGCCACCAAAGTCAGCGGAGAAATCCTCCCAGCGCAGGGTGACGAGACTACAATCGTCGCCACCACGGCCGGCATACTGACATTCTCAAACGGCCTGACAGCCAAGACTTCGGCCATCCTCCCGGGTGCAGCCGTGCGGGCCGGGAGCGCATTGGCTTGGATATCAGCCAAGAACATCTCAGACGGCGACCCGGCATTGATTACCGGAGCGGCCCTCGATGCGGCAGCCAAAGAATATGAAAGAGCCAAGGCACTCATCGAGTCGGGAGCAATATCCAGAAAAGAATATGAGCAGGCCGAACTTGCCTATATCAATGCACAAGCTGCCTACAAACCATACGAAGGCCGTACAGCTGAAGCGGGAGTCGCTGTCAAAACCGGGCTCACCGGATACATAAAAGAAATCTATGTCAATGAAGGCGATTACGTCAATGCCGGCCAGCCCCTCTTCACCATCACCCAGAACCGCAGGCTCCAGCTACGGGCCGACGTACCGCAGAAACATTATGCTGCATTGAGAAACCTCTCCGGAGCCAATTTCCGTCCTTCATATTCCGATGAAACCTACAGCATCAAGGCCCTCGGAGGCAGGCTCGTCTCCACGGGACGCAGCTCGGGAGGCACATACTATATCCCGGCCATATTCGAATTCGCCAATACCGGAGACTTTGTACCCGGTTCATACTCAGACATTTACCTGATAGGAGCAGCCGAAGAAGGAATAATTTCAGTCCCTGGGACCGCATTGCTTGAGGAGCAGGGAGTCTATTCTGTGTTCATTAAAATATGCGATGAAGAATACCGCAAGCAGGAAGTCCACATTGGCAGAACAGACGGAATCAGAAGAGAAATCCTCTCAGGCCTCAGCGAAGGGGATGAAGTGGTGACCTCGGGAACAGGCCAAGTCCGCCTCGCATCCATGTCCGGAGTCATTCCGGAAGGGCATTCACATAATCATTGACGCCTATGCTGGACAAAATCATACAGTTTTCATTGCGGAACCGCCTTCTGGTCCTTGCGGGTGCGGTCCTCCTGTTCGTGGGCGGTTTGTATACCACGTACAACATGGACGTGGACGTATTCCCTGACCTCAATGCACCTACTGTCGTAGTGATGACAGAGGCTGCGGGAATGGCCCCGGAGGAAGTCGAAAGACTTGTAACCTTCCCGGTCGAGACTGCTGTCAACGGAGCCACCGATGTAAGACGTGTCAGGTCATCCTCCACGGCAGGATTCTCCGTGGTCTGGGTCGAATTCGACTGGGGTACAGACATTTACAGAGACAGGCAAATCGTGTCGGAGAAGTTGGCCGAAGTCAGCGGCTCCCTCCCTCCGACCTGCGGAAAGCCTACTCTCGGCCCCCAGACCTCCATTCTCGGGGAAATGATGATCATCGGACTCCGCTCCGATTCCACCTCCCTCCAGGACCTCAGGACCATTGCCGACTGGACCATCAGGCCGAGGCTCCTGTCATTGGGCGGAGTAGCCCAGGTAACAGTTCTCGGCGGCGACATCAAGGAATACCAGATTCTGCTTTCTCCAGACAAGATGAAATACTACGGGGTCAGCCTTGACGATGTCCTGGAGGCTGCCGGCGACTCCAACCGGGATTCCAACGGAGGAGTCCTCTACGAGTACGGCAATGAGTATATCATCCGCGGCGTCCTATCTACATCCGACCTCGAATCCATCGGCCAGACGGTGGTGAAATTGGAGGGCGATGCCCCGATAACCCTATCGGACATAGCAGAAATCAAGGTCGGTGCCAAAACTCCGAAACTTGGCACTGCCTCCCTCAGAGGCGAACCGGCCGTGCTGATGACGGTGACCAAGCAGCCGGACGCCAGCACCATTGAACTGACTTCCAAACTGGATGCGACAATGGAGGAAATCCGTCACCAAATCCCTTCCGACATTGAGATACATACCGACATTTTCCGTCAGCAGAGATTCATTGACAGCTCCATCGACAATATCAAGAAGTCCCTGTTCGAAGGTGGTATCTTCGTGGTAATCATACTCTTCCTCTTCCTGATGAATGTCAGGACCACGGTAATCTCCCTCGTCACGATACCATTGTCCCTCCTCGTGTCCGTATTGACATTGAAATTCCTCGGACTCACCATGAATACAATGAGCATCGGAGGAATGGCGATTGCAATCGGCTCCCTCGTGGACGATGCCATTGTCGATGTCGAGAATGTATTCAAGCATCTCGGAGCAAACAGGCAACTTCCTGAGAATCAGCGCAAAAAGGTACTCGACGTGGTTTTCGAGGCCTCCCGCGAGGTCAGGATGCCGATTCTCAATTCCACATTCATCATCGTGGTCAGCTTCGTTCCGCTTTTCTTCCTCACCGGGATGGAAGGCAGGATGCTGAGGCCTCTCGGAATCGCATTCATCACGGCCCTTTTTGCATCGACATTTGTCGCATTGACATTGACCCCGGTGCTCTGCAGTTATCTTCTGGGCAATGAAAACAGTGACAGGCGCAGGCAGGACCCGGCAATGGTCAGGTGGCTCAGGAAGTGGTATGAGAAGGCATTGACCTGGACATTGTCCCACCGCAAGACAGTTTTAGGGGGAGTTGCAGTCCTGTTTGCGGCAGCGGTTGCCGTATTCTGCACCCTCGGCAGCAGCTTCCTCCCGGCTTTCAATGAAGGCTCTTTCACTATCAATGTCAGCACTTTGCCTGGAGTATCGCTGGAGGAATCCGACAATGTCGGCAGGATGGCCGAGAACCTCCTCCTCTCCGTTCCGGAAATCAGGACCGTGGCCAGGAAGACCGGACGTGCGGAGCTTGATGAACACGCCCTCGGGGTCAATGTCTCCGAGATTGAGGCACCTTTCGAGCTGGACAAGAGGTCCAAGTCCGAAGTTCTCGCCGAAATCAGGGCAAAGCTTTCGACCATTCCGGGGGTCAATATTGAAATCGGCCAGCCTATTTCGCACCGCATTGACGCAATGCTTTCAGGAACGCGGGCAGGCATTGCCATAAAACTCTTCGGCACCGACCTGAACCGGATGTTCGCTATCGGCAACCAGATCAAAAATGAAATATCGTCCATACCGGGGGTCGTTGACCTAAATGTGGAGCAGCAGGTGGAAAGACCTCAGCTCCAGATAGTTCCAAAGCGTGGAATGCTTGCCAAATACGGCGTGACACCGGCCGAGTTCTCGAATATGGTGGAAGTCTATCTGGCGGGTCTCCCGGTCTCCCAGGTCTATGAGGGCAACAAGGTATTCGACCTTACGGTCAAGGCGGATGACAGTTTCCGTTCCACGATGGAAGCCATAGCGGACATCCCGGTGGATGTGGCAGGCGGCAAGGTTCCGTTCAGTGAAATCGCGGAAATCCGCTCAACCTCTGGCCCGAACACCATCAACCGTGAGAATGTCTCGCGCAAAATCGTTATTTCCGCCAATGTGGAAGGCGGTGACCTTCAGGGAGTTGTAAAGGAAATCGAGAAGACGGTCAATGAAAGGGTCAGTCTGCCGGAAGGATATCATATAGAGTACGGTGGACAGTTCGAGAGCGCCCGGAGTGCCACGAGGACATTGGTTCTCACATCACTGATGGCCATCTTCGTCATCTTCCTTCTGCTTTACGCCCAGTTCCGCAAGGTCAGCCAGGCGCTTGCGGTATTGCTCAATCTCCCGTTGGCATTGATCGGAGGAGTGTTCGCGGTCTTCTTCACCGACGGCATCATCAGCATCCCGGCCATAATCGGCTTCATATCCCTCTTCGGCATTGCAACAAGAAACGGAATGCTCCTTATTGAGAGGTATAACGAATTGACAGACAGTGAAATACCTCTGCGCGAGGCCGTGATGCGGGGCTCATTGGACAGGCTCAATCCAATATTGATGACAGCCTTGACATCAGCCCTTGCATTGATTCCTCTCGCCCTTGGCGGTGAACTTCCCGGCAATGAAATCCAGAGTCCTATGGCCAAGGTTCTCCTCGGCGGACTGCTTACTTCGACAATGCTGAACGGCTTTGTCATCCCGGTAGTCTATATGCTGATCAACAGGGCACGTGGCGGGAAACAGCCCGTCGTCACGCAGCCTGCTCAAAATTTGTAATAGAATGAAAATCAATTATCTACATAGAATATTCATTGGCATTGTCCTGGCTCTTTTGCCCGTGGTCGTAGCCTCGGCTCAGGATGAAATCGGCAGCATTCTCAGCTGCATTGAGCAGAACAACAGGGAACTTTCCGCATTGCGCTCCAGCATTGAGGCTGACAAATACGGATATAAGGCAGAGAGGACCCTGGAGGACCCTGAATTCGGCTTCGATTATCTCTGGAGCAATCCGGATGTGGGGCCAAGGAAGGATTTCTCCATTACCCAGACCCTTGACCTGGCCCTGATTTTCGGGTCCAGAGGCAGGCTTGCTAACTCCAAGGCTGAACTTGCTGACCTCGAGTATAGGGTTGAGAGACAGCGTATTCTGCTGGAGGCTAATAAATTATGCCTTGAGATTGTTTACCGCAATGCCCTTGACCGCGAGCTTGGACGCAATCTTGCCCAGGCTGATTCGCTGAAGTTATTGATGGAAAAACTGTACAATGAGGGCAGCATCGGCAGGAAGGATTATGGAGAGGCGGCTCTTTCCGCAACCCTTGCAAGGAGCGAGTACAGTCGCAACCGGATTGAGCGGGACAATCTCCTCACTGCTCTTGCGGGGATGAATGGGGGAGAGCCTGTACAATTGACTGTCAATGAGTTAGCTGCGCCGGAAATGCTCCCGGCAGATTTCGTGGAATGGTATGCGGAGGCTGAGGCCGGCAGCCCGGTCCTGGCCTACGTGGCCCAGCAGGTCAATGTCAGCGGCCAGACCTTGAAAACCGAGAAGATTGCCAATGCCCCGAAACTTACGGCCGGGTATATGAGCGAACTGGTGAAGGGAAGTGAGTTCCGCGGCCTGACACTGGGCGTGACCATCCCTATCTGGTCCGTCAAGAACAATGTGCGGCAGGCCAGGGCTTCGTACGAGGCCTCCCTGAAATATCAGGAAGATGCTGCTGCACAGTATTATACGGCTATGCTTCAGGCTTATTCCCGTGCCCGGGGGCTTATGACTGTGCTCTCGGATTTGGAGTCCTCAATGTCCGAGGCGGAAGCGACTTTGCGTGCCGTGGAGCAGAGATGCGCCCTTGGCGAGGCTCCGATTATGGAACTCCTGGTAGAGAGAAGTCTTTATACCAGCCTGATGACTAGTACTCTGGAGGCGCGCCTGGATTATCGTCAGGCTCTTGCTGAACTCAATGCTTTCAGGCTCTGAAGCCTGCTGGTTAGCATAAGAAAAACAGAGGATGGCCGCCTGGTCATCCTCTATCTTGTTAATAATTTGACAAACCGTACGAGACGGTAGTAAATTACTTAAGCTCAGCGATTGATTCTTTACGGAAAGCTTTTCCAAGTTTCTCGAGCTCGAGAGTAGCCTTGCGTGCACGTGCGGCTGCGGCTTTGTTGCCCTCAGCTGCCTTTGCGAGGTCAGCCTGAAGAGCGGCAACAACCTCATTGATCTTTACGATTGTCTCTTTCATGGTATGTGTTGAATTAGTAATTGTAATCGCGTTTTAGATTATACTATCCGCAAATATACAAATATTTAGTAATCTTACAACTAATCCACATCACTTTTTTAAAACTTCATTGCTACTGCAGCCTCGTTAGCTTCCATTTCTGGCTGAGAATGTGCTTGTCAGCTGTATTGTAATGGAAATCTCCGTTCGAATAATCAACGTTCACCTCCTCAGTCAAATCCCAGACCAGTTCATCCTTGGTGAGTTTCAAGACTGTCGCAGTGACTCTGTCATTATCAATCCTCAAATCGAGCCGCATTGTCTTTCTGTCCAGGGAGTAGTCTCCTGTCAAGAAGTTGTCGCCAAGATCGTCGACCTGATATTTGAGGGTTCCGTCCTCATTGAAGGTGAAGATGGCAGTCTCCATATCGATGAAGTGTTCGGCATCATCACTAGGGACGGCGACTCCGTCTACCTCGACCGTTCCGCTGACATAACTCCAGGCACCTGTTATTTCGACTTTTTTATCATCATTGGTGCAGGATGCGGCCACTATTGCCGCAAACAAAACATAGATAAATTTCTTCATACGTCACATATTATTGATTACATCTACAAATATAATTGCTCTGGGGCAGACTAGAGCAAAAAATCTCCGTTTTTTTGCTTTTTTCGAGAAAAGCATAGAAATGAGCAAAAAAACGGGAAATTGACTCGGCCCATCAGGATAGCGTAACTAAGCCCAGGCATCGAATCGGCCATCGTCGTCAGGGCCGGGAGTTTGACACAATATTTTAGAAAATCTTACCTACAGAGGCCCTGCGCCTC
>JBJEBV010000125.1:0-5186 GCA_051870395.1 Candidatus Cryptobacteroides sp. | reverse complement strand
ATGCGTAAGTAATTGAAAATTATATAATTGTTAAATTTTTAACGAAGTATTGTTAGGACATTCATAACTAATAATGGGATAAAAAAACCAGTCATCAACGGCTGGCAATATGAGTCATTACCGGCTTCGACCGGGAATCTCTCCCCTGAAACCAAAAGAAAATTTTGAAAACATCCCATATTATTGCTAAATTGCGTAGTTATTGAAAACACGCAGACTATGGACAACAGACTTTCAGCCGTAAGGCAATACATTGACGAGAACCGTGAAAGGTTCTATGAGGAATTGTTCTCCCTCCTGAGAATCCCTTCCGTTAGTGCGCAGGAGGAGCATAAAGGCGACATGACACTTTGTGCGGAAAGAATGGCGGAGCTGCTCAGGAAGGCAGGAGCCGACGAGGCCATGGTCTGCCCGACAGAGGGTAACCCTGTCGTCTTCGCCAGCAAGATCCTGGACCCTTCGTTCAAGACCGTCCTGGTCTATGGCCACTATGATGTGCAGCCGGCGGAGCCTCTTGAGAAGTGGAACAGCGACCCGTTCGAGCCTGTAATACACGACGGGGCCATCTGGGGACGCGGTGCCAATGACGACAAGGGCCAGACATTCATGCACGTCAAGGCATTCGAGTACCTGCTCAGGAACGGTCTCCTCGGGCACAATGTGAAATTCATCATTGAAGGTGAGGAAGAGGTCGGCAGCAAGCATCTTGCGGCATGGGTCGAGGAGCACAAGGAAATGCTGGCCTGCGACGTGATTCTGGTTTCAGACACGACAATGATATCCGACAAGGTCCCTTCCATAAACTGCGGAATGCGCGGAGTGACCTACCTCCAGTTCAATGTCAAGGGCCCGGACAAGGACCTCCATTCAGGACATTACGGAGGAGCGGTGGCCAACCCGATCAACACCCTCTGCGACATGATTTCCTCCCTCATTGACAAGGACGGCAGAGTCACTATTCCGGGATTCTATGACGATGTCGTGGAAGTATCCCGCGAGGACAGGGACGAACTTGCCAGGGCGCCGTTCGACACGGAGGAATACAAGGCCGGAATAGGAATCAAGGAAGTGAAGGGAGAGAAAGGTTATACTACATTGGAGCGCACTGCGATAAGGCCTTGCCTGGACGTATGCGGAATCTGGGGCGGTTACACCGGAGCGGGCAGCAAGACGGTCCTGCCTTCCGAGGCCCACGCCAAGATTTCAATGCGTATTGTCCCGAACCAGAAGGCCGACAAAATCATTGACCTTGCGGAGAAGCATCTCAAGGCCATTGCTCCGGACTACGTGGAAGTCAGCATTGAGAAGATGGAGGCGGGAAACGGTTTCCTGATTCCGATTACCTCCACAGCCTACCAGGCCGCATCCAGGGCAATGACGGAGGTATATGGCATTGAGCCGGTTCCAAGCAGGGGCGGCGGCAGCATCTGCGTCCTGGCCGACATGAGGAATATTCTCGGAGCCGACCCGCTGCTAATGGGATTCGGGCTTGAGCGGGATACCATCCACTCCCCTAACGAGAGTTATCTCATCCGCCAGTTCGAGGCCGGAATCGAGAGCATTGCGCTTTTCTATGAATATTGGAAGTAATACTTCTGCAAATACTGAATAATACATATCATCATGGGACTTAAAACCAAAATAATAGGCATCGTGACCTCGGTCATCCTGCTGGCCGTACTGGGCTTCTTTTTCTTCAGGTTTTATTTCGTGTTCGGCGAAGGCGTGAAGGCCGGGGAACTGAACCAGGTAATGTACAAGGGCTATGTGTTCAAGACATACGAAGGCCGCCTCATCCAGGCCGGCTTCAGGGGCGCAAGTTCCGCCAAGGGGACTGTGACAATGGAGTCCTACGTTTTCGAGTTCTCCGTGGAGGACAAGGCTGTGGCAGACTCACTCATGAGATGCAGCGGCAAGTCCGTCGAACTCCATTACAAGGAATATCTCGGAGCTCTTCCTTGGAGGGGCCAGCAGAAGTACGTTGTCGATAAAATATTATCCGTCAATTGATTATGAAGAAATACACATTAGCGGCATTGGCATTGGCGCTTTCCCTGAACGCGTCAGCCATCGTACCTGAGGGTGAGACCTCCCGCGAGGAGGCGATGAAAACATTGTCAGTGCATCCCGGAAGAGCTGAAGGGAAAATACTCACGATGGAGGAGGCGATTCTGTCGAGAGACGTGTATCCGCAGCGTTCCTGGGCAGCCTGGATTGACGATGACACGTTCAAGTTCTACCGTGACAAAATCTGGTATGAAACAGACGTGAATTCCACAGCCGAAAAAGAGCTCGCAATGAAGATAAGCCTCAATGCCGACCTCGTCACCAGGGCCCTTCCGGAAGGTGCGGCATCCATAACAAGGTCAACGGACGGAGAGTCAATCGCATTCACCATTGACAAGAGCCTGTACTACATTGACAGCCTTCGTCACGTCTATCCGGTTGCGCCCAGCGAGAACGGCAACATCACCTACGGCCAGGCTGTAAGCCGCAACGAATTCGGAATCAACGGCGGAATTTTCTGGTCCCCGGACAGCAAAAAGATTGCATTCTACAGGAAGGACGAGACTCTGGTCACAGACTTCCCTCTTCTCGACATCACCACAAGGACGGGGTCGCTGAAGAACATAAAATACCCGATGAACGGAATGAGTTCGGAGAATGTCCGCCTGGGCATCTACAGCGTGACTGCCAACACTACCGTTTACGTGGAGGTGGACGACTTCGGCTACGACCAGTACCTGACCAATATCACCTGGTCCCCTGACAGCCGGCACATCTTCATCCAGGTGCTGGACAGGTCCCAGAAGAATATGCGGCTGAATATGTACAGGGCTTCTGACGGAAGGTTCGAGAAGACGATTCTTACGGAGAAGGATGACAGGTACGTGGAGCCGCTCGACCCCCTGCACTGGCTCAGCGGCACTGACAAGTTCATCTACAGGACAGAGGCAAGGGACGGCTACCGCAATCTCTATCTCTGCGACACGACCGGCAATGTCCTCAGGCTCACCGATGTGGATGCCGACGTACAGTTCATTGCAGAGAATGGCAAGAGCGTATTCTATTCATCGGCAGAAATATCGCCTGCAGAGAATCATATCTTCCGCATTGACCTGAGCATCAGTCGCAAAGGCGTAGTGAAGAAGAGCGCTCCGGTCCGCCTGACTTTCGAGGAAGGCTGGCACACTGCACAGTTCAATGAGTCCAGGACCTGGTTCCTGGACAGCTGGAGCAGTTTCAATGTACCTGGCCGTACAGTGCTGAGATCTTCTGACGGCAAGAGTTCGCGTGACATCTTCACCGCTCCCGACCCGCTCAAGGACTATGCTATGGGTGAGATCAGCCTGGGCACGGTAAAGAGTGCCGACGGCCGTTTCGAGAATCATTACCGGCTCTACAAGCCTCTCGGATTCGACCCTGCAAAGAAGTATCCCGTAATACTTTACGTCTATGGCGGCCCGCATTCGCAGATGGTCAATGATACCTGGCTCGGACAAATCAGGATGTGGGAGCTCTACATGGCCCAGCACGGCTACATTGTCTATGTGCAGGACAACAGGGGCACGGAGAACCACGGTGCTGGATATGAGAAGGTTATCCACAAGTATTGCGGACAGGCCGAGATGGCGGACCAGATGGTGGGAATCGAGGCCCTGAAGACATTGCCATACGTGGACAGGGACAGAATCGGAGTCCACGGCTGGAGTTACGGCGGCTACATGACAATATCCCTGA
Source organism: Candidatus Cryptobacteroides sp. (assembly GCA_051870395.1). Classification (GTDB taxonomy): domain Bacteria; phylum Bacteroidota; class Bacteroidia; order Bacteroidales; family UBA932; genus Cryptobacteroides. The sequence continues at coordinate 1,445 of JBJEBV010000125.1, read as the reverse complement.
TGACCAATTATCCTGAGACATTCAAGGTCGGAGTGGCCGGCGGGCCTGTGATTGACTGGAAATGGTACGAGGTAATGTACGGCGAGCGCTATATGGAGACAGCAGACAGTAATCCGGAAGGATTCAAGGAGACATCGCTCATAGGCAAGGCCAAGGACCTCAAGGGCAAGCTTCTCATCTGCCAGGGTGCAATCGACAATACTGTGGTTTGGGAGCACAGCCTGAGTTTCATCAGGGAATGCATCAAGAACAATGTGCAGGTGGATTATTTCCCATACCCTTGCGCCGAGCACAATGTCTTCGGAAAGGACAGGGTGCACCTCATGGACAAAGTGACAATGTATTTTGAAGATTATCTATAGAAATGACTACAGACCAGCTTTATGCCAACATACAGGCAAAGCGCAGCATGCTTTGCGTAGGACTTGACACTGACTTCAACAAAATCCCGGAGCATCTGAAGAAGCTTGCTCTCGGCGGCGAGACTGCCATCAAGGGAGAATTGTACAAGGGCAATGTCCGCTCCATCATTGCTTTCAACAAGGCGATTATTGATGCTACAGCTCCATTCTGCGTGGCATACAAGCCGAATCTGGCATTTTACGAATGCCTCGGAACAGAGGGATTGAGGGTATTGGACGTGACCGTGGACTATATCCGTTCCAAATACCCGGATATGTTCCTCATCGCTGACGCAAAGAGGGGCGACATCGGAAATACGGCCAAGATGTACGCCAAGTCCTATTTCGAGACAATGGACTTCGACGCCGTGACCATCTCCCCTTATATGGGAAGTGAGACGGTGACCCCTTTCCTCGAGTATCCGGGCAAATTCGCCATTGTCGTGGCCCTGTCCTCAAATGGCACGTCTTCCGATTTCCAGCTGGCAGAGAAGGACGGAAAACCTCTGTATCAAGTGGTTATGGAAAAGATGATGTCCATCTCCACTCCGGAGAACATGATGTTCGTGGTAGGTGCGACCAAGGCTGACAAACTTGCCGAGATCAGGCAGTTCTGCCCGGATAATTTCTTCCTGGTTCCCGGTGTCGGCGCCCAGGGCGGCAGTGCCGAAGAGGTGATTGCCAAGGGTTCCACCAGCAAGGGAGGCCTGCTCATCAACTCTTCTAGGGGTATCCTCTATGCCTCTGCGGGCGAGGATTTCGCCGAGGCTGCAGGAAAGGCAGCAGAGAGCACTGCCAGGATTTGAGAATATTTTTCTATTGATTTGCATTGGCTGCAAAAAGGAGATATTATGATTTATCCGATTGGAATCCAGAGTTTCGAGAAGCTTCGCAATGAAGGCTGCGTATATGTCGACAAGACGGCCTTGATGTACAAGATGGTGAAGGAAGGGAACTATTATTTCCTTTCGAGGCCGCGCCGTTTCGGCAAAAGCCTGCTTATCAGCACTTTGGAAGCATATTTCCTCGGAAAGAAAGAATTGT
>JBJEBV010000124.1:0-5219 GCA_051870395.1 Candidatus Cryptobacteroides sp. | reverse complement strand
GATATATGGTGCCGCACCAGGAAAGATTCCCGAAGGGTCCTGAAGGAATGCGGGCGCTCGTGGACCACATCCACAGCCTCGGACTGAAGGCAGGAATCTACTCCGATGCCGGGGACAACACCTGCGGCTCAAGTTACAACCACGACCTGAACGGTCTGGGAGCAGGTCTCTACGGCCACGATGTAGTGGATGCGGAGAGATATTTCAATGAATGGGACTTCGATTTCATCAAGCTGGACTACTGCGGAGGGCAGAACCTGAAGCTCGACCCGGAGGAGAGATACCGTGAAATCCGCAGGGTTATTGACAGCGTGGCCACCCGCCATATCCGCATCAATGTCTGCCGCTGGAACTTCCCGGGAACCTGGGTGAACGGCATCGGGGACTCATGGAGAATTTCAGCCGACATCAGGCCTGTCTGGAAATCAATCAAATACATTGTCGGAAAGAACCTCTACCTCTCGGCCTACGCCGGAGACGGCAACTACAATGACATGGACATGCTGGCCGTAGGCTACAACATCAAGCCTTCCCCGTTCTGGGAAGAAGGTCTCGGCCTGAGCTACACCGAAGAGGAGGCACACTTCGGAATCTGGTGCATCATGAGCTCTCCGCTTCTCCTTGGATGCGACATTGAGTACATCCCGGAGGAGACAATGAAAATCATCACCAACCCTGAGCTCATAGCCATCAATCAGGACAGGCTCGGCCTCCAGGCCCACGTTGTACAGCACGTCGGGGAGACATACGTCTTCGCAAAGGATATCATTGAGAAATGGGGCGATACCCGCGCCGTGGCACTCTACAACCCGGCCGACACGGCAATGCAGTTCACATTGACCCCGGAAGAAATCGAGATGACAGGGGCTCTCAAAGTGCGGGACCTGAACCTCAATGCGGACCTCGGGGAATGCTCAATCATTGAGATGACACTTCCGCCTCATTCCGCCAAGATATTGAAAGTCAGTGGAAAACGCATTGAACCGACATTGTACGAGGCTGAATGGGGATATTGTCCTGAGTTCACCGCAATCAAGGGAACGGGAGCGAAATACGTACCGATGGAGGGTACTTCCGGCCGTGCCGTGGCAATGAATCTCGGCGGCTCCGAAACCAACTGTCTCGAATGGAAGGATGTACACAGCATTGCCGGAGGCGAATATGAACTTTCTGTCACAGTTCAATATTGCGAAGAGGCTATGGGCCTGAGACTAAGCGTTAACGGAGAAGAAAAGGAAGGTGTTTCCTGCGGAATCGAGAAGGACGGATTCTATACCCTCAACTTCCCGGCAAAACTCAAGAAGGGTGAGAACTGCGTGAGAATCTGGAGCGAGACTCCGCTTCCGGCAGTCGACAAGCTTGAAATTACCAAACAATAAAATACATTTATGAAAAAGTTACTTATCCTCGCGGCTGCGGCATTGGCACTTGCGGCCTGCACAGAGAAAACAGAGAAAAGCGCCCGCTGGACCCCGGAACAGGCCCAGGCCTGGTATGACGAGCAGGGCTGGCTCGTAGGATGCGACTACATTCCGGCTGACGCCATCAACCAGATTGAGATGTGGAGCGGCTCCACCTACAACCACGACCTCATCGACAAGGAGCTCGGATGGGCAGAGGGTCTTGGTTTCAATACATTGAGAGTATATCTCAGCAGCGTTGTGTATGAGAATGACCCGCAGGGTCTCAAGGACAGGATGGCCGATTTCCTCGGCATTTGCGAGAGCCATTCCATCCGTCCTCTTTTCGTGTTCTTCGATGATTGCTGGAATGCGGAAGCAGAGTACGGCACACAGCCGGAGCCTAAGCCGGGCATCCACAATTCAGGCTGGGTAAGGGACCCATCCGTTTCCCTCCGTGCCGATACCCTTGCACTCTATCCGAAACTCGAGAAATATGTGAAGGATGTACTCACCACCTTCGCCAATGACAAGAGAATCCTTCTCTGGGACCTCTACAATGAGCCTGGCAACTCCAAGCACGGGGACGAGAGCCTTTCTCTTCTCAGGAATGCATTCAAATGGGGTCAGGAGGTCAGGCCTTCCCAGCCTCTCTCTGCAGGCGTCTGGAAGGACAAACTCAAGACTCTCAATGAGTTCCAGCTTGCAAACTCAGACGTCACCACCTATCACAACTACAGCGGGGATGTTGAGGACCAGCAGAATGCCATCGATACACTCAAGGCTTACGGCAGACCTGTAATCTGCACGGAGTACATGGCCAGGACCAAGGGCTGCACCTTCCAGAAGGTTATGCCTATCCTCAAGGAGAACAATGTAGCCGCCATCAACTGGGGCTTCGTTGCAGGCAAGACCAATACCATTTTCGCTTGGGATACTCCGCTTCCTGAGGCAGCAGAGCCGGAACTCTGGTTCCACGACATTTTCCGTCAGGACGGCACCGCTTTCAGCGATGAGGAAGTAGCTTTCATCAAGGAAATGACGGGAGCTGCGAAGTAGATTTATTGACGGCTGGCAAACATATTGGTCAGCGAGACGAATTCTTCAACGCCGAGGCGTTCAGGACGAAGGTCGAACACCGGGTCGGAGACAAAGGCCGCAAGCCTTTCCGCATCCCAGCCTTCCCTGGACGCCTTGGAGGCTATAAGGGGCTTGAGGGAATTGCGCAATGTCTTCCTTCTCTGGCCGAATGCGGTCTTGACAATGAACTTGAAGTCGGACGGATCGCATCCAAGGTCCTGTCTGGCATTGCGTGTCAGGCGGATTACAGCGGACTGCACCTTCGGAGGCGGAGCGAAGGCCCCGGAGCCCACAGTGAACAGATATTCGATATCGTACCAGGCCTGGAGCAGGACGGACAGGATTCCGTAAGTCTTGCTGCCGGGCTTTTCCGCTATTCTCTCGGCCACTTCCTTCTGTATCATGCAGACCACCTGCGGAATCCTCCCGCGGCAATCCAGGATGCGGAAGAAAATCTGGGAGGAAATGTTGTAGGGGAAATTGCCGATGACATTGAACTGTCCCGGGAACAATGAGTCCAGGTCCATCTTCAGGAAGTCGCCGTAGATGACCCGGCCGTCAGCCTCGGGAAAATGCGAGAGGAGATAGGCAACTGATTCATTGTCAATCTCTATCATCTTGAGGTCGGCTTCAGGCTTGCGCAGGAGATACTGGGACAGGACTCCCATTCCGGGGCCAATCTCCAGAGTCTGGGAGGGCCAGTCCTCCCCCTCGGAAATGTATTTCTCCCCGCAGCCCGGCAGGCGCAGGGAGGAGACTATCGACTCGGCTATCTTCAGATCGGTCAGAAAATGCTGACCGAGGGCTTTTTTGGCACGTACCTCCATCATTGAACCATTATAATGTTGAAACACATCCGCACAAAGGTAATAAAATTTAACGTATCTGTCCGAAGTTGGCTGGAAATTGCTAAATTTGCGGGTTGTAACCGCCGGTTCAGGCGACGGTTGCAATCATTGATTGAAATAAACACCTAAGATATGTTCAACACATTTTTCAGAACAAACACCTGTGGAGAGCTCCGCATCTCAGATGTGGGCAAGAAGGTAGTACTCGCCGGCTGGGTCCAGAAGTCCAGGAAACTCGGCGGAATGACCTTCATTGACCTCCGCGACCGCTACGGCATCACCCAGCTCGTGGTGGAGACCGACGCACCGGAAGAACTGGTGAGCACAGCGACATCCCTCGGAAGGGAGTTCGTCATCCAGGTGGAGGGCGAGGTTGTGGAGCGCCAGAGCAAGAACCCGAAGATGGATACAGGCGACATTGAAATCAAGCTCAGCGCCATCAATGTCCTCAACAAGTCGGTCACCCCTCCATTCACCATTGAGGATGAGAGCAACGGCGGCGAGGATATCCGTGCCAAGTACAGATATCTGGACCTGAGGAGAAACCCTCTCAAGAACGCCCTCATGCTCCGTCACAAGATTGCCCATGAGGTACGCAACTTCTTGGACAGCAAGGGATTCATGGAGATTGAGACACCTTATCTCATCAAGTCCACCCCTGAGGGAGCGAGGGATTTCGTGGTACCTTCAAGGATGAATCCGGGCGAGTTCTATGCCCTGCCGCAGTCCCCGCAGACCTTCAAGCAGCTTCTGATGGTGGCCGGCTACGACAGGTATTTCCAGATTGTGAGATGCTTCCGTGACGAGGACCTCAGGGCTGACCGCCAGCCGGAGTTCACCCAGATTGACTGCGAAATGTCATTCGTGGAGCAGGAGGATGTGCTGGGCACATTCGAGGAGATGATGAGAAACCTCTTCAAGAATGTTCTGGATGTGGAAATCGCAAATCCGATCCCGAGAATGAAATGGTGCGACGCAATGGACAATTACGGCAGCGACAAGCCGGATATCCGTTTCGGAATGACCATCCACGACATCACCTCACAGGCTCAGGGACACGGTTTCTCTGTATTTGATTCAGTGGAATATGTGGGAGCAATCTCTGTTCCGGGCGCTTCCGAGTACACCCGCAAGCAGATTGACGAGCTCACCGAATGGGTCAAGAGGCCTCAGGTCGGGGCAAAGGGACTCGTATACATCAAGTACAATGCTGACGGCAGCGTGAAGTCCTCAGTGGACAAGTTCTACACTCCTGAGCAGGTAAAGGCAATGGCCGAGGCTGCCGGAGCAGTGGCCGGAGACCTCGTCCTGATTCTCTGCGGAGCCAGGAGGAAGACCCAGACAATGCTGGGAGTTCTCCGTATCGAGATGGGCAACCGTCTCGGTCTCAGGAATCCGAAGGAGTTCGCTCCTCTCTGGATTGTGGACTTCCCTCTTCTCGAGTGGGATGACGAGACGCAGCGCTTCTACGCCATGCACCATCCGTTCACCGCTCCGAAGCCTGAGCAGCTCGAGCTCTTCTATTCCGACAGGAAGGAGGATCTGGAGCAGGTCTGCGCCAATGCCTACGACTTCGTCCTCAACGGAACAGAGCTCGGCGGCGGTTCAATCCGTATCCACGAGGCCTCACTCCAGGAGAGGATGTTCGAGGTTCTCGGCATCAGCAAGGAGGATGCGGAGTACAAGTTCGGCTTCATTATCAATGCTTTCAAGTTCGGTGCTCCGCCACACGGAGGTCTGGCATTCGGATTTGACCGTGTATGCGCCCTCTTCGGCGGATGCGACTCCATCAGGGACTACATCGCCTTCCCGAAGAACAACCAGGGACGCGACGTAATGATTGATTCTCCGTCAAGGATTGACCAGAGCCAGCTCGACGAGCTTTACCTGG
>JBJEBV010000123.1:0-5245 GCA_051870395.1 Candidatus Cryptobacteroides sp. | reverse complement strand
GATATATGGTGCCGCACCAGGAAAGATTCCCGAAGGGTCCTGAAGGAATGCGGGCAATCGTGGACCACATCCACGGTCTCGGTCTCAAGGCAGGAATCTACTCCGATGCCGGGGACAACACCTGCGGCTCAAGCTACAACCACGACCTGAACGGCCTCGGAGCCGGTCTCTACGGCCACGACGTGCAGGATGCCGAGAGATATTTCAATGAATGGGACTTCGACTTCATCAAGCTGGACTTCTGCGGTGGGCAGAACCTGAAGCTCGACCCGGAGGAGAGATACCGTGAAATCCGCAGGGTAATCGACAGCGTGGCCACCCGTCATATCCGCATCAATGTCTGCCGATGGAATTTCCCGGGGACCTGGGTGAACGGAATCGGGGACTCGTGGAGGATTTCCGCCGACATCAGGCCTGTCTGGAAATCAATCAAATACATTGTCGGAAAGAACCTCTACCTCTCGGCCTACGCCGGAGACGGCAACTACAATGACATGGATATGCTGGCCGTAGGCTACAACATCAAGCCTTCCCCGTTCTGGGAGGAGGGACTCGGCCTGAGCTACACTGAGGAGGAGGCCCACTTCGGTATCTGGTGCATCATGAGTTCGCCACTTCTCCTGGGCTGCGACATTGAATACATCCCGGAGGAGACGATGAAAATCATCACCAATCCTGAGCTCATTGCCATAAACCAGGATAGGCTCGGTCTCCAGGCCCACGTGGTCCAGCACGTCGGGGAAACATACGTTTTCGCAAAGGACATCATTGAGAAATGGGGCGATACCCGCGCCGTGGCACTCTACAACCCGGCCGACACGGCAATGCAGTTCACATTGACCCCGGAAGAAATCGAGATGACAGGGGCTCTCAAAGTGCGGGACCTGAACCTCAATGCGGACCTCGGGGAATGCTCAATCATTGAGATGACACTTCCGCCTCATTCCGCCAAGATATTGAAAGTCAGTGGAAAACGCATTGAACCGACATTGTACGAGGCTGAATGGGGATATTGTCCTGAGTTCACCGCAATCAAGGGAACTGGAGCGAAATACGTACCGATGGAGGGCACTTCCGGCCGTGCCGTGGCAATGAATCTCGGCGGGTCCGAAAGCAATAGTCTCGAATGGAGGGACGTGCACAGCGTTTCCGGAGGGGAATATGAGCTTTCCGTCACGATTCAATATTGTGAAGAAGCTACCGGCCTGAGACTCAGCGTGAACGGAGAGGAGAAAGAAATGGTTTCCTGCGGAATTGAGAAGGACGGTTTCTACACTCTCAACTTCCCGGCCAGACTTGAAAAGGGTGAAAACTGCGTGAAAATCTGGAGCATGACCCAGCTCCCTGCCATTGACAAGTTAAATATCCAAAAACAATAAAAATTTTTATGAAAAAATTACTTATCCTCGCGGCTGCGGCATTGGCACTTGCGGCCTGCACTGAGAAAACTGAAAAGAGTGCCCGCTGGACCCCGGAACAGGCCCAGGCCTGGTATGACGAGCAGGGCTGGCTCGTAGGATGCGACTACATCCCGGCTGACGCCATCAACCAGATTGAGATGTGGAGCGGCTCTACCTACAACCACGACCTCATCGACAAGGAGCTCGGATGGGCAGAGGGGCTTGGTTTCAACACATTGAGAGTATATCTCAGCAGTGTGGTATATGAGAATGACCCACAGGGCCTCAAGGACAGGATGGCCGATTTCCTCGGCATCTGCGAGAGCCATTCCATCCGTCCTCTCTTTGTGTTCTTCGACGATTGCTGGAATGCCGAGTCTGAGTACGGCACACAGCCTGGACCGAAGCCGGGCATCCACAATTCAGGTTGGGTAAGGGACCCTGCCGTTTCACTCCGTGCGGACACCCTCGCTCTCTATCCGAAGCTCGAGAAATATGTGAAGGATGTGCTCACAACATTCGCCAATGACAAGAGAATCCTCCTCTGGGACCTCTACAATGAGCCAGGCAACTCCAAGCACGAGGATGCGAGCCTTCCTCTCCTGAAGAACGTGTTCAAATGGGGTCAGGAAGTAAGGCCTTCACAGCCTCTCTCCGCAGGTGTATGGAAGGACAAGTTCAAGACTCTCAATGAGTTCCAACTTGCAAATTCGGACGTTACCACTTATCACAACTACAGCGGCGATGCTACCGACCAGCAGAATGCCATCGATACTCTCAAGGCTTATGGAAGACCGGTAATCTGCACCGAGTACATGGCCAGGACAAAGGGTTGCACTTTCCAGAAGGTTATGCCTATCCTGAAGGAGAACAATGTCGGAGCCATCAACTGGGGCTTCGTGGCCGGCAAGACCAATACTATCTTTGCCTGGGATACTCCGCTTCCTGGAGTGGATGAGCCGGAGGTTTGGTTCCACGATATTTTCCGCCAGGACGGCACCCCTTACAGCGAGGAGGAAATCGCTGTTATCAAGGAACTTACCGGGGCAGCGAAGTAAATCTCTCCACTCGCTTGCGTCATGCCCGGCTCGACCGGGCATATCTAACGATTAGCGAACTTGTTGGTCAACGAAACGAATTCTTCCACGCCGAGGCGTTCAGGACGAAGGTCAAACACCGGGTCGGATACAAAGGCCGCAAGCCTTTCCGCATCCCAGCCTTCCCTGGACGCCTTGCCGGCTATCAGGGGTTTGAGGGAATTGCGCAATGTCTTCCTCCTCTGGCCGAATGCAGTCTTGACAATGAACTTGAAGTCGGACGGGTCGCAGCCCAGATCCTGCCTGCTGTTTCGGGTCAGCCGGATGACGGCTGACTGCACCTTGGGAGGCGGAGCGAATGCCCCTGAGCCTACCGTGAACAGATATTCGATATCATACCAGGCCTGGAGCAGGACGGAAAGTATTCCGTAAGTCTTGCTGCCGGGCTTTTCAGCTATTCTTTCGGCCACCTCCTTCTGTATCATGCAGACCACCTGCGGAATCCTGCTGCGGTAATCCAGGATGCGGAAGAAGATTTGGGAGGAGATATTGTACGGGAAATTGCCGATGACATTGAACTGCCCCGGAAACAATGCGTCCAGGTCCATCTTGAGGAAGTCCCCGGAAATGACCCGGCCACGAGCCTCCGGGAAATGGGAGAGAAGATACGCAACTGACTCATTGTCAATCTCTATCATCCTAAGGTCCGCTTCAGGCTTGCGCAGGAGATACTGGGACAGTACTCCCATTCCCGGGCCAACCTCAAGAGTGCGGGACGGCCAGTCCTCCCCCTCCGTAATGTACTTCTCCCCGCACCCCGGCAGACGCAGGGATGAAACTATCGACTCCGCTATTTTCAGGTCGGTCAGGAAATGCTGGCCGAGGGCTTTTTTCGCACGTACCTCCATCATTGTACCATTATAATGTTGAAACACATTCACGCAAAGGTAATAAAATTTAATGTATCTGTCCGAAGTTGCTTGGAAATTGCTAAATTTGCGGGTTGTAATCACCGAAACAGGCATTGATTGAAAATAAACACCTAAGATATGTTCAATACATTTTTCAGAACAAACACCTGCGGAGAACTCCGCATCTCCGATGTGGGCAAGAAGGTAGTCCTGGCCGGCTGGGTCCAGAAATCCAGGAAGCTTGGCGGAATGACCTTCATTGACCTCCGCGACCGCTACGGCATCACACAGCTGGTGGTGGAGACCGATGCACCGGAAGAACTCGTCAGCACTGCGACATCTCTCGGAAGGGAGTTCGTCATCCAGGTGGAGGGCGAGGTTGTGGAGCGCCAGAGCAAGAACCCGAAGATGGATACAGGCGACATTGAAATCAAGCTCAGCGCCATCAATGTCCTCAACAAGTCGGTCACCCCTCCATTCACCATTGAGGATGAGAGCAACGGCGGCGAGGATATCCGTGCCAAGTACAGATATCTTGACCTGAGGAGAAACCCTCTCAAGAACGCCCTCATGCTCCGTCACAAGATTGCTCACGAAGTGCGCAACTTCCTGGACAGCAAGGGATTCATGGAGATTGAGACTCCTTATCTCATAAAGTCCACTCCTGAGGGTGCGAGGGATTTCGTGGTGCCTTCAAGGATGAATCCGGGCGAATTCTACGCCCTGCCGCAGTCCCCGCAGACCTTCAAGCAGCTTCTGATGGTGGCCGGCTATGACAGGTATTTCCAGATTGTGAGATGCTTCCGTGACGAGGACCTCAGGGCTGACCGCCAGCCGGAGTTCACCCAGATTGACTGCGAAATGTCATTCGTGGAGCAGGAGGATGTGCTGGGCACATTCGAGGAGATGATGAGAAACCTCTTCAAGAATGTTCTGGATGTGGAAATCGCAAATCCGATCCCGAGAATGAAATGGTGCGACGCAATGGACAATTACGGCAGCGACAAGCCGGATATCCGTTTCGGAATGACCATCCACGACATTACCCCACAGGCACAGGGACACGGTTTCTCCGTATTCGACTCAGTGGAATATGTGGGTGCGATTGCCGTTCCGGGTGCTGCCGAATACACCCGCAAGCAGATTGACGAGCTCACCGACTGGGTCAAGAGGCCACAGGTCGGGGCCAAGGGCCTGGTATATATCAAGTTCAATGCTGACGGCACCGTGAAGTCTTCAGTGGACAAGTTCTACACTCCTGAACAGGTCAAGGCAATGGCGGAGGCCGCAGGAGCCAATGCAGGAGACCTTGTTCTCATTCTCTGCGGAGCCAGGAGGAAGACCCAGACAATGCTGGGAGTTCTCCGTATCGAGATGGGCAACCGTCTCGGTCTCAGGAATCCGAAGGAGTTCGCTCCTCTCTGGATTGTGGACTTCCCTCTTCTCGAGTGGGATGACGAGACCCAGCGTTTCTATGCGATGCACCATCCGTTCACCGCACCGAAGCCGGAGCAGCTCGACCTCTTCTATTCTGACAAGAAGGAGGATCTGGAGCAGGTCTGCGCCAATGCATACGACTTTGTCCTCAACGGAACTGAGCTGGGCGGCGGTTCCATCCGTATCCACGAGGCCTCACTCCAGGAGAGGATGTTCGAGGTTCTGGGCATAAGCAAAGAGGATGCGGAGTACAAGTTCGGCTTCATTATCAATGCCTTCAAATTCGGAGCACCGCCTCACGGAGGTCTTGCATTCGGTTTCGACCGTGTCTGCGCCCTCTTCGGCGGCTGTGACTCCATCAGGGACTACATCGCCTTCCCCAAGAACAACCAGGGACGCGACGTGATGATTGATTCTCCGTCAAGGATTGACCAGAGCCAGCTCGACGAGCTTTACCTGG
>JBJEBV010000122.1:0-25855 GCA_051870395.1 Candidatus Cryptobacteroides sp. | reverse complement strand
GCGAATGTCTGATAGTTCCATATTTCAATTCTTTTTCGGCACAAATATACAAAACACTTTTGGAAAAGCGAAATCAATTCAAATAAACACTTTTGGAAAAGCGAAATTAACTTATCATTTGCTCAACCTGCATCGTGGCATAGGCCCTGCCGTTGGCTGCGCTTTCCTCGTTCTTGAACTGAAATTCCCGCATCCGCTGTAACCATTTGAGGTAGTGTTTCATCGAGTGTGCCCTTCAGCAGGGACGTAGCCGCCTCATTGTGGAAAGTATGTAGCCGGTGCGTTGCTGCAAATCGTTTGGTGAAACACCCCCCCAGATACATTTTTCCGAACGAATAAAACGCATATACGCACATTAATCAAAGCTAAGTACCAGTCAGTAATAGATTTGATGACCGATGAGGAATTGGATAACTATGACCCATCGCAAGAAAATGCCGATGCGATAATCGATATAGGCATGTAAAATAAGGGAAAAGATGCTGAAAAGACAGTGAATAGTGGTGGTTTCGGTAGAAAAACGTCCCTCTTGTGTAAATTTTACGCAGAAAGTTTTGTCGTTCAAAATAAACACATTACCTTTGTGGCGTAAATTTAACGCAAAAGTATATGGATAAGATGAACAAGACAGAAGAAGAATTGAAATACTGCTATAAGTACCCTCATCCGAGTGTAACGACCGACTGTGTCATCTTTGGATTTGACGGTACAAAGTTGAGAGTGCTTTTAGTTCAGCGAGGTATCGAACCTTACAAAGGGCGATGGGCTTTCCCTAGTGGATTCATGAAGATGGACGAGAGTGCCGAGGAGGGTGCGTTGCGTGAATTGCAGGAAGAGACTGGATTGGAGGGTGCATACATCCGTCAGTTCCATACCTTTACTGCTCCACAGCGTGATCCTCGTGAGCGTGTCATCACCATTGCCTACTATGCTTTGGTGAGGATGCAGGAAGTGAAGGGTGGCGATGATGCTGCCGATGCGCGATGGTTTGCTTTGGATGAAGTGCCGCAGTTGGCTTTCGACCACGACCAGATCCTCCGAAAAGCTGAACAGGCATTGCGTCAGCAGATACACTTTGAACCCATTGGCTTTGAACTGCTGCCCGAAGCGTTCACCATCAAGGAATTGCAGAACCTCTACGAGGCCATACTGGACGTGCGTTTCGACCGCCGTAACTTCTACAACAAGATGAAGCGGCTGGAAATGCTGGAACAAATGGATGAGACGGTTAATCCATCGCAGAAGAAAGAAGCCTTTCTCTTCCGCTTCAACAAGGCAAAATATGAGGAGCTGAAGCAAAAGGGATTTAGATTGGAGTTTTAAATTATAATAGGATTTTATGTACGATAGAGAATATACACCCGAAAGGATTTCGGAATTGAAAGAGAATGAGATATTCGTGTTCGGCAGCAATCTGGCTGGCGCACATGGTGGCGGTGCAGCACGGTTTGCTTACGAACGGTTTGGTGCCGTATGGGGCGAAGGCGTCGGGCTGCATGGTCAGACATACGCCATCCCTACCATGCAAGGTGGTGTGGAAACCATCAAACCCTACGTAGATGCGTTCATCCGTTTTGCCAAGGAGCACAGCCGGCTCACGTTTCTGGTTACACGAATAGGTTGCGGCATAGCAGGATTTCGCGATGAGGAGATTGCTCCACTCTTTGCTGATTCCATTGATGTAAATAATATCATTTTGCCAAAGGAGTTTGTGGAAAACATTTCACCGGAGGGCAAGCGAAATTACTGTCTTGAACGATTCTTGACTGCGCATAAATTCAACTACGAGAACGCTTTGCGGGAAATTACAGACGGACGCAAACGTACTCACTGGATATGGTTCATCTTTCCGCAGTTGGCTGTATTGGGACATAGTGCCAATGCCAAGTATTACGGCATCAGCGGGTACGACGAGGCGAAGGCTTACTATGAGCATCCCATATTGGGTACAAGATTGAGGGAGATAACTATGGCACTTCTGAAACACCGTGGAGAGTCGGCAGTAGATATTCTTGGCGATATAGATGCCGTAAAGGTTCGCTCCTGTATGACACTCTTCGATGCTGTCTCACCAGATGACATATTCCAAGAAGTGCTGGATACTTTCTATGGCGGTTCATCAGATAAGAAGACATTGGACTATATGTGACAGATGTAAGGTTACTACCTACTCTCATATTACATAAATAAAAAAGTAAATTGGCTGAAAAATGGAAGATAATTATATGGCTACCTCACGGAATGGGCACGAACAGAAGAATATGTATAACCCAGAGATAAACACGCTGGATATACGTTCCAATGGTTTGTACCCCTCCAATGTACTCAGCAATATGTGCAGCAACGGCTTTCGGTTCGATGGAATGGTATGCGGCAGCATGGAGGGTTTCCTGCAATCTCTGAAGAGGAAGGAACTCGATAAGCAGCGGCAGATATGCAGCATGAAGGGCGGCAATGCGCGGAAGATGAGCGTCACCTCTTGGCAAACAGACCAGATTGTATGGTGGAAGGGGCAGGCAATAGACCGCCAAAGCGAAGAGTATCAGCAACTCATTCGCCGTGCCTATCAGGCAATGTTTGAGCAGAGCGAACGGTTCCGTGCCGCACTGATGCAGACTTGCGGCATCACACTCGTTCACACAAGCGGTGAACCGAGTTCCTATAAGACGATACTTACGCCTTCAGAGTTCGGCGGCATCCTAATGGATTTGCGCGATAGTTATGATCTTCGTGATAAGACAAAGGAATTGAGGGAGCAGCGAGCGCAATATCAAGCTTGCTTGGATATTGCCGAGTCGCGAGAGAAGAAGGACGAAGACCAACTGCAGGAGAAGTCTATCCGAAGGAAGAAACTCATGTATCTTCATGGCTTCGGCTCATCAGCGGCAAGCGGAACGGTAAAGACGCTGCGAGAACTGCTTCCAGACTTTAATGTCGTTGCTCCCGACATACCCGTTGACCCTGCAGAGGCTCTGCCCTTCTTGCGAGGGTTGTGTATGAACGAAGTGCCGGATGTTATTGTCGGCACCAGCATGGGAGGCATGTATGCGCAGCAGATGCGTGGCTACAACCGCATCTGTGTGAATCCCGCTTTTGAGATGTCGAAGAAGAGCAAGATGCTCACGGTGGGCACACATGAATACTTCAAGCCGAGAAAGGATAGCACCACCCATTTCGAGATTACTTCGGAAATCATCCGCCACCATGCGGAGATGGAGGAGCATCAGTTTGATGGGATTACCGAGGCCGACCGCAAGCAGGTATGGGGATTGTTTGCCGACAACGACCAGCAGGTAAATGGAGAATCTTTGTTCCTGCAATACTATAATCAAGTAATCCATTTCAGTGGCGAGCACCGTATGGATGACAAGGTAATAGAGGACGTTCTTGTGCCGCTTATAAGGACTATAGTAAAGTAAAAAGAAGTAGAAGTTATGTTAGTGATACATCCAAAAGACAAGACCACAGCGATGCTTTCAGCCCTATACGATGGGCTGGAAGCACAAGTCGTTACCGACTACCGCACAACCAAGGAGATGGGGCGTCTGTTGCATCATGTCTCTGCACAGGAGCGTATCATGTTGCTGGGACATGGCTCAGACAAAGGACTTTTCTTTCGTGAGGATGACAGCAAGAATGAGTTTGATAAGATTATCGTGGGTCATTCTCACAGATACCATCTGCACAATCATGGGAGCAACATTGTGGCTGTATGGTGCAATGCCGACCAGTTTGCACGAGCAGAAGGCTTGCATGGGTTGTTTACGGGGATGATTGTTTCAGAAATGAGTGAGGCTCTTTTATATCAGGTAGAGACGACACAGGAGGAACTTGACCGTGAGAATGTGAAGTTGGCCCGTAGGCTGAGGACATTGCTTGATGAAAGAATCCCCCTGAGTGAGATACCGAAACGGATGTTTTCGAAGCCAGGTATCAGAATTATTGGTACTCAACTGATTCTTAAGGACAGCTATATTATTACCCTATAGTGGAATCTTAAGCTATTAAACGCATACTGAAGACTACGGAAACAACAATAAGGTGAGTGAACATATGAAATGTATAGTTGAGATTCCTGTTCTGTATTACGAAGGAGATGGCTCATCTATGCTTTTGGTAACTCCACGGCAATCTTAATCACTCCATCTTCCCTATTCTCAAAGACCCTGTAAGCCTCTTCAATATCCTCCAGCATATACCGGTGGGAGATAAGCGGTGTAGTGTCAATCCGTCCCTGCTCAATCAGTATGCTTTCATCTTATACTTACTATCGTTACACCGGCAGGGCCGGGAGTCCAGGAGCAGGTCAGGGCATATACTTCATCTATCTCCTTCCTTATGGCATCCCTGAGGATACCGTCTCCGACTCCGTGGATGAAGGAGATCCTCATTCCCCTATGCTTCATATACTTGTGCAGGATGCTCTTGAAATATTCAATCTGATATGGCAGTTCAAAGCCCTTCGGCGCATCATATCCTGACGGTATCTTTTCAATGTGCAGGTCAACCGTGATTTCATTCGGAAGCGGCTGCGGTCTGTCACTCCCCTGCTCCTTGCGCTTTTGGCCGCCACCAATGCTCCTGACAAGTTTGGAATCCTCCTCGGCATTGTTCACAATAAATTCGCCAAACCCGACTCTGAACATAAGGCCGTCAATCTCTATCTCCACACAGTCTTTATGCACGTGGCGAAGGATCCCCCGGTCATTGGAGTCCATCAGCGTGACAGTGCATCCGGGGCGGAGGCCGCGTTCTTTTGCCACCCTCTCCCCTTCCAGTTGCTCTTTGGGTTTATGAACTACTTATCTCACGAGCCAAAATCCTAATGCCACCAATGCAATGCCGGCAATCACACTCATTGCAATATATCCGGCAAAAACCCATAAATTGCCAGACTGCAACATCATCAGGGCTTCCTTTGAGAAAGTCGAGAATGTTGTGAACCCGCCACAGACTCCGACAGTAAGGAACAGTGCCCAGTTGTTGCCATCATTCGAACTGCGGTTTGATTTCCTTGGGATGTTCAATGGAATGATATGCTTCCACGGCCTCCCTGAAGGTTTTGCCGGCGTTATCATGTAGCCAGTCCTGGAACTCTGCTTTGAAATGGAAACCCTTACCGAGGTGTTCTGCAAAGAATGAGCGAAGTTCCTGCGAACACACGACGTTCTGCGGAATAATTGAGTCCAGAGATATTCCTTGCTTTGTCTGGCAGCCTATGAGAGAATCTAACCTGTCTTCTCTCAATACTTTCGGGGCAGCCTTCCCCGCAAGGACAAGAACCTTCTTTCCGCTACGGTAAATATGCAACTGCCTGCTGCGGACCACCGCTGTCAACTCATCGTCCTCCTGCAGGGCAAGCCATATCTGGTGGTATTGCCCATCCTCCTCGAAGAGTTTCTTCCTGAGGTGCGAACACATATTGGTGATGTCAATCTCCATTGTCTTCCTCCATACAATCAGGGCAGACTACCCTGCCGTCTTCAAGTTCATACATCTCTCTCCATCGGCCAGAACTCTCCGCAGATGTCACAGGGATACATTTCCGATTCATCGAACTCGAAGCCCATGTCATTCCTCCTTTCTCTTGTTCTTCCTCAGGGAATACAGATTTACGAAGTTTCCCAGCGCAGTCAATCCCAGCGCAGCGGGAAGAGCCCAGCTTCCGCCGATGCCCTTGATGCTTACCACTATGCAATAGACGGCAAGGACAAACGATATTATTGCCACCGTCGCGAGAATGATTTTAAAAGTTCTTTGTGTCATCAGTACAATCTATTTAGACTTCATTTGATACTGCTCCTGCATTAATGCGGTCTCTGACTTTCGGCCACGCCAGGCCATTGAAAAGGCAAGTTTCCCGGATGAAGGTCACCATTTTGTCAAGTCTGCATTTAGGTATGCCGAACATCAGTTCCCCTGCCCTTACCCGAGGGCGTACAGACGGGTCGAACAGCCCTATGAAACAACGCTGGCCGTTGGCGGAATTTTCATTCATTACAGAGCGAAGAGTTGATGAACAGCCACTGCCCCAGGGAGCACAGACGGCATCCGGGTTGGTGTTGTCATAGCATGCCCAAGATACCAGGCCGCTCAGCACGTCCGGGCTGGCAAGTATGAGGACTCCATAATAATCTTCGCGGCCACCAATTCTGTCAATAGTCTGGAAATTCAGATACCTGTGTCCGTTCAAATGAATGTCAAGGCTTTCCACGAAGTCCTTTACAAGTTGCGGAGTTGCCTTATAATGTTCCTTCTCAGATACGAAAGTCGGTACGTAATCCGGCATCGGGGCCAGTCCGGAATAGAACTTGCCGCCTCCGCATTTCATCGTCGTTGCATCAAAACTCACGGATACTCCTTTCCGTAGTTTCTCGAATACGGGGAAGAAACATCCGTTTACGGTTTCAGGCTCAGCTACAGGCTCATCGCCGTGCCAGAATGCGACCGGCAACGGAGTATTAGTGCCGAACGCCTCGATGTAATCCCTGACAAATCCCTTTGTGTCCATATATCAAAGCTGCATTATATTATCAATTCTTGTGTTACTTCTTATCGCCCTTGGCTTCCTTTCGGAGGTTGATATATTTATATAGTGTCGCACGGCTGATGCTGGTGGTCTTGGAGATTTCATCGACGGAATACGCCCTGGAGTCATAGAGGGTGAGTGCCTGTTCGACGACCTTCTTGTCCTTGCCCGGTCTTCCGCCCATCCTTCCTCTTGCCCTTGCTGACGCAAGTCCCTCCATCGTCCTCTCACGGATCAGATCGCGCTCAAACTGGCTCACTCCGCTGAAGATGGTGAAAAGAAGTCTTCCCTGAGGAGTGGTCGTATCGAGCCAAGGTTCCTTCAGTGACTTTATGTTCGCACCCGCCTTCTCCACCTGCTCGACCAGGTCGAAGAGGTCCTTGACCGAACGGCTGAGCCTGGTGAGCTCGCAGATGATAACGGTGTCCCCTTCCCGGAGCATGTCCATCATGCGCAGAAGCTCCGGACGGTCCTTGCGGGTTCCGGTGAACTTCTCCTGAAAAATCCTGTCGCACCCCTCCTTCGTCAGGGCGTCTATCTGCCAGTCCAGGTTCTGGTCGAGCATCGAACAGCAGGCATATCCTAACTTCATAATATGATATTAATTATCTGTTGCTTGTGTTTATAAGATTGACCACGACCTTCACCATCATATCCATCTCATCGGTCTTGCTTTCTGCAATCATCAGGGTTAATGCCACGAGGGCATTGTCTGCGATTCTATTGCTTCCGTCCGGAGCATACAGAATACCGTTATTCTCCATGAACCACAAGAAAAGAGTCGCTGCTATCCTCTTGTTGCCGTCAGTGAAGGAATGGTTCTTTGTAACGCTCCTGAATTAGGTTGTTCTTGACTGCGTAGCCCTTGATCAGGTAGTCCTTCAGGACGGAATTGGCCCAACGTCTGAAAATAATACCGTTTCTGCTCTTTACTCTGTAGCCGACAGAGGTTATCATCTCCAAACTATAGTATTCCGGATATTGCGTCTGTTCAAATCCCTCCCTTCGGCCATATTTTTTGGGTGTCGCAAATTTTGCGACTACCGACTCTCCGGCGAGTTCTTCCCTTAGGGCGTTATTGATGTGTTTGCCAATAGTCTTGACGTCCCTGCCGAATAACATGGCCATCTGTTGACGAGTCAGCCAGACCGTTTCATTTTCAAGTTTCACTTCCAGACTGGTCTGCCCGTCCGGAGCCTGATAGAGAATGATACCTCCCTTACCCTCCTCTTCTATGATTATATCCTTACCCATTCTTATGCGATGTTTCAATCGAACTATTTACAAAGCTAAATCAAGCGATTTTTTCGTACTTTGATTTACAAACATAATTTCATACAAAAATAGCATTTATTTCCAGATTCGCAACGGAGGTTTCCGAAAATATTCAAAAAACCACGGTTTTCTGAACGAAGAGGGAATTCCGGAATCAAAGTGTTATCTTTGTCCTGTCAAATGGTCTCGATGGAATGGAAACACCGGACATAGAATCTTCAACCAGGGAGGAGAGACTTGAATTCGTAAGGAACGAGTTCAGGTGTCTTGGCAACTGTCCCATCTGCGGGAAGTGCAGCTTCCTCAGGGGATGCGAAGCGGAGGACCTCCATGCCGACTACATTGAAGGCCGCCGGTCCTTCCGGGACATCACGGCAGGACATAGAAATACTGCCACCAGGAATTGAACAGCTCTGTCCAGATTTGGATGACAAAATACAAACACAGTAACAACAATTAACAAAAAGCTATCATGAAAGAAACAATTGAAAAGGTTCTCGAGACCATGCGCAGCGCAGGCAAGCCTGTGTCTGCCGGTGAAGTTGCCACCCTTTCCGGACTCGACCGCAAGGAGGTGGACAAGGCTTTCGCCCAGCTCAAGAAAGACGGGGCCATCGTATCCCCGGTCCGCTGCAAGTGGCAGCCTGCCGAGTAAGGTTGGATATATGGCAAACAGGAGAGGAGGTCGCATTAGGCCTCCCCTTTTGTTATTTGGATGCAGTTCAATAGTTTCGCTACTCCGTGGTAAATCGTATTGTTTATTTGTAAAATATATTTACCTTTGCGTTTGACACTTATGTCAGTTTTTGAAAAGGCGAAGGGAAAATGTATAAAATTGGTCTGGATTTAGGTTCTACAACTATTAAAGCTGTAGTTTTGAATGATGATGGAAACATACTGTTTCATAAATATAAAAGGCACAACGCAAAGATATATGAAGTGCTATCTGATGTACTTGATGAGATTGTCTGTTTCCTAGGTAAAGAAGTGGATGCATCCGTTGCGATCACCGGTTCTGTAGGTATGGGAATAGCTGAAAAATGCGGAATACCGTTTGTTCAGGAAGTTGTTGCCGCAACAAAGTCGATTGCCCATAAAAGGCTTCGTGTAAAAACGATGATTGACATAGGCGGTGAAGATGCAAAGGTCGTTTTCTTCAATGATGACGGAGCGACTGAAACTCTTCGCATGAATGGAAACTGTTCTGGAGGAACAGGTGCATTCATAGACCAGATGGCGATAATTCTTGGAGAAGATATTGATAAACTTAGTGTTCTTGCTGAGAAGTCAACGAAGACCTATCCGATTGCTTCGCGCTGCGGAGTATTCTGCAAGACAGATATCCAGAACCTGATTGCCAAAGGTGTCGGTAAAGAAGATATTGCCGCTTCAATATTCCGCGCTGTTGTCGTGCAGACAGTAGTTACACTGGCTCACGGCTGTGAAATCAAGCCACCGGTGCTGTTATGTGGAGGCCCTCTCACCTATATTCCTTCACTTCGCAAATCCTTTAGAGAATACCTTGGACTGTCTGAAGAGGACTTCATTCTTCCTGAAGATGGAAGCCTGTTGCCTGCCTTGGGCACAGCAGTCGGACATTCGCCGGTCTATGGAAATCTGATGGAGATAGTTGAAGGGATCAAGACCAGATTGAATGTTGCAGAAATAAAGACGAACACGCTTCGCCCTTTATTCATTTCAGAAGAGGATCATCAGCAATGGTCCCGGCGAGTGTTGAAGAACAGAATGGTAAAGGGGGATTTGACAGAGGGCTACAAGGAAGCGTTTCTTGGAATAGATTCCGGCTCGACAACAACGAAGGTCGTTGTCATAGACCGGGAAGGTAAGATTCTGTTTCACCATTATTCTCCAAACAGAGGCCAGAGCGTCGCTGAAGTCAGAAATGCTCTCAAGACCCTTGCTGACAAATGTATTGAAAACGGAACAATGCTCAATATCGTGTCCGCTTGTTCGACCGGCTACGGTGAGGACCTGATCAAGGCAGCGTTCGGTATAGATTTCGGAATCATCGAGACTGTTGCTCATTTCATTGCAGCAAAGCAGATTGATCCTCAGGTCAGTTTCATACTCGACATCGGAGGGCAGGACATGAAGGCGATGTATGTCAGCGAAGGCGTAATCAACCGCATTGAGATAAACGAGGCATGTTCATCGGGATGCGGTTCTTTTCTTGAGACATTTGCCAGATCGACTGGACTTACTGTATCAGAATTTGCTGAAGCTGCATGTAGGGCAAAATATCCGTGCGACCTCGGAACAAGGTGTACCGTGTTCATGAATTCCAAAGTCAAGCAGGTACTCCGGGAAGGATATTCCGCGGAAGATATTGCGGCAGGACTGGCTTATTCAGTCATCAAGAACTGCCTTTACAAGGTTTTGAAGGTTAATGACATATCCTCTCTTGGCAAACACATCGTTGTGCAGGGAGGAACTATGAAGAATGATGCTGTGGTGAAGGCTTTGGAGATTATGACGGGAGCGCAGGTAAGTCGTAGCGATATGCCCGAACTGATGGGTGCATTCGGTTGCGCTCTCTATGCGTTGGAGCATTGTCCTGCAGATATCAATATCGAAAGATGCAGGCTTCCGGAACATCTGGTGGCCAATGCTGCCTTTACCTCAAAGACCATCAACTGCAGAGGATGCGAGAACAACTGTCTCGTCACGGCATACAGATTCAAGGGGGAGAGGAACTATTATTCAGGAAACAGATGTGAAAGGATCTTCTGCAATTCCGGTGAGAGTAAAAATAAAGGAAGAAACATATATGAATACAAATACCAGAGGGTATTCCGTACTCTTGAGACTGACGGACGAGCCTCTCTTAAGATCGGTATCCCGCGATGCCTGAACATATATGAAGATTTCCCTTTCTGGCAGAGGCTGTTTGTGGAATGCGGTTTCGAGGTAGTCATTTCTGATGATTCGGATTATGGCAATTATGAAAGGAATGCAGGCATGGTGATGTCCGATAACCTTTGTTTTCCGGCAAAGTTGGTGCATAGCCATATAAGCAATCTTGTTGAGAAGAAGGTTGACCGGATATTCTTTCCGTTCGTCATCCATAGTCGTCAGAACGGTGGCGAGAATAGTTACAATTGCCCGATTGTGACGGGATATACCGAGGTAGTCAGGAATGTGCAGAAGACCAGTATTCCAATTGATTCATTCACATTCTCCATGAAAGACAGGAGGCTGTTCAGAAAGCAGTGCTGCATATATCTGGAATCGTTGGGAGTGAATGAGCAGACGGGTGGAAAAGCATTCGATTTGGCAATGCAGGAGATTCTGGAATATGAGTCGCAGATGGCTAAAAAGGCAGATGATATTCTTGCATCATCACGCAAAGAGGGAAAAATGACGATAATGCTCGTCGGCAGACCTTATCATAGCGACCCTATCATACAACATAATGTGGCAGATATGATTGCAAGCCTGGGGGTAAATGTCATATCTGAAGATATTGTCCGTAAGCGCGAAGGAAAGCTTCTTTCAAAGGTGAACTTCGTCTCGCAATGGTCCTATACCAACAGGATTCTACAGGCTGCAAAATGGTGTGCCGATCAGGCGAATGATGTCCAGTTCGTGCAGATGACATCGTTCGGATGTGGCCCGGATGCCTTTCTGACCGATGCGGTTAGGGATATCCTGATGGAGAGGGGCAAGTCCCTGACTCTCCTGAAGCTGGATGATATCAACAATGTTGGATCGATGAAACTTAGGGTAAGGTCTCTTGTAGATACTATGCTTCTTTTGCATTCCGGTACATCTCGCCTGGAGGAACGTCAGACTCCACCAGTGTACGAGAAGAAACATAGGAACAGGAAAATCCTTATTCCATTCTTCACTCCCTTCATTTCACCGCTGATTCCGGCTCTGATGAAGCCTCTCGGCTATGATGTAGAGAGTCTGCCTATCAGTGATGAGAGGTCTGCTGAATATGGACTTAAATATGTCAATAATGAGGTCTGCTATCCTGCGATACTCATTGTCGGAGACTTCATAAAGGCTTTCAAGGAAGGAGGATACGATCCTTCTTCATGTGCGGTAGCGATGACGCAGACAGGTGGACAGTGCAGGGCCAGCAACTATCTTCCGATGATAAAGAAGGCTATCGTTGATGCAGGATACACAGACACTCCAGTCATATCTGTCGCGTTCGGAAGCGGCCTGGAGAATGAGCAGCCCGGGTTCAAGGTTAACTGGCTGAAGGTGATTCCTTGTGTTCTTTATTCTCTTCTTTTCGCTGATTCGATAGCGAAGATGTATTATGCCTGTGCAGCAAGAGAGAAGGAGAAAGGTATAGCATTGACACTTAAGGACAGGTATCTGGCTGACGGTGCAGCGTTACTTG
This sequence comes from Candidatus Cryptobacteroides sp., assembly GCA_051870395.1. Lineage (GTDB taxonomy): Bacteria > Bacteroidota > Bacteroidia > Bacteroidales > UBA932 > Cryptobacteroides. The sequence continues at coordinate 13,676 of JBJEBV010000122.1, read as the reverse complement.
AAAAAGGCCAATGGAAAAGGCTGCTGGAACTTACAGGTAGAGCGGCGACGGAATTCAATGATGCCACGGCGGACAAGGATACCGACAAGGTAGGAGTTGTCGGGGAGATCTACCTCAAATTCAATCCTTTCGCACATAAGCACGTCGTGGACTGGCTTATCAGCAGAGGAGTGGAGATTGTGCCTCCTATGCTCACAGATTTCTTCTCTCAGTTCTTTGTTAACCGCAAAGTGAAGAAGGCCTCCCTTTCTGAAGACAGCCGTATTCCAGATTGGATATACAACTATATGTACCGGCTTTACAAGAAGCATATGTCATATTTCAACAAGGCAGGTGCAGGGTTCAGATATTGGTCAGGCTTCAATGATATCTTCCAAGAAGCAAAGGAAGCGGAGAGTATAATCAATCTCAATGTGCAGTTCGGAGAAGGCTGGCTTCTACCGGCAGAAATCGCGACATATTATAAATCAGGAGTAAAGAACGTAATTTCACTTCAACCTTTCGGGTGTATTGCCAACCATATCGTCGTACGTGGAGTAGAAAAAAGGTTGAAGGAGTTATTTCCTCGGTTGAATTTGCTATCTTTGGATTTTGATAGCGGAGTTAGTGATGTGAATGTCACTAATAGGATGCTGTTGTTTATTGACAATTTGGGATAATGGAACAGAAGATCATAGAGGCTGCAAAGGCCACTTTCCTTAAAAAAGGATTCAAGGATACCAATATGTCGGATATTGCTGCGGAGGTAGGGTTGACACGTCCTGCAATGCATTATTATTTCCGCACGAAGGAACGCCTTTTTCAGGCTGTGTTTGGTGATATCTTGATGACCTACCTGCCTAAAGTATCGGGTATCATTACCTCTGAAGCACCGCTTGAAGAAAAGATTGGAGCCATTGTTGATGCATATCTTGCTATTTTGAAGGAGAATCCCCAATTGCCGATGTTTCTGATAAAAGAGGCTATGAGAGATTTCGACGGATTTGTCCAGATGGCTTTGGGAACAAACATCATTCAGACCGGTAAAAACATATTCAGTACAATTGAATCGGAAATGGAGGCTGGAAAGATTAAGAAAGTTCCATTATTAGAAATCATCTGTACATTTTATGGCCTGATTGCAGTTCCGTTCCTTACAATGCCTATCACATCCCACATATTCGGCCAGGAGCAGATTGATGAACTCCTGAATGAAAGATGGCGCACCAATGTGGTACGCCATGTGATGCTCTTGCTTGAGCCATAATGCATAAATCCAAAATCAAAGGCCTCCTGCGACTTAGCATTGCCCTCAATCTCGCAAGGGGCGTTTACGCCACCGCAGAAGAGGGGCCTGGCCAGGCAGCTTTTGGGGAAGCAGTCAATCCAGCCCGTGAGACCGGCTTGTCGAGATATTGCCGCACACTGTGGCGGGCCCTCATTGCTTCTTGAAGTGTCATATCAATTAATGATTCTTGTCAATAATGTGTGTTTCCGCTATTGCTTCGCATTGACCTTCCATCTCACCCTCCAGATCCCGTCATTGAAGTCGTGGCTGATGATGCGGAACTCCCCTATCTCCGAGGTGTTGCCCACATGCGCTCCTATGCAAGCGCAGTCATCATAATCGCCTATGCGGACGATGCGCAGTGTCTCCGAAGCGCCTTCCGGCAGTTTGCTCAGGTCCACGATTGATGCGGCCTCTTCCCTGCTCATATACTCTACGGTCACCGGCAGCGCCGCCGTGATGACCTCATTGACCTTGGCCTCGATGGCCTTCACCTGGTCGTCCGTGGGGCATTCCGAAAGCAGATAGTCACACTTGCTCTTCTTCCTTTCGACGTGGGCGTTGCGGCTGCGCGGGCAGCCGAACATATTTACCATTGTCCGGTTCAGGATATGTTCCGCAGTGTGCACGGGCGATTTTGACACACGCTTAATATCTAATTCCATATAATACAGACAATTACATAATTATAGGAGAGGCGTTAGATAAGCAGGAACCAGCATGACCTGGCCGTCATTCGCATAATCTTTTGTGTAAATGAGATACCTGGCAGAGATCCTAGATGAGAATTTTTTACAGAAGGCATCGAGCGATGTATGGGTGTTATACCCGGAAGACTTCACCTCTATAGGAACGATCTTGGCACCTCGTGACAGGAGGAAGTCTATCTCGTAATTGTGTTTCTCATCCTTTGGCCATGTGTAATAGAACAACTTGTTCCCAGAAGCGACCAGCATCTGAGCGATGAGATTCTCATAGATGTAGCCAAGATTGGCCGGCAGCTTGTCCTGCAGAAGCTTGTCGTAGATTATGTTCTCAGTGTAGCTCTTGTCCCAGAAGGCCATGGTGATGAATAGGCCCGTGTCGGCGACATACAGCTTGAACCGTGATTCGTCCCTGCTGAGCTCCATCCCCACGTTTGGATCGTCCGAATGATATGCAAAGTTCACGGTCTTGCTGTCCCCCAGCGCCGAGAGCATCTCTTCCATCTTGTCCGAAGCGGTATTCTTCACAACGGTGGTCGGCTGGAACCGTGATACGTTCCTGCTGAGCTGCCCCGGAATCGCCATGAACAGATTGCCCAGCCTGCCTGTCGGGTCAATCTTACGGAAATCGTCATCGTAGAGCTTGATGATCTTACGTTTGGCGGCATCCACCTTCCTCATGTTGTTGGTGTCGATGTAGGCGTTCACGGCCTGCGGCATGCCGCCCACAAGCATGTACAGACGGAGATCGCGCTGGGTGTTCCTATGCGCCGGTCCGAGAGGCCTCTTCATCTCCCAGAACTTCCTGAGCATGTCAGGCGTCGTTTCATCTCCGAGCGCCCAGCGGAACTCCTCATAATCCATAGGGTACATCTCTATGCTGTCCTCCTCGCTGGGGATAGTGATTCCCTCCGTATTCTTCTTTATGCTGATGAGTGAGCCTGTCTCCAGGTAATCATACCTGCCGTCAGCCACAAGATACTTGATAGCTTGGCGAGCCATCGGACACTTCTGGACTTCATCGAATATGATAACTGACCTTCGCACCTTGAGAGTCTTGCGGTAATGCTGCTGAAGAATCATGAAGATATAATCCAGGTCCTCCACGTCGTTGAACAGTTCCCTGATCTCCTTGGAGCATTTGTTGAAATCAATCAGTATATACGAGTCATACTCGTTCTGGGCGAACTGTTCCACAATCGTGGACTTGCCCACTCGTCGGGCGCCTTCTATCAGAAGCGCAGATCCTCCGTTGTTTTCTTCCTTCCACTGTCTGATCTGCTCATATATCTTTCTTTTGAAAATCCTGTCTGCCATAACGCTTTGATTTTTATGCCGGAAAGATATGGATAATTCTCCTATCCCGCAAATTTAACAGCCACAAATTTAGTCTATCCCCAAAATTACACTAGCTAAATTACCGTCTATCCCTAAAATTTGCATTTAACTAATGTTCTATTTATCAATCACATATAAATTAATGTAGACAAATGGAAATTAAAGTTAACAAAAACCAGACGAGGACTGCTATCTATGTCCGAATCTCCACTGCACAGCAGAAAACTGACCGACAGGTTGTAGAACTGAAGGAGTACGCCAAGAGCCATGCCATCACGATTGATGAGGATGACATCTTCATCGATGTCATCAGCGGATTCAAGAACGGTGAGATCCGCCCCCAGTATTCCGTCTTAAAGCAGAAGGTCGAGGCAGGCCTTTATGACCAGATTCTGTTCAGCGAGTTCAGCCGTCTTGACCGCAAACCGTCCAATCTGCTCAAGTCGATCGAGTACTATCAGAGCAAGGGCGTGCATCTCTATTTCAAGAAACAGAATATCTGGATTCGTGACAAGTCAGATATTTCAACCCAGATCATGGTATCCGTGCTAGCTGTGATGAGCCAGTATGAGATCGAGCTGTTCGTCGCGCGAGGCATTGACGGCAAGATAACCGCAATCAAAAGCAGGGGCACCAACTGCGGCGGCTTCACCGCATATGGATATAAGGTCACGCCGGTCGACCACAAGCTGGTGATCGATGAGGAGGAAGCACGGGTCGTGCAGCGCATTTACCAGTATTATGACGAGGGGCGCTCTTCTCTGTACATATCTGACATCCTCAATTCGGAAGGCATTCCCACGCCATACCGTACAAGGATCGGAGAGTCCGAGAAGAAACGCAAGGCGAAGGGAATGGAGGCGAAGCATTATGCCAGAATTGGAACATGCGAAGAGCTCCGATGGAGACCTTCCTCAATCAACCGTCTCATCAAGAATCCGTTATACATCGGTAGGAGAGAGTTCACATTCTTTGATCCGGAGCCGTCCAATCCCCTTCCTACTCATAAACGCCAGGGGCGTAAGCTGTTCCAGCAGTTCGTCACCCAGTCGGAGGATCTACGGATAATCGACGATGCGCTTTTCAAGAGGGTTAATGACATGGTCAAGGAGAAGGCATTCAACCGTAATCTCGGCATTCACCGCTGCAATCTTCTCAAGGAGCTTCTGCGTTGCGGAGAGTGTGGCGGAAATTTTTCCGTTGGAGGAGGCCGGACTGAAAGGAAGTACAGGTGTTACGGGACACTCAGCCGGTGCGACAAGCCCAGGACATGTGATTGTGGCGCAGAACTGACCATGGATCGTCTGGACGGACTCGTACTCAATATGTGCATCAATAAGTTTGTCAACCATGACATTGAGGTAGAGGCATCCGAAAGAATTGCATCTGCCAAGAAAATGATTGAAGAGAGGCAGTCGGTCATTTCCGAGTACCAGCAGAAGATGAAGGATGAGTCAGACAGGTTCTCCTCTTTTGTCAGGCGCGTCATAAAGAATGCAGCGAGCGACGATGAGGCGAAAGCATGGATAGCCGAAGAACGCCCCGAATATGAAGCCAGGATCAATGAGATGACTGATTCCATCAAGCGCGCACAAAGCGACATTGACATGTACAAGGACAAGATAGGAGCATACACGAAGATGAGGAGGAAAGCCAACCTCGTTTCCAGGCAGAAGCAGCTTCTTGAAGACCGGAACCTCGTCAGAGAGTATGTGAGGGGATTCATCTCAAAAATCGAGATATACAGAGCCTCAAGACTCTGGGCCTTGGTCGTGGTGAAGTTCCTTGACGGAGGGGAAAGATGGGGCACCATCAAGACATGCAGGTACAAGAACTCGGAGGTGGTTGTCGATTCGGCAGATCCGAAGAGGATCGAATATACCGGCATTTTCGTGAACAACGACAAGCATCTGCTCAGCTATGATAAGGACAGTAAGATGGTAATCATCAATGCGGGTCATGATCTTTATTATGATGGCAGCAATGTCGAAAATGTCCCGTTCGAAGATTTCATGCTCCGGGCAAAGAACGCAGGATATGCTGGATCATACGCCAAGTACCAGTACGAGAGACTGTAATTCTTCTAGCCCCACATTTGCAGATCATAGCTCTGAGTGTAAAGAACCTTTACACCTACTGTAAAATATCTTTACACTTTTACAATTACCTCAATTGGGCAACATTCAGTAAACCAATGCTTTAACTTCTTTGGCACAGCGGATGTCACAGTTCATGCAGATTAGTTTAACATAAATCTGCACATGAATTACTTTTTCAACTGTAAACAATTTGTTGCAGTCATGCTGGCTAACGGACTCTGCTGCTTCGCCGTGATGGCGCAGGAGCAGGCTCCGTCAGCGATGACGCTGCATGACTGCATGGAGTATGCGGTGAGCAACTCTACCAAGATGAGGATTCAGCAGGCGGCCATCGGGGATGCGCAGATTGACCGGCGGGATGCCGCCCTGGCGCTCTTTACCCCGCAAATCAATGCGCAGACCTATGCCTACTACAACTTCGGCCGCAGCATCGACCCGCAGACCAATACCTATTTCAACACCACGTCGTTCCATAATAACTACGGTGTGAGTGCCGGGTACGACCTCTTCGACGGCTTCAAGGCCGTGAACAACTACAAGATTTCCAAGACGGGGATGCTGATTGCCGATTCCCAGGAGAAACAGGTTGAAGCAGACATTTGCCTGGCTGTGATGGAGGCGTACTACAATGTGGTGTATTACAAGCGCCTCTGCGATGTGTATGAGGAGCAGGTGGCCGTGGCTGAGCAGGCGCTCGCCAAGGCAAAACGGCAGGAGGAGCTGGGACAGAAGGGCCATGCCGATGTGATTCAGATGGAGGCCGATCTGGCAGACCGTCAGTATGATCTGACGAACACATACAATATGTACCAGGCCCAGAAGATGACCCTCGCTGACCTGATGTTCTGGCCGGTGGACGAGGAACTGGTCATCGACACATCGATGCCGGTGTGGCAGGTGGAGCCGGTGGCTACTGAGTCTGTGGTGGATTTCGCCCTGGAGCATAATCCGGGCATCCAGATTGCCAGCTGGCAGGAGCTCAATGCCAAGCGCGAGCTCAATACAGCCAAATGGTCGCTGCTTCCTACGGTTGGCCTGTATGCCGGCTGGAGCACCAGCTACTATACCTATCAGGGTTCCACCACCAATCCTTTCTGGAATCAGTTCAAGAATAATGGTGGTGAGTATGTGGAGCTTTCGTTGTCGATTCCAATTTGGAACCGCCTGAGCAAGCATTCCACGATTTCCCGGAAGCAGCACGCCTTAGACAAAGCAACTGCAGAACTGGACCAGAAGCGCCGGGATGTGGAGAGCGAGGTCAGAAGGGCCATTCAGGACCGTGACGGTGCTGCTGCCGCTTACCAGCAGGCACAGCGAAAGGCTGAGGTGCAGGCCGAGGCCTACACCCTGAACCTCAAGAAACTGGAACAGGGGCTTATTTCCCCGCTGGAGTTCCAGACCGCGAACAACAATTACCTGAAGGCCCAGGCCGATGAGATGAACAGCCTGTTCAAGTATCTCATCAAGCAGGCGGTGGTCCGCTATTACAATGGAGTAGAATACGTTAACCAATAAATAAGAGATGCCCGATCAGGTCGGGCATGACGAAAGAGTATGGATAAGATTATTGAGAAGAAAACAGGCTGGCGCGCAGCGTTCACGAAAAAGGCTCTGCCCTGGTGGCTGGGTGCGCTGCTGCTGGTGTTTGTGATTTACCTGATAGCAAGGCCGAATAACAAGACTTTGCGCGTTGATAAGGATACCGTGACCATCTCCAGCGCAGTCAAAGGCGAGTTCAACGACTATATCCGCATCAGCGGACGTGTGCAGCCGATGACCACCATCCAGCTGAGCCCGCAGGAAGGCGGCATCGTGGAGAAGATCATTATCGAGGAAGGTTCCCCGGTGAAGGCCGGCGACGCTATCCTCATCCTGAATAACGACAATCTGGACCTGCAGATCCTGAACTCAGAGGCCGAGCTGGCGGAGAAGGAAAACATCCTGCGCAACACCCAGATCCAGATGGAACAGCAGAAGTTGGACGTGCGTCAGAACGTGCTGGAGTACGGTATGCAGGTGGACCGCCTGCGCCGCGCGTATGAGCAGCAGAAGGCGCTCTATGAGGACAAACTAATCGCCAAAGAGGAATACTTGAAGGCCGAAGAAGACTATCGGCTGGCCAAGCAAAAGTATGATTTAATGGCAGAGCGCTCCAAACAGGATAGCCTGTACCGCGGCACCCAGATTGACCGGATGGAAGAGTCCCTGGAGAATATGCAGCTCAACATGTCCATGATTCGCAGGCGCAAAAGCAACCTCATCGTGAAAGCCCCCATCGATGGCGAACTGGGACTTCTGGATGTGGTGCTGGGCCAGAGTATCGCCGCCGGCACCAAGATTGGCCAGATCAACAGTGTTGGCCTCTATAAGGTGGAAGCCCAGATTGATGAGCATTATATCGACCGTGTCATCGCGGGTCTGGAAGCCACCTTCGAGCGCCAGGGAGAGACCTATTCCACCGTCATTCGTAAGGTCTATCCGGAAGTCCGTGACGGCAAATTCAAGGCCGATTTCAAATTTGGCGGCGAGCAGCCGGACAACATCCGCGCCGGCCAGACCTATTATCTTAACCTCCAACTGGGCCAGCCGGAAGAGGCCGTGATTATCCCGCGCGGCACCTTCTACCAGAAAACCGGCGGAAAATGGATCTATGTCGTTAACAAAGAAGGCACCAAAGCCGTCAAGCGCGAAATCCGTATCGGCCGCCAGAACCCGCAGTATTACGAGGTGCTGGAAGGCCTGGAGCCCGGTGAAAGGGTGATTACCTCCGGGTATGATACTTATGGTGATAGTGATGTATTAGTATTTTAAGTTATGAAAAGTTTTTGGAACTTCTTAAAGAAGAATAAGTTATACGGGGCTATCAACCTTGTTGGCCTCACGGTGTCAATGGCATTTGTGCTCCTGCTGGCAGCTTATGTCCAGCGGCAGCTGTCAACAGATTCGTTCCAGAAGAATGCGGACCGGATTTATGCTGTTGCCAGCGAAGATAACGTAAATATGGGCTATTGGTTAGACAAGCACCTGAAGAGCAATTTTCCTGAAATAGAAAAGGGGTGTTGCGTGGCCAATATCGCATCGGCGGCAGCGTTCAACATTGACGGAGAACGAGTTTATGGCAGCACGATGGCGGCGGACAGCACCTTTTTTGAGATGTTCAGTTATGACCTGGTGGAAGGCAACAAAGCCGACTGGCTCGTGTCCTGGGACCGCTGCATGGTAAGCCGAGAGTTTGCGAATGCCCATTTCTCAGACAAGAACCCACTTGGACAGGTCATATCTTTAAATTATGAGGGGTCCTTTCAGCTTACCGTTTGCGGCGTGTATGAAGATTTCGGGAATTCCATCCTGAAAGCACCGGATGTCCTGATACGGGGCGATATAATGCCAAAAATTAATTCGTCACACGACGAATTTATGAGCAACGCGGGCGGTGGCATCTGCTTCGTGATGACCTATCCGGGCGCCGACCTTCAGGCCAGGCAGAGTGACATCCTGGATTGGTGCGAAGAGAATTTCTGGGTGTACAAAAGCCAATACGATAATGTTCGGCTGATTCCTCTCAGGAACATGTATTTCCTGGATGATGGGAATAAAGATTGGACGGAGACCATCCAGTTCGGCAACCGCAGTTTCGTGAACCTGCTGCTGGCCATGTGCATCCTGCTCCTGGCATTTGCCGTGCTGAACTATATCAATATGACCACGGCCCTCACGGGCTTCCGGGCCAAGGAGATGGCCACCCGGCGCCTGGTAGGTGCCGATAAACGAAGCATCTTCTTCAAAGTGATTTCCGAGAGCACCCTCATCTGCGGAATCTCGATGCTGCTGGCCATATTGCTGGCGGAAGCGCTTGCGCCTACGGCTTCCCGAATTCTGGAGTATCAGGTGTCTGTTTTCAAGGCCGTTACACCAGTCAATATCCTGTTGGTGCTCGGATTTATCTTGGTGCTGGGTATCCTTGCCGGTATTGTCCCGGCGCTGCTCATCCAGAAAGCGCAGCCTATTGAGATTGTCCGGGGAACGCTTCGGCTCAAGACCAAAACGGTTTACAGCAAGGTCATTATCGTGGTTCAGAATGTTGTGGCCGTGGTGATGCTGGTGAGTGCCCTCACGATGGGCCTCCAGATCCGGCATATGATTTCGGCCGACCTGGGCTATAACACCAAGGACATCCTGGTAGTAGACAATGCCTTTGGCCAGGCCGGGCAGATCCGTCCGCTGCTGGATAAGTGGCGGGAGGAGCCCTGCGTGGAGGAAGTCGGCCAGGGTGACGGCATTCCGCTTGGAGGAACGGACAACTGGACCATGGAAATGCCTGACGGACATTGGGTGTCCTTCCAACAAATCCAAGGGGATGACAAATATTTTGACATCCTGGGCTTGAAGGTGAAGCAAGATAACCATCAACCAAACAAATGGTGGCTCAATGAATATGCTTTCAAACAAATCGGCATCGAGGAAACGGCAACGGAATTCCAGACGGCCCAGAACGGCACAAGAAGCATCGGCGGCATTTACTATGATTTCAAAATCCGCCCGCTGGAGCAGGACCAGAGCGCCGCGATGATTTATAATCGCGGGGAGAATCCGGATGACGATTATCCTTGGGTGCTCCTGGTGAAAACGACCGGCGACCAGGCCGCTGCCAAGAAGCGGGTGGAAGCCATAGCTGGGGAAGTATTTCCGGGCAGGCTCTTCGAAGCCCAGTATATCGAGGAGATGATTGAAGACGGCTTTGCCGATGAAAGCCGTGTGTTGAACATTGTGCTCATTTTCACGCTACTGTCCATCCTGGTGAGTGCCTTGGGGCTCTTTGCGATGAGCTCCTACTATATGCAGCAGGAAATCCGCAGCGTATCTGTGAAAAAGGTCTTCGGGGCCGATTATTCCGGTGTGCTGAAGGAACTGGTGCTGTCGTTCATGAAGATGGTGGGAATCGCCTTTGTCATCGGCGTGCCGATTGCCTGGTTCATTATGAATCGCTGGCTTTCCGGATACGGCCACCGTATTGACCTCCATTGGTGGATATTTGTTGTAGCAGGACTAATCGTGGCGCTGATAGCCATCGCGAGCGTATTGTATCAAAGCATCAAGACCGCCCGGACCAATCCTGCCGAGGCTTTGAAGAAAGAATAGAATAATAGCGATGAAAGTATTCAGAAAGACAGGCGTTTCGACGCTGATAAATATCCTTGGGATGAGCGTGGCCTTTGCCGCTGCGATGATCCTGATGGTGCAGGTGAAGTGGGATTCCACTTATGATAAGAACTTCGAGGGGCACGAGAAAGTGTTCCGGATGGAGAATAATTGGATGGATGATGGACTTTTCTATACGGGTATCAGCCGGCCTATTATCGAACTAATCCGGACCGTCAGCCCTAACCTGGAGGCAGTGGGGACTCTCAAAGAGGGCGGCCAGCAGGTCTTTTACAAAGAAGGAGACAAGGAATCGGCAATTACCATTCCCTACGCGCAAATTGACAGCTCCATGCTATCGGTCTTCCCTTTCGAATGGGTAGAAGGGTCAGCAAAGGAGTTTACTACAAGAGGAACGGCTATTCTCAATGAGGCCTTTGCCCAGATGATTTTTGGTGAAGAGAGTGCCGTGGGCAAATTGCTTTTGACAGGAGACAGCGACCAGTACCGCATCATCGGCGTTTTCAAAAATACGCCCCGCAACTATAGCATGCACTACGGCATCATTGCGAATATGGGAGACTGGTTCTTGCACGAAGGAAACGAATGGTCTTTTTCGGCTTACCTCAAACTGTATAACCCCGCCCAAGTTCGGGAAACCGAATCCGCCATTCTGGATGCACTGGCGCCGGATTTATTTGAAGGATCCTCTGATGAAGAGATTGCAAAGTATCGCAAAGGATTCCGTCTCAGCAACTTGCATGACGCCCACTTTGAGCGAGACGTTCGGGCAAATATCGCCAGCGCCAACAAGTCCATTACGATTTCTTTGGCGGCAATCGCTATCCTGCTGATTCTCATAGCCATCATCAATTTCATCAACTTCGCTTTCGCGGAGATTCCTTTCCGCATCAAGAGCATCAACACCCGCAAGGTGCTGGGAGAAGGGCGCGGCTCTTTGATCGGACGCCAGCTTCTGCATGCCGGATTGATTGCTTTGGTGGCTTTCGCCATTGCGACTCTCATCATGCATGTCATCGCCGGAACGTCATGGGCATCCTATGTTTCAGACAGCATTGCGCTGAAGGATAATGTTGACATCTTGATCCTGATGCTGGGCATTGCACTTCTTTCTGCCGTGGTCGCCGGTATCGCCCCTGCGCTCTATTCCACGGCCCAGCCCGCCGCACTTGTACTGAAGGGTTCTTATGCGATGAGTGTGAAGGGAAAGGCGCTGCGCAATATCCTGGTAGGTCTTCAATTCGTGCTGTCGTTCCTCTTTATCCTGATGGCGCTGTACGTGAGTGTGCAGACCAAGTTCATGATGAACAAGGACATGGGCTTCCCACAGGAGAATATCCTGCAGGTATGGTGTGGCTATTATGCCGGTGCCGCGCATGAGCCGCTGAAAGACAAGTTGCTGCAGAACCCGTCCATTACGGATGTGACCTTCTCTGACAATCTCATCGTTTCAGACCAGAAGATGGGCTGGGGACGTACAGGAGACGACGGGAAGCAGATTTATATGGAGGTGCTGCCGGTAACTGATGACTTTGTGCGCTTCTTCAACCTTCAGATTATTGAAGGACGGGATTTCCGAGAGTCTGACAACCAGAGCGAGACAGGTGTTTTTATCGCCAATGAGACTTTCATCAATATGTTCCCGCAATACCATGTCGGCAGCCAGGTGGGCGGACATGTAGATAATACGCCGATAGTGGGCATCATGAAGGACTTCAATTTCAAGTCCTTGCAGCATGCAATGGGACCTCTTGTACTTCTCGTTTGGGGCAAGACTCAATGGAGAAATTTCAGCGTGATGTACGTCAAGACGGCTCCCGGTGCAAACTTCAAGGAAGTGTCGGACTATATCAAAGAGGCAGTATGTCATTTCGATCCGACAAGGGAGCCTGACCAGGTAGCAGTACATCATCTGGACGAATGGATTGAGAACATGTACCAGAGCGAGCAGTCGCTTGGAAAACTCATTACCATCGCCTCCATTGTGGCCCTGCTCATTGCCATCATCGGCATCATCGGCCTGGTGTTCTTTGAGACTCAGTTTATCCGCAAGGAGATTGCCGTGCGGCGCGTCAATGGCGCTACGGTGGGCAGTATCTTGCAGATGATCAATAAGAAATATCTCATCATGGCAGGAGCAAGCTTCGTGATTGCAGCGCCCGTTGCTTATTGGCTGATGACCGCCTGGCGCAAGGGTTTTGCCTACCAGGCGCCTATCCCTGCGTGGATCTTCCTCGTTGCGCTGCTCGCCGTTGCCGCCATCACCTTGGCCGTGGTTACGCTCCAAAGCTGGAGAGCGGCCAGCGCCAACCCTGTCGAATCGTTAAAGAATGAATAAATAATTAAATAACAACTCATTATGATTAAAGTTACCAACCTTTCCAAAATCTTCCGTACGGAAGAGATTGAGACCACGGCTCTGAACGGCGTATCGTTTGAAATCAAGGACGGTGAATTCGTCGCCATCATGGGCCCTTCGGGCTGCGGCAAGTCAACCCTTTTGAACATTCTGGGCCTGCTGGACAATCCGACCAGCGGCTCCTATGAACTTCTGGGCACCGAGGTGGCGAAGCTCAAGGAGAAGGACCGCACCAAGTTCCGCAAAGGAAATATCGGCTTTGTTTTCCAGAGCTTCAACCTTATTGACGAACTCAATGTGTATGAGAACATCGAACTGCCGCTGCGCTATCTCGACATCCCGTCTTCTGAACGCAAGGCTCGTGTGACCGAGATGATGAAGCGCATGAACATCAGCCACCGTGCAAAGCACTTCCCTCAGCAGCTCTCCGGCGGTCAGCAGCAGAGGGTGGCCATTGCCCGTGCCGTGGTAGCCGGCCCGAAGCTGATTCTCGCCGACGAGCCTACCGGAAACCTGGATTCCAAGAACGGCAAGGAAGTCATGGACCTGCTGAAGGAACTCAACCAGGAAGGCACCACCATCGTCATGGTGACCCACAGCCAGAAGGATGCCTCCCAAGCTCAACGCACCATCGACCTCTTCGACGGTCAGATTGTCTCGGACGTCAAGAATGAGCTTTAAGACATGAAGAAAAACTCAGATATTCTAATCAAAGTCCTCTCCCTGGGCATCGGGTTGGCTGTTTTCGT
>JBJEBV010000121.1:0-5503 GCA_051870395.1 Candidatus Cryptobacteroides sp. | reverse complement strand
GTAAGGCCCAATTTCTCCATCAATGCCGACGGCTCCGGGTCGTGACCGCGGAATCTTCTGTAGAGAACAGCCGGATCCTCGGTGTCACCCTTCGAAAGGACATTCTCCCTGAATGAAGAAGCCACTTCCCTGCTGAATATACCCTTCTCCTTGAAGAGGGAGAAAGCATCAGCCTCCAGCACTTCAGCCCACTTGTATGAGTAATATCCTGCTGAATACCCGCCTGAAAAGATATGATTGAATGCAGGGGAAATTGCAGTACCGGCCACTTTCGGCATCACGGCCGAAGGAGCGAGGACAGCCTTTTCAAAATCAATTGTACCGGCTTCAGGAAGTGCAGTCAATGTATGCCAAGCCATATCGAGGGTACCGAAATCGAGCTGACGCACCTGGTAATAACCTGCAAGATAGTTCTTTGCCCTAACAATCTTCTCGACCAGTTCATCAGGAATGACCTCCCCTGAACGGTAATCCTTGGCAAAGGAGCCAAGATACTCCGGCTCAAAGGCCCAGTTCTCCATAATCTGGGACGGAAGTTCCACGAAATCCCTTGAAACATTTGTTCCGCAGAGAGATGTATAACGGCCCTCCGCGAACATCCCGTGAAGTGAATGTCCGAACTCGTGGAGGAAGGTGCAGAGTTCGTCGTGAGTCAGGAGAGAAGGCGCATTCCCGGTCGGCTTGGAGAAATTGGTGACAATGCTGACAAGCGGCCGCTCCTCGACACCGTTCCTGATGCTCTGTCCGCGGAACTCTGTCATCCACGCCCCGCCGCGCTTGGAGGCACGAGGGAAGAAGTCTGCATAGATCAATGCCAGATGACTTCCGTCAGCATCCTTCACATCATATACCTTGACATCTTTGTGATATACCGGGATATCGTTCCTTTCCTCGAAAGAAATGCCATAGAGCCTCTCCGCAAGGGAGAATACTGCATCAATGCAATCCTCCAGACGGAAATATGGCTTGAGCTGCTCATCACTGAGGGCATATTCCGCCTGCTTGAATTTCTCAGACCAGTAGCTGAAATCCCAAGGCATGAACTGGTCAGGGTCCATGCCGGCAGACTTGGCCATCTCCGCGAATCCGTTGGCCTTCGCATACTCGAACACTGTCTGGACATCCCTCCTGGCGTATGGCAATGACGGCCTCATAAGATTCTCAAGGAAATTTACGACAGTAGCCTTGTCCTTGGCCATATTCTCCTCAAGAATATGGTCAGCCCAAGTTTCGTAGCCGAGTATATTTGCAATCTTGATTCTCAGATCTGCAATCTTCCTGACATTCCCGGTATTGTCGGTATCTCCGCCTATTGCCTTGGAATTGTAGGCCAGGAACATCTGCTTGCGAAGGTCAGGCCTGTCAGAGTTCTGCATGAACGGCAGGTAACTAGGATAGTCCAATGTGAAAACCCATCCGTCCAGACCTCTTTCCTTTGCGGTCATCGCACCTATTTCCTTCACATAATCAGGAAGTCCGGCAAGGTCGGAGCTGTCTGGAAGATGAAGCTGATAGGCATTGGTGGAAGCGAGGACGTTCTTGCCGAACTGAAGGCTGAGCAGCGAGAGTTCCTCAACATATTTAGAGTAAACAGCCTTGTCTTCAGGAGAAAGATTGGCTCCGTTGCGGGCAAAAGACCTGTAGGTATTCTCAAGAAGCCTCTGCTGGTCAGGTTCAAGATCAAGAGAGTCTTTCTTTTCATAAACAGCCTTGACCTTCCCGAAAAGTTTCTCATTGAGGGAGACATACATCTCATACTCAGTCATAAGAGGTGAGACTTCCTCGGCAATCTGCTGGAGTTCGTCACTGGTATCAGCCTCAAGAATATTGTAGAATATGCCGGAGACCCTGTTCAATGTCGTTCCTGCAAACTCGAGGGCTTCAATCGTATTTGCGAAGCTTGGCGCCTCCTGGTTATCCACAATGGCATCTATCTCCGCCTTGGCCTCGGCAATTCCCTGCTTGAATGCCGGCATATAATGTTCCGCACGAATTTTGTCAAACTGAGGCGCACCGTACGGAAGAGGTGACTCAACAAGTAATGGATTCTCACTCATTTTACAAGATGAAATTGAAATCACGGCGCAGAGCGCCAATATAAACTTTCGCATAAGGATTTTGTTTAAGAGAATGCAAAGATAATACATTTTTGACTTCACTTCAACTCAAGTTTCTTGATATTGGTAATCTTGCTCGGAGTAAGAATATAGGATATGTCGTAGCAGCAATGGAAATCGTGCCTGTTCATCTTCAGATGCACGGTAACATAGTCAGGGTTGAACCCCCTGGCCTCAAGATCCGCACGGCTTGCTGTCCGGACTTCATCCCTGACAAGAGCCTGGAGAATTTCATAGTTCCTGTCAAGGGCCGTCTTTATCCTGAGCTTGAAATTCCTGAGGCTCCTGGTTTTCTTGTTGTTGTACCTGTTCTTGCAGGCATCACAACAGAACTTCCTGTCCACTCTTCCTCCATAAAAAGCAGTTCCGCACTCGAGGCAGACACCGTTTTCATCCTTCTTGTCCAATAATTCATATTCCGCCATAACAATCATTTTCGGCAATATGGGAAAATCTTTCCGCATCACCCACAGGTGGCAGGCCCGACAGTGAAAATAAATATGAATTTTAAATTTTTCCGGGCAGGGGTGGCAAACTAAACTGCAAATCTTAAATTTTCAACTACAATTAAAGATTCGCATTTAGTCAGTGACCTTTTCCTGCCACCCGTATAAAATTCATAAAAACCACCTCCACCTGCACTGAATTTCCTTTGAATGGTAAAAAAAAGAACATTCCTTTGCAACGGACACGGAAAAGCGCGCACCGGTGTCCGGAACATTAAAACTTGTTTATTATGGAACAATTGAACAAAATCGAATTGAGGGGAAATGTCGGAAACATCAGGATCCAGGCTGTCGGAGACAATGAAGTCGCGCATTTCTCGCTTGCAACAAACTACGCCTACAAAGGGAAGGATGGAATTCCTGTAATCGAGACCACCTGGCACAACATCGTAGCCTGGAACGGGAAAGGCATGCCGGATTTCAAGAAGATTCTCAAAGGCTCATCCGTCTATGTGACCGGCCGTATCAGATTCCAGAAATTCAACGGTTCGGACGGTACAGAGAAACAGATTTATGAAGTCCTGGCCAACAGGGTCGTAATCGTAGAGAGCGATGAGACCGGAATGACGGTTTCCACAATGTGACGGTTCATGCTAGATTGACGATATGAAGAAACTGTTCTTGCTGATGGCCACCGCCGTCATATCCGCACAATGCGGGATAAGGCAAAAAGTGAACACTATCAGTGGCGACGGAATGACTGTTGACATTTCGTTGCCCCGGGAAAATGCGCCACGACATTCGGAGGACATTATTGACAATGGACCGGATGAAGCAATGGTGAATGTCGAGGAAAGCGGTCCTGTCATCATGAATGCCATCAAGGATGAAAATGGAGAGATGGTGGCTACGGATGTCATCAAGGCTGCGGTGGTTTCGGCAAGATTCAGGAACGTAGCGGAAAGGATGGGCAAGGTTGACTTGAAATTCCAGGTTACCGTACCCGAGATGATGCAGGACAGCAGGTGGCAGCTCAGGATGGTTCCACGGCTGTTCATATTGAAGGACAGCACCGATCTGGAGCCCGTACTCATAACGGGTTCGGGATACAGGAGAAAACAGCTCAGGGGTTATGAACAATACCGGAAATTTCTGGAATCTATCATTTCAGATCCCGGCAAGTTCATCAACGAGTACCAGCTTGAGATGTTCCTGAAGCGCAACTTGCCGGAAATATACAAATTCAGGGAAGACAGCGCATACGTGTCCGACGATGAATTCGCATCGTACTATGGAGTGACGGAAAAAGCCGCAGTCGAACATTACACCAGGAAATTTCAGGTCAATGCCAATGACAGGAGAATCGCACGGAAGGACAAGATGTTCAGCCGATACGTGAAGGCCCCTATCGAGACGGAGGGCATCCGTATGGATACTGTACTCCGTGAATCTTCCGGCGATTTCTCCTATTTGTACACCCAGACCGTGATGGCCGTTGCGGGACTGAAGAAAGCAGAAATCCGCCTGGCAGGAAACATCCTGGAGGATGGGAAATCCATCTACAGGATTCCTTTCGGGGAGCCTTTGACCTTCTATATCAGTTCATTGAGTACATTGGCTGACAAGTCAGTCAAATATCTCAGGATAATAGTACCGAGGAGGGTGGAGGCCAATACGGCCTGCTATGTGGATTTCCCTTCCGGGAGTTCCGAGATAATCCCGGGGCTGTCCAACAATGCCGGTGAAATATCCCGTATTAAAGGAAATCTGGCAGACCTCGCCGCTGATGTCAACTATGACCTGGACTCGATAATTGTGACCGCATCATCTTCACCGGAAGGCAGCCTGAAATACAATCACCGGTTGTCCACAGAAAGAGCGAAGTCAATCTCAAGCTATTTCAATGCATACATTGAACATTGCAGAGATTCAGTGCGGAGGGGAAAAGGTATTCTTATGAGCCTGGGAGAAACCGGGGTTCAGGAAGCGGACCCGCCACAGGTCAAATTCATATCCAGGTCAAACGGAGAGGACTGGAGGATGTTGGACACGCTCATATCCAGGGACACGGTGATGAGCCGGGAGGGAAAAGAAAGATACTGGAGACTCCGCCAGGAACCGGATCCGGACATCCGGGAAAACAAGATGAGGAGCATGGCGGAATACAGGTATATCAGAGAAACTCTCTATCCCAGGACACGGACCGTAAAATTCGATTTTCACCTTCACAGAAAGGGCATGGTCGAAGATACCGTCATAAGCACCGTTGTGGATACGGCATATATGTCGGGCGTAAAGGCCATCGAGGACAGAGACTACAAAAAAGCGATTGCCATTCTCAGGCCGTACGGGGATTACAACCTTGCAATAGCCTATTGTTCAATGGGTTATAATGCCAGTGCGGAAGAGATTCTCAGGAAACTGCCCGAGAGCGACAAGACAGACTATATGCTTGCATTGGTACTGAGCCGGACAGGAAGGGAGAAGGAGGCTGTGAAACTCTACAGCAGGGCTTGTGAGAAAAACCCGGCATTGGTTCACAGGGGCAATCTGGACCCGGAGATTTCCGGGCTTCTGGAAAAATTTGGAATTAAGTAATATGAAAAACATGAAAAAGACTATCGGAATTATAGCAATGGGAGCAACTGCTGTCATTGCATTACAGTCAGGAATTTCCTGCAGCAAGGCCGAAAACGACACGGCCGATTTCAATGACGGAAAATATACCCTTACAATAAACCTTGACAGGGAGTACGGCCAGGTATTCACAACCAAGGCTGAATTGGCAGAATCAAACGAAACAAAAATCAACAATGTCCAGATATTCGTCTTCAATGAGGACGGAAAGCTGGACTCCTACCACTCGGGAGCCGAATCAAAGCAAATCAAAATCAGATGCTCTTCAGGAAAGAAAAAGGTCATTTCCATCGTGAATGCCCC
>JBJEBV010000120.1:0-5699 GCA_051870395.1 Candidatus Cryptobacteroides sp. | reverse complement strand
CCTAAACTCGACTTCATGGTAAAGGATGCCCTCGGAAGGAAATGGCAGCTCGGTACTGTGCAGGTGGATTACAACCTTCCTGAGAGATTCCAACTCGAATATACCGACAAGGACGGCTCCAAGAAACGTCCGGTGATGATTCACCGCGCACCTTTCGGCTCCATCGAGAGATTCACCGCCGTGCTTCTTGAACATACTGCCGGACATCTTCCTCTCTGGCTTGCTCCGGATCAGGTCAAAGTCCTGCCAGTCAGCGAAAAATATGCGGATTATGCAAAAAAAGTTTGTGATTTGATGAAAAAATCCGATATTCGCAGTTCCGTTGACGACCGCAACGAGACATTGGGCAAGAGGATTCGTGAGATTTCGCTGCTCAGAGTACCTCTTCTTGTGATTGTAGGTGAGAAGGAAATGACTGAAGGTACGGTTTCGGTACGTTACGAGGGAGTCGACCAGGGCTCCATGAAAGTTGAAGATTTCATTGCAAGGTTCACAGCGTCAGTCGCTACGAACTCTGCAAGTTTTTGAGCATATTAACTTAATTTAGGAGGATTTTTTATCGCAACGCCTTACAAACCGCATTTCAGTGGCCCCAAGCCATCTGGAAACCGTCCGGCCGGAGCGCCAAGACCGGCAGGCCCCAGGCCTGCGGGCGCACGTGACAGCAGACTGCCGTCAGGTCGCCGCAAGGACGAGAATGAGTTGAACATCAATGAAGAGATCAGGGCACCAAAGGTGCGTCTCGTCGGTGACAACATTCCGGAGCCTGGCATTTATCCTATCTCCGTAGCCATGAAGATGGCAGATGAGATGGAACTTGACTTGGTGGAAATTACAGCCAAGGCTGACCCTCCTGTGTGCAAGATACTTGATTACCAGAAGTATCTCTACCAGCAGAAGAAGAAGGCCAAGGAGATGAAGCAGAATGCCACCAAGATTGTGATAAAGGAAATCCGCTTCGGTCCGAACACTGATGAGCACGACTTCCAGTTCAAGCTCAAGCATGCCCAGGAGTTCCTTGGTGAGGGTTCCAAGGTCAAGGCCTCGGTTTTCTTCAGGGGACGTTCGATTCAGTTCGCCGACCAGGGAGAAAAACTTCTCCTTCGTTTTGCAGTCGAACTCGAGGAGTACGGAAGAGCGGAGAACATGCCTCAGCTTGAGGGCAAGAGGATGATAATGATGATCGCTCCGATTAAGAAAAAGTAGCAACATCTTCTCTCCCGGCCAGTCCGGGAGGGGATTATTATTAATTATTAATTTATTAAACAATGGCAAAGCTTAAGACCAACTCCGGTGCCAAAAAGCGTTTCGCGCTTACCGGAACGGGAAAAATCAAGAGGAAGCATGCTTACCACAGCCACATCCTCACCAAGAAGACCAAGAAGCAGAAGAGAAATCTTGACCATTTCGCACTCGTTCACAGTGTTGACGTCAAGAGAGTAAAGGAACTTCTTGTAATGTAATTTTCTTTCTCAAACAAAAAGTGTAATCGGAATGCAGTCGACAAGAACCGGACTTACCGGTCACTGTATCCAGAAATCATGTAAATTATGCCAAGATCAGTAAACTCAGTAGCCTCAAGGGCACGCCGCAAGAAGCTTCTTAAAAGAACCCGCGGCTATTTCCTCTCCAGAAAGAATGTCTGGACGGTAGCGAAGAACACCTACGAGAAAGGTCTCACCTACGCTTATCGTGACCGCAAGAACAAGAAACGCGAGTTCCGCGCTCTCTGGATTCAGAGAATCAATGCTGCCGCACGTCAGTACGGTATGTCATACTCCCAGTTCATGGGCAAGCTCGCAAAGCAGAATGTAGGTCTTAACAGGAAGGTTCTCGCTGACCTTGCGATGAACAATCCAAAGGCTTTCGAAGCTATCGTCAACCAGGTAAAATAAACTGACTGATGACGGTGAGGGATCTATATCATAACAAGTG
Source organism: Candidatus Cryptobacteroides sp. (assembly GCA_051870395.1). Classification (GTDB taxonomy): domain Bacteria; phylum Bacteroidota; class Bacteroidia; order Bacteroidales; family UBA932; genus Cryptobacteroides. The sequence continues at coordinate 3,764 of JBJEBV010000120.1, read as the reverse complement.
GGCGAGACTCATTTTCTGGTCTCTGCTTTATTTGCTATGGGTGATCTGGTTGGGAAATTACTGGTGGCTCTTCGGCCTTGTAGTCATTTTCGACCACCACATCACACGCAAGGTGAAGTGGCTGTTCTGGAAAAAAGAATACAAGGAGGGTGAGAAGCGGAACGTTTGGCTGGACTGGCTTGATGCCATAATCTTCGCTGTCGTCTTCGTCACATTCATCAATATTTTCTTCTTCCAGGCCTTCAAGATACCTTCATCATCGATGGAAAGTTCGCTGCTTACCGGAGATCATCTTTTCGTAAGCAAACTGGCTTTCGGCCCGAGGATTCCACAGACTCCCCTGACTATACCGTTCACTCACAATGTCTTCTTCGGCAAGGAGTCCTATTCGACCCTGATTCAGAATGACTACAGGAGGCTCAAGGGCTTCCGCCACGTGAGAAGAGGTGACTATGTCGTATTCGGTTTCCCTGACGGTGATTCAGTTCTCGTCAAGGCACCTTCCGAAGATTATTACACAGTATGCAGGCTTTACGGCAAGGATTACGCAGTAAGGAGCTACGGCCCTGTAATCGCCCGGCCTTCCGACAAGAAAGACCACTATGTCAAAAGATGCGTGGCAGTTGCCGGTGATACGTTGAAGATAGTCGACGGCAGGGTTTACATAGATTCCGAGCCTCAGGCTATATGGCCGGGAATCCAGACCACATACACTGTCATCACAAACGGGACGAGGATAAACCAGAAGTCCTTGGACAAATTCGGACTCAACATCTCTGAACTCTATTATGACGAGTCGCTTCCGGGATATCCGCAGATGCCTCTTACGGCTTCAATGCTTGAAAAGGTAAAGGCTTGCCCGAACGTAGTGACTGTAGAGGAACAGATTGACGTATATCCGCCGGATTATCCGGATTCATACCTGATGCTCTTCCCGTTCAGGGAAAATTTCAGATGGACGCGTGACAATTACGGCCCGATATGGGTTCCGAAGGCTGGTGTGACAGTCAAGTTGGATGCCGGAAACCTTCCTCTCTATGAGAGAATCATAAGGGACTACGAGCATAACAGCCTCAATGTTGATGCAGAAGGAAGGATTTTCATCAACGGTGAAGAAGCGGACGAATACACCTTCAGGCAGGATTATTATTTTATGATGGGCGACAATCGGCACAATTCTCTCGATTCGAGATATTGGGGATTCGTACCGGAGGACCACATAGTCGGCAGGCCAGCTGTAATTTGGCTTTCTACCGATGGTTCAAGGAGTTTCCCTTCCAACATAAGATGGCGCAGATTCCTGAAATTTGTGTAGATTATTTGGAATTGAGAAAATTAAATCCGATATTTGCAATTCGCACGAATAGTTGAAAATTAAAAAAGTACAATAATATGGCAAAGGTTTGTCAAATAACTGGAAGGAAGAGGATGATCGGCAATAATGTTGCCCACTCCAAACTCCGCACAAAGAGGAAATTCTCTTTGAACCTCAAGCACAAGAAGTTCTGGCTTGAGTCAGAACAGAGGTTCGTGACACTTAAGGTTACCTGCAAGGGTATCAGGCACATTGAGAAGAATGGCCTTGAGCAGACCCTCAGGGATGCACAGAAGAAAGGATATATCAACCTTGTTTAATCTGAAGTAATTATGGCAAAGAAGGCTAAAGGAAACAGGGTGCAGGTCATCCTGGAGTGCACCGAGCAGAAGGAGAGCGGTGTACCGGGAATGTCAAGGTACATTACCACCAAGAACAAGAAGAATACGACAGAGCGTCTTGAGCGCAGGAAATATAATCCTTACCTCCACAAGGTGACTCTTCATCGTGAGATTAAATAATTTTAGGAGAGTAGCACTATGGCAAAGAAAGCAGTCGCAACCTTCGCAGCCAAGGCTGGCGCAAGAAGCATCGTAAAGTGCATCCGTATGGACAAGTCACCGAAGACCGGCGCTTACGTTTTCGTTGAGCAGTTCGTAGATGCAGGAAAAGAAAAAGATTTCTTCGAGAAGAAGTAATCATTCCGAAAGGAACAGAAATATTTGAGAGTGGATGGCAAATCGCCGTCCACTCTCTTTTTGAAGATTACTTATGGGATGAGAATGTCTGTCATTTGGACTTTACGCCGACTTTCACTATATTTGCTTGATTAATCTGACGGGATTATGGGAATTTTCGACAAAGGCGTAAAGAAGACCAATGAAGGCTTCTTCAAGAGACTCTCGAGGGCTGTTATCGGCAAGTCGAGGGTCGATGATGATGTGCTTGATGCGATAGAGGAGGCTCTCGTATCTTCCGATATGGGTGTCGAGACCACATTGAAAATCATCGACAGTCTCGAGGAAAGGGTAGAGCGGGACAAGTTCATGTCAATGCAGGAACTTGTAGAGATGCTGCGGGATGAAATCTCGAAGCTCCTGGATGTGGACGGAAACGATTCTTCTTATGGTGGCGCTCTTCCGTTCGACCTCTCGAAAAAGCCTTTTGTCATTCTCGTGGTCGGAGTCAACGGCGTGGGCAAGACTACCACTATCGGGAAACTTGCCGCACGTTTCAAGGCAGAGGGGAAGAATGTGATTCTCGGTGCCGCCGATACTTTCAGGGCCGCAGCCGTGGAGCAGCTCCAGATATGGGCTGACAGGGCCGGAGTCGGCATTGTACGTCAGGAAATGGGCTCTGATCCCGCTTCTGTGGCATACGACACAGTGAAGTCGGCTGTTGCCAAGAACGCAGACGTGGTCATCATTGACACAGCAGGCAGGCTTCACAACAGGATTAATCTTATGAACGAGCTTACCAAAATCCGGAACGTTATCAGGAAGGTGATTCCGGATGCGCCTCACGAGGTGATGCTGGTGCTTGACGGTTCCACAGGCCAGAATGCCTTCCATCAGGCCCAGGAATTCTCCAAGGCTACTGATGTCACTTCCCTTGCGGTCACCAAGCTGGACGGCTCGGCCAAGGGCGGGGTGGTAATCGGAATCGTGGACCAGATGAAAATTCCTATCAAGTTCATCGGAATCGGGGAAGGCGTGGATGACCTCAAGGTCTTCGACAAGAAGGAGTTTGCAGCCTCTCTTTTCAATCCGGAGGACATTGTGGGTTAATATTCGAAAATAAAAAATTGAACATATATGAAACTTTCTTACAGTTGGTTGAAGGAATATCTCGAGTGCGGTCTTACGCCGCAGGAGATTGCCGATGCGATGACTTCCATCGGCATTGAGGTCGATTCGGTTTCCGAAGATGAAAAATTGTGCCCGGAAGTAGTTGTGGCAGAGGTGAAGGAATGCGGAATGCATCCGGATTCTGACCATCTTCATATCACCAAGGTGGATGACGGTACAGGTGAGCTGATAACTGTCGTATGTGGTGCTCCGAATGTGGCTGCCGGCCAGAAAGTGCTTTTCGCCCGTATCGGAGCCGTTCTGCCAGGTGATTTCAAAATCAAGAAATCCAAGATTCGCGGTGTAGAGTCCTTCGGAATGATTTGCGCCGAAGATGAACTTGGCATCGGTTCCGACCATTCCGGCATCAAGGTTCTCCCGGCTGATGCTCCAGTTGGTGTCCCTGCAAGGGATTACCTCGGTATCAAGCCAGAGGCTGTTATCGAGTATGAAATCACGGCCAACAGGGTAGATGCCGCTTCCCATATCGGCGTCGCAAGGGATCTCTATGCTTATCTCAAGCTCAATGGAATACCTTGCTCGTTCTCTTATCCTGATGTCTCCGCTTTTGCAGAAGGCGAGGGCGAGGCTATCCCGGTAGA
>JBJEBV010000119.1:0-27883 GCA_051870395.1 Candidatus Cryptobacteroides sp. | reverse complement strand
TTTGGCTTACCGCTCACGACCATCCTCGGGAGAAAATCTGACCTCTGGAATCTGACGCAAATCTGAAGCAAGTTATTTTTTTTCAGATTACTTAACTTTGGTATAGTCAAATATACTACATTTTTCTCAAAGTCAAGCACGTCAGGGCGATATTTGCAAAAATTGTCAAAATACTGTGGTGTGGTGTGGTACTATTTGGGAAAAAGTGCTATATTTGCAAAAATTAAAAATTATTACAATGTTTTCCGAAAGTCGTGCAAAAACCGGAACCAGGGAGAAATCCTGGGTTAAGTGGGAGGTGCTCCTCCTTCTCTGGATGGCCTATCTCCTGAATCAGGGAGACCGTCAGGTTTTCAACACGGTTCTTCCTTCCATAAGGGAGGCCCTGTCCCTGACTGATACCTCAGTCGGCCTGATTGCCACCATTTTCAATCTGTTCTACGCATTCATGGTCCCTCTCGGAGGCTGGGCAGGCGACCGTTTCAGCCGCAAATGGGTGGTAACCATCTCAATATTGTTCTGGAGTGTGGCGACAATGTTCACCGGCCTTGCCAATGGTGTCTTTCTCCTTGTGATGATGCGCAGCGTGGCTTCGGGCGGAGGTGAGGCCTTCTTCGGACCGGCTAACTATTCGCTTCTGGGCCAATATCATACTGATACCAGGGCCAGGGCAATGTCCATACACCAGACGGCCTATTATGTAGGTGTGATTCTGGCAGGATGGCTAGCCGGCGCGATTGCCGATTACTTTGACACGCTGAATCCCGGCAATGGATGGAAGTATTCTTTCATTATCTTCGGAGCGGCAGGCGTGATTTGGGGAATCCTGATGGCTATACGCCTGAAGGACAAGCCTTTGACCAGCGAAGAAATTGCGGCCCGTGATGCTGCCAGGCCGGGTATATTGGACGGATTCAAGACAGTGTTCACGACTCCGACAGCAGCTGTGCTGACCATAGGTTTTTCCGGGCTGATTTTCGTAATAACCGGATATATGACCTGGATTCCGGCCTTCCTTCAGGAGGAACTCGGACAGAGCCAGGCCGCAGCCGGATTCAATTCAATGTTCTGGACATACGTGGCCGCATTTATCGGAGTGCTTATTGCAGGTGGCCTTTCGGACAAGCTCGCGAAGAAGCATCACCGTTCCAGGATGATTCTACAGGCCCTCGGACTCGTTGGCGGAGCCCTGCCTCTGCTGTTCATGTCGCATAGCAAGGTCCTCTGGGTGCTCTACCTCTGTTTCGCTGTATGGGGATTCTTCAGGGCATTCTTCGACGCCAATACTTACGCTGTGCTCTATGACGTTACCCCGGAGCCTCTCCATGCATCGTGCTCAAGTGCGATGATAACCACCGGATTCGCAGTGGGGGCTCTTGCGCCGGTAGTACTCGGCGCGATGAAGCAGAGTCTCGGCAGCCTCCAGGCTACGTTCCCTGTATTGGGAATTATATGGCTGGTATGCGGGGCGCTCATGGCAGTCGTCAGCTTTACGCATTACCAGAACGATTTTGACAGGATGAACAATCGATAGTAAACAAATGATAAAGGAAGCTAAGATCAGGAAGCCGAAGGCAGGTCTGCTGCTTGTGGCTTCACCCAGGTTCAAGAACCTCTCCGGGCCGAAAAGAGGATCTTACGGCGAAAAGAAGGAGGCCGTATCCAGGCAGATTGTTGAATCTCTGGATTTCATTGACATAGAGTATCCGGGGATAGTTTACGAAAGAGAAGATGCCCAGGCGGCTATGGACCTTTTCTATAATTCCAGGGTGGATTTCATCATTGCTGAGTTTCTTTCCTGGAGCGAGGATTTCGCCTGGATAAGATTCCTGAGGGACGGTCCTGACATCCCGGTCATCTTCGTGAATGTGGCCAAGGACAGGATGGCGTTCGAGACGACTCTGGATGATGACGATTTCATTGAATATCTTTGCTCTGGTACACTTGTAGGTTCTCTTGAGGCTTCCGGTTCCGTCGCCAGGGTTCCGCGGAAGAATGTGAAAATCGTGATGGGGAGCAGGGATGAGGTCAATGAGGAAATCCGCAAGTTCTCCCGCGCCGCCCTGGCCAGGAAGATTCTCCGCGGGGCAAATCTCGGCCTGATGGCCAATATGAACGAGGCGATGTGGTCGACCTACATTGACAATTATGACCTCTTTACCAAAATCGGTCCAGAGATTCATTATCTTCCGTATTCAGACTACAAGGAAATTCTCGATGCCCTCGATGAGGCGGAGGTGGAAGAATATGCCGATGAACTGACTTCCAAGTTCAGGATGATGGAGGATGTGGAGTATGAAAAGTTCATAGGCTGCGTGCGGGCTTCATTGGCATTGAAGAAGATGGCTGAGGCCAATGACATCGACGTGATGGTTTACAATGACATTGACCAGGCGACTTTCAAGGTCAGCGGCTGCCGCGCCGGATTCTATCATGACTGGTTCAACCAGAACCTCAGCGTGCTGGTTCCGGAGGCTGATATGGGTGCCGGCCTTGCCACATTCGTGCTGAAGATTATTTCAGGCGGCCACGTGAATTTCATTGAACCTTTCCACATTGAGACAGATTTCGGGACATTCGCTGCAGGTCATGCAGGCCCGAATGACCACAATGACCCTGCCTGGAAGGACAATGTCCTGATTGCCAGGGATGTACGCTTTGCCAAGACCAAGTGGAAATATGCCGGAGCCCCGTTCGGATGGTACCGTTTCAGCCCGGGTATGAAGACAGTGACAGGCATTTATGAGCAGGATGGCAAATACAAGATGGTCTGCTTCCAGGCCGAGTCCCTGCCGGGTGAACACGTCCTTGCGACTTACTCCCACAGCATGTTCCGCCCGGTTGTTCCGGTCAAGGAACTGTTCGGGAAGTTACTCGAAATCGGTGTTACCCAGCATTATGCCATCGTGGATGGTGACTGGAGGGCCGAGCTTGCATACTTTGCCGGGATTATGGGATTTGAGTTTTATGATATACGCTAATCCGGATGGAGACCCCAGTGTTTGTAAATAGTTGATAGATAGTTAAATAGGAGATATATACCAATGAGTTTCATGTACAACCCTTTTCCGTTCGATGACCCGAAGCCGGTCAACCGTCCGGAACTTTCCAAGAAAACAGTTGATGCCGTAGTAGCAGGCGGTACCCCATCAGTGGCGAAGAGATTTTCCGCCCCGGTTATCGAAAAGGCAAAGACTGCCAATCAGGTAATGGCCTTCGACGGTTACGCTACAGCGGACTGGAAGCAGTTCCTCAATCTCGTCGCCAGGGAATGCAAGGCGGCAGGTGTGGAGTTCGTGTCCATTGACCAGAATGCCGAATGCTTCAAGTCCGGCAAGGAGATTGACGAAATGATTGACCCTCTCCTTATCTGGGATACGGAGGTTGACCCTACATTGCTTTACGGAAAGATTTACAAGGGAGGCTACGAGGGCATTCTCGACGAGGAGAAGACCAGGGCTTTCGGGGAGAAGGTTGCCGGATTGAGGAATGGGACCGGAAAGGTGGTGGCAGTCTATGGCTACGGCTGTCTCATCCCGCGTTTCAGGGATTTGTATGATGTGAAATGTTTCTTCGACCTTACTCCGAAGACATCTATTCTCAGAATCAGGAGGGGAGAGTACTCCAATATCGGAAAGGAACGCCCTGACCTTGTCAACAGGGTAATACGCCGCTGCTACTATTGCGATTTCGAGATGTCGGTATGCAGCAGAAGGGAACTTCTGAAGAACTCCGCCATTGATTTCTACTTCCTTTCTGACGACCCACAGAATATCCAGATGCTGCCTTTCGGGGCCTTTGCAGATATCTGCGCCCAGCTTGTGAAATACCCGTTCAGGGCGAAACCTTGCTATCTGGAAGGTGTGTGGGGCGGCTCTTATATGAAGAAGCTCAGGAATCTTCCGGACAATATCAGGAATGCCGCCTGGGTGTTTGACTTCATCCCGATGGAGGTGAGCGTCCTCGTGGAGGCCGGAAGCGAGAAACTGGACATAAACTTCTGCTCCTTCGTCTGCAAGGAGGGTATCAACCTGATGGGCGAAGGCTGCGTGAACAAGTTCCACGGTTATTTCCCAATCAGGTTCAACTGGGATGACAGTTATCATTCCACAGGCAACATGTCCATCCAGTGCCATTCCGGTTCCGCTTATAACAGAGAGCATTACGGTGAGTTCGGAAGGCAGGATGAGAGTTACTATGTCTGCGTTACCGGTCACGATGCCAAGACCTTCATCGGCTTCCGGGACGATGCCGACATTCCTCAGTTCTTCAAGGAAATCGAGGCTGCCGACAAGGAGCACAAGCCTTGCGACTACATGAAGTATGTCAATTATGAGGAATCCCGCCCGGGTCTCCAGGTCATGCTTCCCGCAGGCACTATCCATTCTTCGGGCCGCAACCAGGTGATTCTGGAAATCGGCTCCCTGACGATTGGCTCATATACTTACAAGATGTACGATTATCTCCGTCTGGACTTCGATGGCAAGCAGAGGCCTATTCATACGAAACTCGGCGAGGAGAATGTAGCACAGCACCGCAGGGCGTCTGTAATCCATGACCCTGAGAGCCCGGATTACATTGTCCAGAAGCCTCGGGCGGCAGTGGAAGGCGAGGGTTGGAAGGAAATCATTCTCGGTGAGAATGACCAGCTTTACTTCTCCCTAAGAAGACTTGATTTCGAGAAAACCTGCCGCCAGGATACCTGCGGCGAGCGTTTCCACGTTCTTTCCCTCGTAGATGGAGACCAGGTTCTTGTCCGCAGCGTGGCACATCCGGAACGCTGTTTCAAGATGGATTTCCTCGATATTGTCTGCGTACCTGCGGATATGGGAGAGTATGAGATTGTGAATCTCGGCAAGGAACCGGTCATGGTTCACAAGACGATGCTGAGGGACGGATACCAGGATGTAGTTCTGTAGTTATGGATTTTGACAGGTTATTGCTTCTCGACGTCGGAGGTACTTTCATCAAGACCTCCGACGGCCGGGAAATTCCGGTGGATTCGAATGGAGACAAGAAATCTGTCTCCCGTTCGTTCTACATGGCGGTGAAGGATTTCTGCAACGAATCCGCCAGCTTCCCTGATATGCGGTTTGCGCTCGGGGTTGCCATACCGGGTCCGTTCGATTACTTGAACGGGATATTCCGGATGACTCATAAATATGCTTCAGTTTACGGTGAGAGTTTCCGTTCGCTGGCCCGGATTCCTTCCTGCATTGAACTACGTTTTACTCACGATGTGAACTGTATGCTTGCCGGAGAGATGGCTTTCGGCAATGGACGGGGATTTGACCGTGTCGCCCTTTTGTCTCTCGGGACCGGCCTGGGATATTCAATGAGCATTTCAGGTGAGATTCTCAAGAATGAGTTCGGTTCCCCGCTGGTTACGATTTTCAGGTATCCTTGCAGGGGCGGTATCCTGGAGGACTATGTTTCCAAGCGGGGGTTTGTGGATTTGTATTTCAACAAGACTGGCAGGCGCCTTTCTGTCAAGGAGATTGCTGATGCGGCCAGGGAAGGTGACATTGATGCGTTGAATACTTTTGCGTCTGTGGCGGAGATTCTGGGAGAGTCCATAACTCCTGTCCTGGAGGACTATTCTATAGAATGTCTTCTTTTCGGCGGCCAGATATCCAGGTCTTTCGATCTTATGTCCGGGACTCTCCGCCAGTCGCTCTCCGGCGTTCCGTGTCTTCGTCACCTCGATGTGATTTCGGATTTTGACAATGCGACTTTCAATGGGCTCAGGAGCCTGTTTCGATGATTTGGTATCCGGCTTTCAGGCCATATTTTCGTAAACGTCTCCTGATTGCCGGAATTCATAAATAGAGTTCATTATATTTTCATTTGGATTTTGGTGCTTGCGGCCGGGAAATTTCTGTTTCCCGGCCGCAAGCACGTAGCTACTTAGCTTCATCTTCGGGAGAAAATCTGTCCTCGGAAATCTGAAGCAAGTCATTATCTTCATATTACTTGCGGCGACTCCCGTACGAGAAAAGAATTGAAAAATCAAAAATAGTTCACGAAACTATTGCAAATACCAAAAATTGTCGTACCTTTGCAGTGTATTAATAAACTCATACACTATGATTCAAATAAATAATCTTGGATTCAGCTACGGAAATGTTCCGGTACTGGATAATATTACAATGAGACTCGAACCGGGAAAAATCTACGGACTCCTCGGTGAGAACGGAGTGGGCAAGACCACTCTCCTGACATTGCTCTGCGGCTTGAAGAAGACGCTCTCGGGCAGCATTGACGTAGATGGAAGCAATCCGTACGACAGGGAGCCTGACCTTCTCGCATCACAGTATTACCTCCCGGACGAGGTGGCTGCATTGCCTATGAAGGCTGGGCAGTTCGCCAAGATGGAAGGGGAGTTCTGGCCGAATTATGATCACGGACGTTTCTATGAGATAATGAAGCTCTTCGAAACCGATCCGGAGAAGAAAATGAATGCAATGTCGGCAGGCCAGCTGAAGAAGACCTATATTTCTTTCGCCCTTGCGCTCGGTTGCCGCTATCTTTATCTGGACGAGCCTACCAACGGGCTTGACATCCCGTCCAAGGCCCAGTTCCGCAGCGCCCTTATGAAATATACGGATGAGGATAGCACCATTGTCATTTCCACACACCAGGTGCGCGACCTTGAGAACATCATTGACCCGATTATCATCCTGGACCGTCAGGATGTCCTGCTGAACGCCAGCCTCGACGAGATTTCGTCCAAACTCTTCTTCGACTACGGCAATACCCTCCATCCGGAGTCCCTCTACAGCGAGCAGTTGCCCGGCGGCTTCATCCAGGTGTATGCCAATGCGGAAGGCATTGAGAGCAAGGTCAATATCGAGGCTCTTTTCAATGCCGTGCACCGCAACAAGGCCCTTGTCAAGGCAATGTTATCCACCAAGTGAGATAATTGCGATATTTAATCAATGTGATAAACAAGAAAACAATGAACAATACATTTTCATTCAAGAGATTCTGGAGGTTTTTCCTCTACGACATGAAGAGATGGGCAGTCTCATACGGCCCTTCCTTCCTGATAATGAGCCTTATGCCACTCGTGCTTTATGCGATTACGATGACATTCTCCCTGGTCTTTACCCAGGAGGCAGCACACCCTGTGATTATCGCAAGGGCTATTGTACTGGCCGTCACGGCATCATTGCTCTTCATCACTTATCCGTCCCACGTTTACGGATTCGTAACTGACAAGAAGGCCGGCAGCGCATACCTTATGATACCGGCTTCGAGGCTGGAGAAGTTCGCCTCAATGATGTTGAACGTCCTTGTGGTTGTCCCGGCAGTGTTCTTCGTCATCTATCTCAGCACGGATGCGCTCCTCTGCCTCATTGACCCTAATTGCGGAAACACATTGCTCAGGTCAGCAGGTGACGGCATAAAGTACCTGTGTTCCTTCGGCGGTGATCTTGAGGACTCCCAGCAGCTCATTTCATTCAATTTCTTCTACATGTACCTGAGTTTCGGTATTTCCATTCTCTATTTCCTGCTTGGCGCAGTGTTGTTCCAGAAGCATAAGATTCTTTATCCGATTCTCATTCTCATTGGACTGAACATGCTTATGTCCCTTGTTACAGGCGGTCTCATCAGTCTCGGAATTTTCAATGGTTTTGACTTTGAAAAATGGGTTCTCTCAATCGTTAACGAGGGCAATATCGGAACTATGGTCACCTTGTTCAATGCCATCTCCGGCCTGGTCAACATTGTTGCTATTGCAGGTCTCGGTACCGCAGTATATTTCAGGCTCAAGTCAATCAAACATTAGTATTTATGGAATTCGATTCAAACAAACCTATCTACCTGCAGATTTCGGATACTATCTGCGAGAAGATACTGGACGGTTCCCTGGCTCCTGACGGAAGAATCCCGTCTGTGAGGGAGTACGGTGCGCAGCTCGGAGTGAATCCCAACACCATAATGCGTACATACGAGATTCTTACCAACGACGGAATCATCTATAATAAGCGTGGCCTGGGCTACTTCATCTCTCCAGATGCAAGGGAGAAGGTACTGGAAATCAGGCGCAAGGACTTTCTTGACAATGTCGTCCCGAAAATCCGCCGCCAGATGCAGCTCCTTGGAATAGGCCCCGAAGTGTTTAATAATCTGAAATAAATACCAAAACAATGAAAATCAACAAAATAGCAGGCTTCGTCGCAGGCCTGGCAGCAATATCAGTTATTTCCACATCTTGTGTGGTCACAGTGAACAAGAAGGCTGTACGCCTTTTCACCAAGGACAAATTCGTGGAGGCCAGCGGTGTGATTGTTACCCGCGACACGACCGTGTCACCATTTACGGAACTCTCTCTTTCCGGTCCTCTCGAAGTGACATTCACCCAGACAGACGGGCAGCCTTCGGTTAAGATTGCCACCTCTGACAATATCCAGGAATATGTCAAAGTCGAGGCTGCGGGAGGCAAATTAAAGGTTTATCTCAAGGATGGCCCGGCGAGAATCTCTGTTGACATAAAGGTAGAGATTGCCGGTCCGGCTATCGAAAAACTAACTCTGGCAGGCTCATTGGATTTCACCTGTGACAATCTTGGAAGCGACGGCGCAGACCTCGCATTCGAATTATCAGGTTCTACTGATGCCCGCATTGCCAGCATTTCAGCTGTGGAACTGGGAATAGCAGCAGCCGGATCTTGTGACCTCAGGGTGGGTGATATCAAAGCTGAAACTGTAAAATGCGCCCTTGCCGGCAGTGGCGATGTCTCAGTATCCCATGTCAATGCCGATGAACTGAAAATTTCGGTGGCTGGTAGTGGCGATATGAATATGTATTTGAATATCAATACGTTAAATGCCAGTATTGCGGGCTCGGGAGAGCTTGATCTCGTGGGTGTTGTATCCCGTCAGGCCAAGTATTCAATAGCCGGGTCGGGTCACATTGACGCCGAGGATCTCAAATGTCCTGCAACGTCATATGAGACCAGGGGTGGTTCCATTACCTTCCAGGATGGTGACGGCCGCATTGTCAAAGAAGATTAGAGTACACGAAGATTAATTTCTCACCTTTTTCATAATTCTTCACTATTCTTTTCATAAGCGTATTGATGTCCCGTCGCACAGTGATGTGTGGCGGGTTTTTCGCTGCTGCCTGAGAGCGTGTATGCGGCAGTGAATGTTCCGCTGGGCGGTACCCACGCATGGAAGTTCGCACCTCTCCTCGAATAAGGGCTTCACCGTGGATGGTTCAATGCGGCTAATCGATATTGCTGAGATACATTTCTGACTCGTGACATTCATCTGCACCCCCGCCCTACGGTTTTACGTATCTGTAGGGCATAATGCGGTTCCAGGTGGAAAGGAAAGGCTTCCATTGGGACACCCTATATGCCTAGCAGTACCCTGGAATGGCATCTCTGGTTCCAGATGAATGTCACGAGGAAGTATGTCGAGATGCTGTCGGGGGAGCCTGTCCGAAAAGTGCCCCTTCGGGTGCTTCTACCCCTGCCAGAGTAGCGCAGAAGGCCGATTGAACTCTTTTCGGGCAACTTGGGGGTAACCTTGACTAAGCAGAATCATGGTCTGTCGTATCGAGTGAAGCACGCAGTGACCTGTCAGGATGTCAAGTGCTAACCAAGTCAGGATGTCAAGTGATAACCAAGTCAGGATTCAAGTGATAACCAACTCATAATATCATTTGGTAATCAAACAGTCGTGCAGATATAACCAGCCGCTTTGCACAGCCGGGACATCAGTCGGGTCATACCTGCCTTTCAGAAGCATTTCTTCATGATGGCACTGATGTTCCGTGGCTTGCCCATTGTGTAGAAATGTACTGCGGGAACACCGTGCTGCAGAAGGTCGGAGCATTGGGCAGCGCACCACTCGGTGCCGATTTCATAGACTGCATCCTTGTCATCATCGGCATTGGCAATGGCCTCCGTGAGTTCCTTGGGAATGTCCAGTGAGAATGCCTGGGGAAGGAGTTCCACCTGCTTCGCGGACGATAGAGGTTTCAGGCCAGGGATAATCGGAACAGTGATTCCGGCTGCCCTGCAGAGCTCCACGAAACGGTAATAGACCTTGTTGTCGAAGAACATCTGGGTGATGATATAGTCTGCCCCGGCATCCACCTTCCTCTTTAGGTTCTCAATGTCGGTCTCGATATTCGCAGCCTCGAAATGCTTCTCCGGATAGCCTCCTACGCCAATGCAGAATGTTTCCCTGTCAAACTGCCTGACAGCGGCCACCAGCTCGTCAGCGTGGGAGTAGCCGGCGGGATGTGGAGTGAACCGCTTCTCGCCTGTGACGGAATCCCCGCGGAGAGCCATAATATTCTCAATGCCAAGGAAGCGGTAGTCGTGGAGGTCGCTCTCGATTTCCTCGGCCGAAGCCCCGCCGCAGATGACGTGGGGGACTACGTCAATGTCGAATTCGGACATTATCGCAGCACATACGGCCACTTCGCTGACCCTGTTCCGTACCAGATGCCTGGAGAACGAACCGTCGGCCTCCTGGCGGAATGTATATTCGTCCCTGTGGCAGGTGACATTGATATATTTCGGGCTGAAATCCATAAACTTGCGGACGGATTCCAGAAGTTCTGCCTTGCTCATTCCCTTGAGGGGAGGTACAATTTCGATTGACGGGAAAGGCTTCTTGCTTTCCTTTAGTATATCGCTGATTTTCATTGTTTTATATAATCTTTTTCAATGTTTTGTCATATTGTTCGCAACTCGTACGGTGCGCTCCCATTGTCTGCCACCATAAATCTCAACGAGGCGAAGCGCACAGAATATCTCTCGACTGCGTTTGAGATGACAATTTGCTGCCTTCCCCAGGCTGCTGCCAAATCTGCCATCCCAAATCTGCCATCCCAACGCTGAAAAGTAACCGGGCTCGCTGCCGGCAGCCTGATTAACGCTGCTGTTAAACCAAATGCCCCAGCAGCATCCCTGCCTTATCCCCATCCAATCCCCGCCTGGAGGCATACTCCTCAAACTGTTCCCGGCTTACATGCCTTATTTCAGGATAGCAGGCCGAAGGGTGGAAGAATATGAAACCGCACACTGACGCATCCGGTATCATTGCATAACTCTCTGTAAATGAGATGCCAAGCCCATCACTGTCCGGCAGCATCCCGATTATATCCTTTTTAAGGCTGTGGTCCGGGCAGCAGGCATAACCTGCCGCAGGCTTGACAATCCGGATGTCATCCCGGCTGATTTCCCGCCTGAGCTTTTCGTCCAGCCAGCAGGATGCAGCCTCGGCCAATGTCACCCTGACCGCCCTCTCCATCATTCCCTCGTATTGGGCTGAATGACAGCCGCATTCGCATTCAGGACCATGGCCCTGCCTTACACTGGCGGCGAACATTCCCATGTAGCCCCAACTGTCCGAAGGCAGGAAATCGCAGAGAGAAAGGCAGGCCTTGCCGCCACCAGGGACCTCCCCGGCCTCTTCCTGACGGAGCATAGGGATTGAACCGCCACCCCGGAAAATTATGGAGTCGCCTCCCGACCTGGCCTCCAGAATGCGCTCGGAAATCATTATCCTGGACTTTCCGCTCCGCTTCCAATCCTCAATCACGGCCTTGCCCTCGGATATTATCTTCATCGCCTCAGGATTGTCCTCCGGCATTGAGCCGTATTTGATTCCCCATACGGCAAGGAACATCCTCCAGTCGAAATATGGCATAACCTCGTCAATGCCCAGTTCCCGGCAATGGATGTCAGTAAGGCATTGCTCTCCAGCCTTCAGGAAAGATTCGTCGCTGAAGCGGACCCTCTCTCCGGCGGCCTGGGCGGTATTCTTCCTGCCGCTCTCGTAAAGTTTCCTCAGCCTGTCCTGCGCCTCATGCTCATCAGCCTCGAACCTGGCCCTGTCCATAAGGCATTTCTTGGCCATCACAGCAGCTGATGACGCATCCTGCGAATAGAACACGTGGCCGTAGAGAGGAGCCAGCTTGACAGCCGTGTGGAGAGCTGATGTGGTGGCCCCGCCTATGAAAAGCGGAATATCCAGGCCACGTCTGCCCAACTCCCGGCAGAGTTCCTCCATCTGGTACAATGAAGGTGTAATCAAGCCGCTTGCCCCGATGATGCAGGCCCCTCGCGAGACAGCCTCGTCAATGATTTTCTCCTTCTCTACCATCACGCCCAAATCCACGACATCGAAGCCGTTGCAACTCAGGACAATGCCGGTTATATTCTTGCCGATATCGTGAACGTCTCCCTTTACTGTAGCATTGATAATCAATGGCTTATGCGTGCCGCTTTCCTCATTGCCCTTCATGTGCGGCTCAAGTATGGACACCGCCTCCTTCATTATCCTGGCGGATTTGACGACCTGCGGAAGGAACATTTTCCCGGCCCCGAAGAGTTCCCCGACCTTTTCCATTCCTGCCATAAGCGGGCCTTCGATTACCTTCACGGCCGTGCCGTATGCAGAGAGGCATTCCAGTACGTCTTCCGCCAGATGTTCCGACTTGCCCTTGACCAGAGCCTCGGCCAGCCTGTCCTCCACCGGCAATGAACTTCTGTCCTGGACCACCTCCACGGATGCTTCCGCCTCCTTTTCGGCTGCAATTTCCTGGGCCTTTGCAATCAGCCTTTCCGTGGCATCCGGCCTCCTGTCCAATATCACGTCCTCCGCCTTCTCCAGCAGGTCAGGCTCAATGTCATCGTATATCTGGAGCATTCCCGGATTGACAATTCCCATATCCAGACCGGCATTCACGGCATGGTAGAGGAAGATGGAATGCATCGCCTCGCGGACCTTGTTGTTGCCCCTGAAGGCGAATGAGAGATTGGAAATTCCGCCGGAAGTCAATGCTCCAGGCAAGTTGGCCTTTATCCATCTCACCGCCTCTATGAAGTCAATGCCGTAGCGGGCGTGCTCATCGATTCCGGTACCGACAGAGAGGACATTGACATCGAAAATGATGTCCTCCGGGCTGATCCCTGCCTTCTCCGTGAGCAAAGTCCAGGCTCTCCGGCAAATCCCTATCTTCCTGTCGTAAGTCGTGGCCTGGCCTTCCTCGTCGAATGCCATGACCACCATCGCCGCTCCCAGCTTATGTATCTCCCTGGCCTTGGCAATGAAGGCTTCCTCTCCCTCCTTCAGGCTGATGGAATTCACAATGGACTTGCCCTGGGCATTTTCCAGGCCTGCCAGTATGGTATCCCAATGCGACGAGTCTATCATCAGGGCTGCTTTTGCCACCGCCGGCTCGCCGGAAATCTGTCTCACGAAACGTTCCATGCAGTCCCGGCTGTCCAGCATTGCGTCATCCATATTTATGTCAATGATGCTGGCCCCGTCCTCAATCTGCTTCGCCGCAACCGCCAGTCCGCCGGCATAGTCGCCTGCGGCAATGAGTTTGGCGAACTTCCTCGACCCGGCCACATTGGTGCGCTCTCCCACATTGGTGAAATTGTTGCTCTTGAGGTCAATGCAGACAGATTCCAGGCCGCTGACCGAGAGCTTGCCCGGACGTCCTGCAGGAACAGGCCTCGGCCCGGCTCCATCCACCGCCGAAGCAATTGCGGCAATGTGTCCAGGCGTAGTTCCGCAGCAGCCTCCGACAATGTTGAGAAGCCCCTCTTCGGCCATGCTCCTTATACCTGAAGCCATCTGGGCAGGGGTTTCGTCATAGCCGCCCATCTCATTCGGCAAGCCGGCATTGGGGTAACAGATTACAGGGAACGGGCTGAATCCTGCCACATCCTTCAGCAGCGGGAGCAGATCCTCCGCCCCGAGTGAGCAGTTCAGTCCGAATGCCAGCAGGGGATAGTGGCTTACCGAGTCGCAGAAAGCCTTGACGGTCTGCCCGGTCAATGTCCTTCCGCTTCTGTCATTGACTGATACCGAGACGATTGCGGGGAATGGTCCTGGCCTTCCGTCCTCCTCGTTGATGGCTTCGAGGGCATAGATTGCGGCCTTGGCGTTGAGGGCATCGAAACAGGTCTCTATCTGGATGAGGTCGGCCCCGCCTTCAATAAGTCCCCTGATTTGTTCCTTGTATGCGGAAACCATATCCCTGAAACTGTACGGCCTGTATTCCGGATGTTCCACATCCTGGGCAAGTGTCAGGGACTTGGATGTGGGGCCGACGCTTCCGGCCACGTACACCTTCCTCCCGCAGCTGTCTGCCGCCCTTCTCGCAATAGCCGCACCTTCACGTGCCAATGCACCCGAGATGCCGGCGAGACCGTATTCTTCCTGAGATATCCTGTTGGCACTGAAGGTGTTGGACTCGATGATGTCCGCCCCGGCCTCAATGTATTTGCAGTGAATGTCGAATATGATGTCAGGACGGGTGAGATTGAGGCATTCATTGTTTCCCTTCAGTTCCATCCTGCTGTCTTCCAATACTTTGAGGGCTGCCATATCCCGAACGCCGCATTCTGTCCTGCCAGTCGGCAACGGTTTGTGGAAGTCCGATTCGTCAAGTCCGTATTTCTGTATCATCGTGCCCATCGCTCCGTCGAGCACGAGAATTCTGTCATTAAAGTTCATTTTCCGCTTCAATATAGTCCGCTAATTTAATAATTTTGGCGGAAATACCGTATCGGACGAAGAATTTTCGGCTTCCATGTCGGGTTGTACGTTTTAGAATTTGGGAGCAGCCGCTATTTGCGGTATATTTGCAGACGAAACGGAAAAATATATTACAATGCGGACTATCGACTTCAAACCTGAATTTTTCAACTGTCTCAAGCACTACGACAAGAAGACATTCTCTTCTGACCTGATGGCCGGAGTCATTGTCGGAATCGTCGCCCTCCCTTTGGCCATCGCATTTGCCATTGCTTCCGGCGTCACTCCGGAAAAGGGAATCATCACCGCCATCATTGCCGGCTTCATTATCTCATTACTCGGAGGCAGCAAGGTCCAGATTGGAGGACCTACCGGGGCCTTCATCGTGATTGTCTACGGGGTTGTCCAGACCTACGGACTTGGCGGACTGGCCATTGCCACTGTACTTGCGGGCATAATGCTTGTCCTGCTGGGAGTTTTCAAACTCGGAGCAGTCATCAAGTTCATCCCGTACCCGGTAGTCGTGGGCTTCACCAGCGGTATCGCATTGACCATATTTTCCACGCAGATACCTGATGCCCTGGGACTTACATTCGGAGGAGAGAGCGTTCCGGGAGACTTCATCGGCAAGTGGCTGCTGTATTTCAAGCACATCACCACCATTAACTGGTGGAATGCTGGAGTCACCCTTGCCAGCATTATCATAATTTCGATGATGCCGAAGATTTCAGGCAAGATTCCCGGCTCCCTCGTCGCCATTATTTTAGTGACGGTGGCCGTATATCTTCTAAAGACATTCGCCGGGGTGGATTGCATCGACACCATCGGTGACAGGTTCTCCATCAGTTCCAGCCTTCCGCGGGCTGAGGTACCTTCACTTGACTGGGAGGCGATAAAGGACCTTTTCCCGATAGCAGTGACCATTGCTGCCCTGGGAGCCATAGAATCCCTCTTGTCCGCTACCGTGGCTGACGGTATGATCAGTGCAAGGCACAATTCCAACACTGAACTCATTGCCCTCGGAATTGCCAATATCGTAACTCCGATTTTCGGGGGAATACCGGCCACCGGAGCCATTGCAAGGACAATGACCAATATCAACAACGGCGGCCGGACCCCTGTGGCCGGCATTGTACACGCCATTGTACTCTTCCTCATTCTCATATTCCTGATGCCTCTCGCAAAGTACATTCCTATGGCCTGCCTTGCAGGCGTACTGGTGGTCGTTTCCTACAACATGAGCGGCTGGAGGACATTCAAGGCCTTGCTCAGCAATCCAAAGTCGGATGTGTTCGTACTTCTCCTGACCTTTTTCCTCACTGTAATATTCGACCTCACCGTGGCCATCAGTGCCGGCCTCATTCTCGCCTGCGTCCTCTTCATCCGAAGGGTGATGGAAACTACTGAAATCTCCGTTATCAAGAATGAGATTGATGTCAATGCCGAGACCGATTTCGAGACCAGGGAGGAGAATCTCATCATCCCGAAGGGAGTGGAGGTGTATGAAATCAACGGCCCATATTTCTTCGGTGTGGCGACCAAGTTCGAAGAGATGATGAGCGAGAAGAGCAAGAAGACCAAGGTCCGCATCATCAGGATGAGGAAGGTGCCTTTCGTGGATTCCACCGGCATACACAACCTCTCCAACCTCTGCAAGATGAGCCATAAGAACAATATCCCTGTAGTCCTGTCCGGAGTCAATGAGAAAGTGCATCAGACCCTCCAGAACGCGGGTTTCTACAGCCTTCTCGGTGAGGACAATATCTGTCCGAATATCAATGTCGCCCTCGAACGTGCCAAGAAAATTTGTAATATAGCGGAATAATGCCGAATATTGCAAACTATGTCAAAACTGTCCGAATCTTTCACATCGGCTCTCAGGAGCCTGCTTCTCGCTGTTCTCGTCATTGCTTTGGCGGTGACCATGTCAGCCATTCCTTCTTCGGAATCTGGCCGGATTCACCGTGCTGACCTTTTCGGGATTTATACTGGGGAAGAGGCTGCTCCTTCCGCGGGATTCAAGGCCGACCTGAAGACACTAGACAAGGAAATCGAAAGATTCGAGCAGATGAAGGCTTCTGTTCCGGACAGCACGGCAGGAAAGGTGGCCGTGACTCACGAGTGGGTAATCAGGGAAGCCTCAGGCAGATTGTCCCGGAAAGTGAAGGTGGACGTGGACAGGGCGGGCCAGCCGGGTTTTGTCCCGATTGAGGATTTCGATACGGCATCTGTTACCTGCCTCGGCCGCTTCGGACGCAAATTGCGCCAGGGAGAACCGGTCAGGATAGCCTTCCTCGGAGACTCTTTCATTGAAGGTGACATTCTTACATCGGACCTCAGGAAAAAGCTTCAGGATGATGCCGGCGGTGCGGGAATAGGCTTCATACCATGCGACATACCGTTTGCCATCTACAACCGCTCAGTATCCCGTAAGTCCTCGGGCTGGACCACATACAGCATAATGAGGCGCAGTTCCGTGCCTGAGAAATGGAAGAGTTCATTTCTCGTGTCCGGCTATTCGGCAGTGGGCGGCCCGGGTGCACGGACCGTTTGGGAAGATAAGACCGGCAGGCCTTCGCAGGAAGCCTGCATTTATCTGAAACCAGTGCTTGAATCTACAGTCGAGATAAGTGTAAATGATTCATTGTCAAAGATATTCACCCTTCCGGCCGACGGTCTCATGCACGAGATAATGGTACGGGCGGAGATTAGCAGTCTTGGCCTTGCTGTAAAGTCGGGCCAGGTGGTCGGCTACGGGGTAAGAATGGTGGACGACAGCGGCTCCTGCGTTGACAATTTCTCCGTGAGAAGCAATAACGGCCATGCAATTTTCGCCACCGACCCTCTCCTTAACCGCCAGTTCGACGATCTTGTGGGCTACGATATGGTAGTTCTCCAATACGGCCTGAATATTCTCAATGACGGGCAGCAGTCTTACCAGAAATACGGGCAGCAACTCCGGGACATGATAGTGTATGTGAGAAGATGCTTCCCTGATGCAGCCATTGTAGTGCTCGGAGTCAGTGACAGATGGATCAAGGATGCCGAGACCGGTTCTTTCCGCCCGATCAATTCTCCGGACATACTGAATCTCTGGCAGAAGCGTTCGGCTGAAGGTTGCGGGGTCTGCTACTGGAATACTTTGGCCGCAATGCGAACCCTCGGCGGAATGGAGGCATTCTCGGCAAACGGATACGTATCGGATGACCGTACACATATAAACTACAAAGGCGGAAAAGCATTTGCCGGGAAGTTCTATGAGGCTCTGCTTCAATGTGTTTACGATGCTGATGCTGCGATGCGTGCGGAGGAATTGGCAAGGGTGGAATCTGCGGCCCTGGATTCTTTGATGAAAGAGGCTGCCGTTCTTGAGGCGGCTCCTGCCACATTGAAAATGAAATGACGATGGGCGGCTTCTTCCAGACAGGGTCTTTCTCCTTGGCGAGCGGCTGGTTCCTCGTCGTATTCACCGTGTTTCTTGCCATCTACAGCCTGGTCTGCGGAAGAAAATCGCTGCGAAATCCCCTCCTTCTGGTCTTCTCGCTCTTCCTTTATTGGAAACTGAGCGGAATGTATGTCCTTCTTCTTGCGGCCGTAGCCCTGGTCGACTGGCAGGCCTGCAGGTTCCTTGCAGAGGAAAACAGGCCGGACAAATCCAGGAAAGCTAGGACTGCATTGTCGGTAATCATTGACGTGGCAGTCCTGGTGTTCTTCAAATGCTCGGGACTCTTCGCATCTCTCGCCGCTGTTCTCACTGGTGCTGAGGCATTGAGCATCAAGGCATTGATAATTCCGGCCGGAGTGTCTTTCTTCATTTTCCAGTCCATTTCCTGCATCGTGGACGCATACAGGCGCACCGCTCCGACTCCTGTAAAGTATACCGACTATCTCCTCCTTCTGGCCTTCTTTCCGAAGATGACTCTCGGCCCTATAGTCCGCTGCCGGGACTTCGTTCCCCAGCTGATGGCTGAGTCTGTCAGGATAAGCAGTGAGGATATGGGAAAGGCCGCAAGGCTCATTGCATCCGGTATCGTAAAATATTGTGTAATAGCAAAATGCGTAGGCACTCTCCTCTCCGGCCCGGTATTCGCCGGGGAGTTGGGCAATGCCGGTTCGGTGGCTCTTCTCGGGGCATACGCATTCGCCATCAGGATTTACTGTGATTTTTCCGGATATACCGATCTGGCCTCGGGAATATCCCTGCTGATGGGCTTCAGGCTGCCGCTCAATTTCGACGCCCCGTATAAGTCCGCAACTATCACCGAGTTCTGGAGAAGATGGCATATTTCGCTTTCATCCTGGCTCAAGGACTATCTCTACATTCCTCTCGGAGGTAACCGCAAGGGAAGTGCCAGGACTTATATCAATCTGGTAATCACCATGTTCCTTGGCGGTCTCTGGCACGGTACCGGCCTGACTTTCGCCATTTGGGGACTTCTTCACGGGCTTTCATTAGCCTTGCATAAGGTTTGGCTGGCCGTCGTACCTGGTGCTCACAAGACAGGGGAAGGGATGAGGCCTCTTGCCAGGCTTTTCTCCGGACTTCTCACCTTCCACATCGTTGTGGCAGGCTGGATTTTCTTCACGGCTCCGTCTTCCGGCTCCGCCTTCAGCATGATTGCTTCCATATTCAATGATTTCAATCCCGGGGCCCTTCCCAGTATTGCCGCAACTGCCCGCCCCGCTGTCTGGCTAATGCTTGCAGGCTATGCGCTGCATTTTCTTCCTTCTTCCTGGAATTCATTGACAGACAGGCTCTTGACGAAATCAGGCATCCTCGGGTGTGCATTTTTCATCGCCTTTGCAATATGGATAGCCCTACAGGCAGCCTATCTTCTGCCTTCTTCCGCTGCCGGCGGATTGCCTATTTATGCGAATTTCTGATTTTTGGAACTTCGACTTTGCAGATTAGCGTGGAATTGACTATATTTGCATTCTGAAATCAAAACAGCACGACCGCTATGATGAAGACAGGAACATACTTCAATATCTCCGGTAACCCGGAAGCGTCGTTGTTTTTGATATTTAGTTGATTATCGGCCATTTCCGTCAGGGGTGGCCGTTTTTTTGTCATAAAGTTCAAGATGGAAAATAAACTTCGGGCAACGCTCCGTCTCAGGAACGGAATGGAACTCAGGGGCTGGTCATTCGGTTATGACAAGCCTTGCGACGGTGAGGTCGTGTTCTCCACGGCAATGGTAGGATATCCGGAAAGCCTCACTGACCCGTCCTACTCAGGACAGATTCTTTGTGTGACCTACCCGATTATCGGAAACTACGGCGTGCCGGACGAGGGCATTGACGCCAATGGGATTTCCCTCAATTTCGAGTCGGAGAAAATATGGGTCAGGGGCCTTGTCATTTCCGAATATTCATTCCAGTACAGCCATTGGGATGCTGTAAAAAGTTTGGACCAGTGGATGAAGGAACAGAAGATTCCGGGAATCTATGGCATTGATACAAGGGAACTTACGAAGGTCTTGAGGGAGAACGGCTCAATGCTTGGAGTCATTGTTCCGGACGGACAGGAAGCTCCTTCTCCGGAGGAGGTCCACGACCCGAATCTCGACAACCAGATCGACATCGTAAGCTGCAAGGAGGTGATTCGCTACGGTTCCGGTGACAAGAAAGTCGTCCTCGTGGACTGCGGTGTGAAGCACAATATCCTCCGTTGTTTCGTGGACAGGGGGGTTGAACTGATAAGGGTGCCTTGGGATTATGATTTCCTTAGCCTCGACTATGACGGACTCTTTATTTCCAACGGCCCTGGCAATCCTGAGTTCTGCCAGGTGACTGTGGAGCGTCTCCGCAAGGCAATGGAGGGAGACAAGCCGATTTTTGGAATCTGTATGGGAAACCAGCTGCTTTCCAGGGCTGCCGGAGCCACTACATACAAACTCAAATACGGACACAGGAGCCATAACCAGCCTGTGCGCATGCTCGGTACTAACAAATGCTACATTACTTCGCAGAACCACGGTTATGCGGTGGATTCCAGCGCACTCGGCCCGGACTGGGAGCCTTGGTTCGTGAATATGAATGACGGGACCAATGAGGGTGTGCGTCACAAGACCAAGCCGTTCTTCTCGGTTCAGTTCCATCCTGAGGCATCCAGCGGTCCTACCGACACCGAATTCCTCTTCGACGAGTTTATCAGCAAATTGTAGGAAGTCTCAAACATCCCATAAACGACAGAGAAATGAAAAATCCGAATATAAAGAAAGTTCTCATCCTCGGTTCCGGCGCATTGAAGATTGGACAGGCCGGAGAGTTCGACTATTCCGGTTCACAGGCCCTCAAGGCATTGAGCGAGGAAGGCATTGAGACTGTCCTCATAAACCCGAACATTGCCACAGTACAGACATCTGAAGGAGTGGCCGACAAGATTTACTTCCTGCCGGTGACCCCGTATTTCGTGGAGAAAGTCATTGCCAAGGAGCGTCCACAGGGCATTCTCCTTTCGTTCGGAGGCCAGACAGCCCTGAACTGCGGAGTGGAACTGTACGAGAAGGGCGTTCTCGAGAAATATGCAGTGGAGGTGCTCGGTACACCTGTCCAGGCCATTATGGACACGGAAGACAGGGATCTTTTCGTGAAGAAACTCGATGAAATAGATGTCAAGACCATAAAGTCCCATCCGGCGGAGTCAATGGAGGAGGCCCTGGAGGCCGCCCATTCTCTCGGCTATCCCCTGATTGTCCGTGCGGCATACGCCCTGGGCGGCCTGGGTTCAGGTTTCTGCGAGAATGACGAACAGCTCAGGGAACTCTGCACCAAGGCTTTCTCTTTCTCCCCGCAGGTTCTCGTGGAGAAATCCCTGAAGGGCTGGAAGGAAATTGAGTACGAGGTGGTCAGGGACAAATATGACAATTGTATCACTGTCTGCAATATGGAGAACTTCGACCCTCTCGGCATCCATACCGGAGAGAGTATTGTCGTGGCTCCTTCACAGACATTGTCGAACAAGGATTATTATTTCCTTCGCGAACTTTCTATCCGCATTGTAAGGCATATCGGCATTGTGGGTGAATGTAATGTACAGTATGCATACGACCCGGATGCCATGGATTACAGGGTTATTGAGGTAAATGCCAGGCTGTCAAGGTCTTCGGCTCTTGCCTCCAAGGCGACCGGCTATCCTCTGGCATTCGTTGCCGCCAAGCTCGGCCTCGGCTACGGCCTCTTCGACCTGAAGAATTCCGTGACCAAGACCACTCCGGCATTCTTCGAGCCTGCATTGGACTATATTGTCTGCAAGATTCCGCGCTGGGACCTTTCTAAGTTCCACGGAGTTTCGAGGAAGATCGGCTCAAGCATGAAGAGTGTCGGTGAGGTGATGTCAATAGGCCGCTCATTCGAGGAGGCAATCCAGAAGGGCCTCAGGATGATTGGTCAGGGGGCTCACGGCTTCGTCGGCAACAAGGAGCTGCAGGTGGCCGATATCGACGAGGCGCTCAAGGAGCCTACTGACAAGCGTATATTCGTGATTTCCAAGGCAATGCGTGCGGGATACACGGTTGACCAGATTCACGCTCTCACCAAGATTGACAAATGGTTCCTCGACAAACTTTCCAATATTGTCGGAACTTACCACGAGATGCTCGGCTATGACACTCTCGAGTCAATGCCGGAGGACCTTCTCCGCCAGGCCAAGTGCCAGGGCTTCTCGGATTTCCAGATTCAGAGGGCCGTATTCAAGGACAAGGTCAACTCGGCTGAGGCCCAGGATATCGTGAGGGAGTACAGGAAGTCTCTTGGAATAGTGCCTGTAGTGAAGCAGATAGATACTCTCGCAGCGGAGTTCCCGGCAGCTACCAATTATCTCTACCTGACTTACAACGGTACTTATAATGATATCAAGTTCGAGAATGACGGCAAGTCAGTCGTGGTTCTCGGTTCCGGAGCCTACCGTATCGGAAGTTCCGTAGAGTTTGACTGGTGTTCGGTGAACTGTATCGAGACGTTTCGCAAGGAGGGCTACAGGGGAGTGCTGATAAACTACAACCCTGAGACCGTGTCCACCGACTACGATATGTGTGACAGGCTTTATTTCGACGAGCTTACGTTCGAGAGGGTAATGGACATCATTGAGATGGAGAACCCTCACGGGACTGTGGTATCGGTTGGCGGCCAGATTCCTAACAACCTGGCTCTCAGGCTTGCGAGGGCAAAGGTCCCGATTCTGGGAACCAGGGCCCAGGATATTGACAAGGCTGAGGACAGGAACAAGTTCTCCAGCATTGTGGATGCTCTCGGTGTTGACCAGCCGGAGTGGAGCGAGCTCACGACTATGGACGATGTGGACAGATTCATTGACAAGGTCGGTTTCCCGGTTCTGGTACGTCCTTCTTACGTCCTCTCCGGTGCGGCCATGAATGTATGCTATGACAATGAGCAGCTCCGTCATTTCCTTTCGCTTGCATCCGACGTTTCCAAGGAGCATCCTGTCGTGATAAGCAAGTTTATGGACAGGTGCAAGGAAATCGAGTTCGATGCTGTCGCTGACGGTGGAGAAGTTCTTGCCTACGCCATTTCCGAGCATATCGAATATGCCGGTGTCCACTCAGGTGACGCTACTATACAATTCCCTCCGCAGAAGCTTTATGTGGAGACAGTCAGGAGAATCAAGAAGATTGCCCGCCAGATTGCAGGTGCGCTCCAGATTTCCGGACCTTTCAATATCCAGTTCCTCGCAAAGGAGAACCAGATCAAGGTCATCGAGTGCAACCTGAGAGCTTCACGAAGTTTCCCGTTCGTGTCAAAGGTGCTGAAAATCAATTTCATAGAACTGGCTACCAAGGTGATGCTCGGAAAGCATCCTGCTGCACCGCAGAAGAGTGCCTTCGACCTGGACTATGTGGGAGTCAAGTCCTCCCAGTTCTCATTCGCACGTCTTGAGGAGGCTGACCCGATGCTGGGAGTGGATATGTCCTCTACCGGTGAGGTGGGATGTCTCGGGGACAATCTCGACGAGGCCCTGCTCAAGTCGGTACTCTCAGTGGGCAACACCATTCCGTCGAAGAAGATTCTGCTTTCTACAGGTGACCCTCTCCAGAAGGCTGATATGCTCCAGGGTTGCCGTCTCCTGGTGGCACATGGCTATGAACTGTATGCAACCAGCGGAACTTACCGCTACTTCATCGAGAACAGCGTGCCTTGCACCCGCGTGCTCTGGCCTTCTGAATGCGATGACCCGAATTTCAAGGGAAGGTTCACCCCGGCTCTTGACATGATTCGGAACAAGGAGGTCGAGATGGTCATCAATATTCCCAAGAACTTCACTTCGCAGGAACTTTCGAACGGCTATCTTATCCGCAGGGCGGCCATTGACTTCAATGTACCGCTTTTCACCAACGCCCGTCTCGCCGTAGCCTTCATCCGCGCATTCTGCTCGATGAGCCTGGATGACATCCAGGTAAAGGCCTGGGATGAATATTAATCGACAAAATAATGGACAAAAACAGTTACGCATTGGGTATGAGCATTGCCCATAATATGCTCCAATCAGGCGTCAGGGAGATTTCCTTCGACGATTTCACAGCAGGCCTCAAGGCCACATTGACAGGTTCCGAACCTGCAATATCATACAAGGAGGCAGGTGAGCTTCTGGACGAATTCTTCGGGAAAATCCAGGAAGAGCAGGCTGGACGCCAGGCAGAAATCGGCGAGGCCATGAAGAAGGAAGGGGAAGCCTTCCTCGCGGCAAATGCCAAGAAGGAAGGGGTTGTCGTGCTTCCGAGCGGCCTCCAGTACAAGGTCCTGAAATCAGGAGACGGCAGGAAGCCGGGCAGGACAGACAAGGTTAAATGCCACTATGAGGGAACATTGCCGAACGGAATGAAGTTCGACAGTTCCTACGACAGGGATGAGCCGGCTGTTTTCGGTGTGAATCAGGTGATTGCAGGCTGGACAGAGGCTCTTCAGCTCATGCCGGAGGGCTCTGCCTGGGAACTCTACATTCCTTACAATCTGGCATACGGCGAGGCCGGTGCGCCGGGTGCAATTCCTCCTTATGCCGCCCTTGTGTTCAAGGTGGAACTTCTGGAGGTATTGTAAGAAGTGATTTTTTTGTGCTATCTTTGCCTGCATTGAGGGTGATTGTACCCTAAGTCGAACCACTTGAATTATGACACTTGTTATGAGAAAATTTTTTGTTTCTGCGGCTGCGCTTCTTGCCGCCCTTTCGATGTCCGCCCAGGACTATGTTTCCAACCGTCCGGCTCCGGAGAACCGACTCTTCGTGTCCCAAGCAGTTGAGAATGAGATAGTCAAGGTTTCTGGCCTCCTCAAGAACAAGAAGTTGGCCTGGATGTTTGCCAACTGTTTCCCGAATACTCTCGATACCACCGTTCATTTCGGCAAGGACGAGGATGGAAACTGGAGGACATTCGTCTATACCGGAGACATTCACGCCATGTGGCTCAGGGATTCCGGTGCCCAGGTGTGGCCTTATGTCAGATTTGCGAAGGAGGATGAGCATCTCCGCAATCTCCTGGCCGGTGTAATCAACTGCCAGTTCTCCCTCATCTGCCATGACCCTTATGCCAATGCCTACAATGACGGGCCTACCGGCAGCGAGTGGGAGTCCGATTTCACGGAGATGAATCCATACATCCACGAGCGCAAATGGGAGATTGATTCCCAGTGCTATCCGATTCGTCTTGCATACGAGTATTGGAAGGTGACTGGTGATGATTCCGTTTTCGGCCCGAAATGGGTTGAGGCAGCCGGCAAGATTCTCGAGACTCTCAGGGCCCAGCAGAGGAAGGATGGTCTCGGACCTTACAGTTTCCGCCGTACAACAGACCGCCAGCTCGATACTAAGTGCTGTGACGGATACGGCAATCCTGTAAATCCTGTAGGCCTCATCGTTTCTTCTTTCCGACCTTCGGACGATGCCACTACATTCGACTTCCTCGTTCCTTCCAACTTCTTTGCAGTCAGTGCATTGAGAAAGGCTGCGGAGATTCTTGAGACCGTGAACAAGGAGAAGAAAATGGCCAAGGAATGCCGCGCTCTCGCCAATGAGGTGGAGGCTGCGCTCAAGAAATACGCCGTGGTGGAGCATCCAGAGTTCGGCCAGATTTACGCCTTCGAGGTGGACGGATTCGGCAACAAGTTCCTGATGGATGACGCCAATGTGCCAAGTCTTCTGGCAATGCCTTATCTCGGTACGGTTTCCTTCGATGACCCTGTCTGGAAGAATACCAGGAAGTTCGTCCTCAGCCAGTCCAATCCTTACTTCTTCAAGGGCAAGGCTGCCGAGGGAATCGGCGGACCGCATATCGGATACGACATGGTATGGCCTATGAGCATCATCATGAGGGCATTGACTTCAGATAATGACAAGGAAATCAAATGGTGCGTGGAGACATTGCTCAATACTGATGCCGGCACCGGTTTCATGCACGAGTCTTTCCACAAGGATGACCCTTCGAAGTTTACCAGGAAGTGGTTTGCCTGGGCCAATACGCTCTTCGGTGAGATGATTCTCCACCTGATTGACGAGGGCAAGCTCGACCTTCTCAACTCCGTGAAGACCAAATAGTTATCTTTATGGCAATGGAAATTTTCGCCCTTGTGACGGGCGTACTTTTCCTTCTGTTCGAGATTAGACAGAACAATATGATGTGGCTCCTGCAGGTAATCTCAGGAGTCGCATCTGTTATTGTATTCTACAACCAGGGCCTCTATGCCTCGATGGGGCTGAATGTTTACTACGTGCTTGTGGCCGTGTTCGGCTACATTTCCTGGAAGCGTGACGAGGACAAGACTGGGAGCATTCATCTCCGTCGTCTTACCCTGCCCGTGGTGATGTGGAGCCTTCTTGCCCTGGTGGCAGGTACCGCAGCATTCATCTGGCTTCTCCGTATTCTAGGCGACTCAATGTCGGGGATGGACGCTTTCGTGACGGTGCTCAGTGTCATCGCCACCTGGTGGCTGGCCCGTTCGTACAAGGAACAGTGGCTGCTCTGGATATTCGCCGACTTTTTCTATGTGATAATGTGCGCAATGCAGGGAATGTGGTGGATGACAGCCCTTTACGTATTCTACACCGTTTCCTCCGTCTATGGCTTCGTGCATTGGAAGTCGGAGGGCGGTTATGTAGGCTAGCCCGGCATTTCGGACAAGCGGAGTGCGTGAAGATATCTGTCACATCCCGGCTATAACCTCGACGATGAACATCAATGCCTGTGAGAGAAATTCTGTGGCTTTGATGAGAAATCCCGGACAGACTCCCAGGCAGGCGAGCAGGACAGACGGCACCGCCAATGTCATCAGGAATGATGTTACAGGCAATGCCAGAAGGTTGGTAATCAGGAAGTTCATCGGGAAGGTCCGGAAATGGTACCAGGCTGCCGGAGCCGTGAAAATCTGGCAGGAAACTGCCAATGCGGCCGCATCCCAGATTTTCTTCATTGGCGAGAATCCTCCATCTGCCGTGAACCAGGACTTCAGGACGGGGAAGAGGAACATTATTCCTCCCATTGCGAGATAAGAGAGTTGGAACCCCGGTGACGTTATGTTTCCGGGGTTTATCGCAAGCTGGAGGGTCAGGGAAGCACAAAGCACTCTTTCAGGGTGGCTGTCACGGTGGAGGATGTGAGCGGATTCATTGAGGAGGATGAACAGAAAGGCCCTGACTAGAGATGGGGATGCCCCGGTTGCCAATGTATATGCTCCTGATATTGAAACGGTTGCGAGGCTGCGTGCTATTTTGGCCCCAGGCGTGTTTCCCAGGACAGTGAGCATTCTCCTTATGAAAATGTAGATGATTCCGAGATGCAGGCCCGAAAGTGCCAGGATATGGGATGCCCCGCTTGTCCTGAAGTTCCGGACAATGTCCTGGTCGAGGCTGCTCCTGTCTCCAGTCAGCAGGGCCTTGAGCAGGGCAGATGTTCTCTCATCCTTGAACGGAAGGCTGTCAATGACATTTTTCAGGGAGTTGGCCCATCCGGCCGCCTTCATTGCGAGTCCGCTTCCAGTATCTGCCATACCTGCCGCAGATATCCCTGAAATCGAGGCGACGGTCATTCCTGAGAGAAAGAATATCAGGGCAGCCAGCCACCAGGAGCGGTATTCACCATAATGCAGGAGGAACATTGCCACAAGGCAGGTGAGCAGGACGGTTTCTCCGGTGACGTAACATGCTGTGAGACTATGGAATGCGCTGATTACGAATGTTCCCGCGGCCACTCCGGCCGCGAAAGTGATGGAAATCCCTCCTATGTCTTTCGCTCCTTCCATATTTCCGATATTTTTGCTAAAGTAGTGATTTATTTCTAACTTTGCGACACTTTTGGCGACAATTTTTAATTTAAGTTTCGCAAGTAAAATTTAAACAAAAAAAGCTAGGTTGAAAA
>JBJEBV010000118.1:0-76088 GCA_051870395.1 Candidatus Cryptobacteroides sp. | reverse complement strand
TCAAAAAGGTGGTTTTGCCACCCCTTTATTTAGCGAAATTTTTAGTGGTTTGGATAAATTTTAAATTTTTCACCATTGGGTTACAATCTGACCATTTTGCAAACATTGCAAGGGATCTTCTGTACGATTTGCGGATAATCATTTAAATTATCGGGAATCAGATAAAAAATATGTAATTTTGTAGAATGTCTGCATGTAATATATAAAAATACTATTGAAATGATAACATTCGGATACAACAGCAAGTTCAGCAGCATCCTGCGCTCCTTGTCGGCCGTCGCCATCGGATTGGTGATGGTTATAAGCACCAATGCCACAGTCACCGTGGTCAAGGTTATCGCCGCATTCCTTTTTGCGGCCGGCGTCGTCTCTTTTGTTTACGGTTATGTCAACCGCAAGAGCGGAGCCATGTCACTGATGTCGGTCAATGCCGTTGTGGACATTATCATTGGCCTTCTGCTCTATCTCTTTCCGACGGCAGTATCAGGCATCATTGTCACACTCATAGGAGTGGCGATATTACTCTTCGGCATTCTCCAGCTCGTCGTGCTCACCGGCACAATGTCATTGGTCGGAATGGGAGGCTTCTCACTGATACTCTGCATTCTGGCCCTCCTGGGCGGCATCACGCTCCTTTTCAATCCGTTCTCCGAGAGGATAATGTCCCTGCTTGCAGGCATAATGCTGATTGTCTATGGCGTTTCTGACCTGATTTCAATGTTCAGGGTGCAGAAAGCCAAGGAGGCATACGAAATCAAGTTCAGGGAAGGCCAGGGCCCCCGCGACGATGATGACGATGATGTTCCGCCGTCGCTTGCTGATGTGAAGGACGTGGAATACCGCAAGGAATAACAACAAACAATGATTCCCCAGGATACCGTAAACAAGATTCTCGATACGGCGCAGATAGTCGAGGTCGTCAGTGATTTCGTTTCCCTCAAGCGAAGGGGGGCGAATTACGTGGCTTGTTGTCCGTTCCACAACGAGAAAACACCTTCATTCTCGGTATCGCCTACCAAGGGAATCTATCATTGTTTCGGCTGCGGAAAGACAGGCTCGGCCGTGCGTTTCGTGATGGAACACGAGTCAATGAGCTATGTCGAGGCATTGAAATATCTTGCGAAGAAATACGGCATTGAAGTCAGGGAGAAAGAAGAGACACCGGAGGAAATAGCCTCCAGGCAGAGGAGGGAGAGCCTGATGCTCGTCCTGGAATACACTGGGAAGTTCTTTCAGGAAAGCCTCAAGACCCAGGAGGGAAGGAGCCTTGGATATGCCTATTTCAAAAACAGGGGTCTCGAAGATGCCACCATTGAAAAATACGGGCTTGGCTGGTCCCCGATGAAGGGTACGGCTCTTTGCGAGAAAGCCGTTGAGGATGGATACAAGCCTGAATACCTTGTCGCTACGGGAGTTTGCATACAGCGCGATGACGGCAGCCTCGTGGACAAGTTCAGGGAGAGGGCAATGTTCCCGATTCACACGGTCAGCGGCCGGATTATAGGCTTTGGTGGCAGAACTCTCAGGTCTGACTACAAGGAGAGGAACATCGGAAAATATGTCAATTCTCCCCAGACGGAGGTCTATGACAAGCGGACCACGCTCTACGGAATTTATTTCGCCAAGAGTGAGATAGTCCGCAAGGACAGGTGCATCCTTGTCGAGGGATATCTCGATGTCCTGTCCATGCACCAGCTCGGAATCACCAATGTAGTGGCCTCCAGCGGTACTTCACTTACTGTCGAGCAGGTCAACCTGATACGCAAGTTCACAGAGAATGTGACAATAATGTACGATGGGGACGCCGCCGGAATCCACGCTGCGGAAAGGGGAATCGGACTCTGCCTCAAGGGCGGACTCAATGTCAGGGTAGTCCTGATACCGGACGGGGATGACCCGGACTCATTCGCAAGGAAACACACTCTGGAAGAAGTCAAGGCCTTCATTGAGGAACACGAACAGGACTTCATATCCTACAGGACTGACCAGCTGATAGGCGATGCCGGCAACGACCCCATCAGGCGTGCCAACCTCGTCAATGAAATAGCCGGGACACTCGCCCTCATTCCCGACCAGGTGAAGAAGGCGATGTATGTCCAGGATGTCAGCGCCAAATTCAGCATTGACGAGAGTCTCGTATATTCGAAAATCAATGATGCCGTAAGGACAATGCGGGAGGAGGAGAAGAAGGAGGAGATGCGCCGGCAGCGTGCTGATGCCCAGGACGGAAGGATGACAGGAAATAATGTTCCGGTGCAGGGGGATACAGGCCCGGGGCAGGACAGCACCGCGGCAGTCTCCGGAAATGCCGTGCTTCCCGGGGCTTATGACCGGGACAATGCTGTAATTGATTCCGGGATGAACAGGGGCAATGCTGGCCCTGATTCCGGTATTGGCAGGAATATTGCCCCAGATGCCAAACCGCTTTACGAAGACCCGCTGCTACTCCCTTCCGAGAAAGAACTCACAGGCCTGATACTCAATCACGGATTGTCCCTTCTCGAATTCGAGTCGGATTCCGAATACTTCGACAGCCAGGGCTGCGTGACAGTGGCCGACTTCATCAGGGATGCCCTGGAAGCGGACAGCCACGAGTTCGGCAACACCATTCTCCGCAAGATTTACAATGAATACTTCGACCTTTACGACAGCAATCCTGACCTGACCCAGGATGACATCGTAAGGACAATGCTGAACGGTGAGGATGCCCGCCTTGCAGACGAGGTGGCCTCAATGCTCTCGATGAAGCACGAACTCACGGTCAAGGGACTCCGCAACTCAATGACGGCGACTTCATCATTCCTCGTAATGACTGTCCCGAAAGCCATACTCGTCTATAAACTACTGAGAGTCAAGAAGAAGGAATTGGAACTGGCCGAGGTTCTCCAGCGTCTCAGGCGTGAGGGCGGGGACAATATCAAGGAACAATTCGAGATTCTACAGCAGGTACAGAAGGTCAATATGATCAGGAAGACCATTTCCGAGCGCCTCGGGAGAGTCCAGTAACACAGATAATAATTGAGACAACAATATGGACAAGAAATTTAAAAGAACACTCGTGACCGCCGCGCTGCCATACGCCAACGGCCCTGTCCACATCGGCCATCTCGCCGGTGTATACGTACCTGCGGATATCTATGTGAGATATCTCAGGATGAGGGGAGAGGACGTCCTGTATGTGTGCGGAAGCGACGAACACGGAGTGCCTATTACCATCAAGGCCCGCCAGCAGGGCTGTACGCCGCAGGATATCGTGGACGAGTACCACAAGATTATCAAGGACTCGTTCTCCGGACTCGGAATCAATTTCGACATTTACGGGCGTACCAGTTCGAGGGTACACGAGAAGAATGCCTCCGAGTTTTTCCGCAAACTCTACGACGGGGGCAAGTTCATTACCAAGGAATCCGAGCAGTACTACGACCCGGAGGCCAAGACCTTCCTCGCTGACAGGTACATTGTAGGTACCTGCCCGAAATGCGGTGCAGAGGGAGCGTATGGAGACCAGTGCGAGAAATGCGGAAGTACCCTCAGCCCTGAGGAGCTCATCAATCCGAAATCCAAGCTCAGCGGCGCCGAGCCTGTGAAGAAAAAGACCACCCACTGGTACCTTCCTCTTGACCAATATGAGAAATGGCTGGGCGAGTGGATTCTGGACGGTCACAAGGAATGGAGGAGCAATGTCTATGGCCAGTGCAAGAGCTGGATTGACGGAGGTCTCCAGCCGCGTGCCGTGTCCCGTGACCTCGACTGGGGCGTACCGGTTCCGGTAGAGGGGGCCGAGGGCAAGGTACTTTACGTATGGTTCGATGCCCCGATCGGCTACATTTCCAATACCCAGGAGCTCCTCCCGGAGAGTTGGGCAAAATGGTGGAAGAGCGAGGATACCAAGCTTGTACATTTCATCGGGAAGGACAATATCGTGTTCCACTGCATTGTGTTCCCGTCGATGCTGAAGGCCTACGGCGACGGCTACATCCTGCCGGACAATGTCCCTGCCAATGAGTTCCTGAACCTCGAAGGGGACAAGATTTCCACTTCCCGCAACTGGGCGGTTTGGGCTCACGAGTATCTCAATGATTTCCCGGGCAAGCAGGATGTGCTGAGATATGTCCTCACAGCCAATGCTCCTGAAACCAAGGACAATGACTTCAGCTGGAAGGATTTCCAGGCCCGCAACAACAGCGAACTGGTGGCCATTTTCGGAAACTTCGTGAACAGGGCTGTTGTCCTGACCCACAAGTATTTCGGCGGCAAGGTTCCGGCCTGCGGGGAACTCATTGACATTGACCGTGAGGCATTGGCGGAGATTCCTGCACTCAGGGCTTCGCTTGAGAAGAACATTGAGGGCTACCATTTCCGCGAGGCACTCAAGGATGCAATGTCCATAGCCCGCGTGGGCAACAAATACATATCCGATACGGAGCCTTGGAAGGTGGCCAAGACCGATATGGAGCGTACCGGTACCATCCTCAATGTCTGCCTCCAGATATGCGCCGACCTGGCCATCGCATTCGAGCCGTTCACTCCGTTTGCCGCAGAGAAACTGCGCAAGATGCTGGACGTGGATATCTATGCAGGAATTGACCATCGCCAGGGTGAGCAGGAGACTGTCAATACTTACAGGCCTGGCGAGGGTGCTGCGATTCACACCGTGCCGGCCCCTGGCGAAGCCGGAACTGAGAAATCTCTCACCTGGTCCCGCCTGGGAGACACAGACCTTCTCCCTGCAGGTCATCAACTCAATGAGCCTGAACTCCTCTTTGCCAAGATTGAGGACGATGTCATCAATGCCCAGCTGGCCCGCCTTGAATCTATCAGGACAGAGCGTGAGGCTGCTGCGAAGGCTGAGGCTGCCAAGGTAGTGACCCCCCAGAAGGCTGAATGCTCGTTCGAGGATTTCGAAAAGATGGATATCCGTACGGCTACCGTGCTTGAGGCTGAGCGTGTGCCCAAGACGGACAAGTTGCTGAAACTTACCATTGATACCGGCATTGACAAACGTACGATTGTCTCCGGCATTGCCGAGTTCTATTCCCCTGGGGAAATGGTCGGGAAGCAGATTTGCATTCTGGCCAACCTTGCTCCGAGGAAGATCCGCGGAATCGAGTCCAAGGGAATGATTCTAATGGCCCGCCAGAATGACGGGAAGATGAGGTTCGTTACTCCGGCCGAGACGCTTGCCAACGGGGCCGAGATCGGCTAGACCGTTCGTCTCACGATACGGCAATTACGAAAAAGGGTGGCCCGAAAGCCACCCTTAATCATTGTCATCAATATTCCAGCCGGATGTCATCAATCCACATCTTCGAGTCAGCACTTCCGGTGAAATAGTCACCCAGCATGCTCGAAGCACAGGAAACAATGATGTGTGTAGGCTTCTTGGAAGTCGTGACATACTCCAGAGGTACCTCCACCTTCGTCCACTGGTCATAATCCCTGTCCGCCACGAAAGCTCCGTATGCGATGACATTCTCACCCTTAGGGTCGAAGAACGTACTCTTGTCATTGGTGTTCAACTCCACAGGAGATTCCTCCGAACCGCCGTACTTGTGGTAATCCCAGTCTCCGAGAGCCACCCAGATGCTTCCCCTGTCGCGGTCACCCACCTTTACAGGGTCATTGTCTGGCTTCTCCCCGAAGGTCTTTTCAGTGATGACACCAGCCCTGTATTTAATCCACGCAGTGAGTTTCTGAGGCCTGTTCGTAAATGGCCTTCCCATACGGATAACTCCGCCGCTGGTGCCTATGGTCTTGTAGTATTCTCCGGAGAAGATATTGCCGGCAGCGAACTTTATGACCACATACGCAGATGCCATGAGCAGGGAACTCTTTCCCTCCACGTAATCGTCCGTGCATGGCATTGTTATAGTGTAGGACGAGCCAACTGTAGTGGAACCCTTGTTTCCGCTGCCCCACCACTTGGCCTGCAATTCCTCTTCAGTGGATGAAGGGTCGAAGAACGAGTAATATTTGTCAGACTCGGCCTTGGACCAGGTCTCGAAGCCGGCATTAGGCAACTGTCTTTCGTCTTCAGTCGTAAATGTCTGTACTTCAGTCTCTTCACTTCCGCTGAAAGCCTTGCATTCGTAGGTTGTCTCAGGCCTGAGACCATCTACACCTACCTCGAACTTTCCTCCATTTTGGGAGCTTGGACTGATTGTCTGCCATTCTTCTGTGCCTGCCTCCCTCAATCTGAAGCCGTTGTCGTTTCCGGAGATTCCTTCGGCACTCAGCCAGGCGATTCTTGTCCAAGGGTCGAGTTTGAGGAATTTGACGGTCGTAGTACTGCGCTCCACATATATGGTCCAGTTCTCCTTCACATTGTGGTAGGCCACCTGGATTGTCCGTTCATCGGTGAAATCCGTGATTGTGGAAGGGTCCGGAGTATATGTGCTTATATCCTTGGGCCCGAGCTTGCAGCTTGTAATCTGAATATTTTTCACGTCGGCCGCAGACGCTACCCTGACCACAACCCTCTTGTTCTCGACATCCACTGCGCTCTCTCCCACCTGCATAGGCATTGAAAACCAGCGCTCAATAGGCTGTGTGGCCTCAATCCTCCAGTCGTAGTCTGCGAAGGTGGTCAATGTCAATTTGATGGGATTTGAGAGATCCCTGAATCCGCATACGTTCCAGGACGGTTTCACCTTGGGGTCGTTGAAACTGATGTTCTTTATGTTCACGTTCCTGATGTCCGTGGTCTCTTCAAGCGTAATGTTTATCACACGCTTAAGGCTGTTTATCTCCACGGTGCTGGCACCATCCACCTCCAAGGATGTGATGGAAGCCTCAATGACAGGGTAAGGCAGGTCATTGTGGATACAGGACACGATGACTGCCGCTGCCGACAGGATGGAAAGGATTCTTCTCATACTCTAAATGTGGATGGTTAGACCAATGCGTATATCGGTGATATCCAGGTAGAAACGTGCGTTGCCCGCATGTCTGCGCCCGGTTACTTGCCCATTTTCCATACATCTGATATTGGTGTATCTCAACCCGCCGATTCCAATGCTGACGTTAATGCTGACGTTGTTCATTGCGAATACCTCAAGTCCCGGATGCAGGCTGAGATGGAGCTTGTCGGATAGATTGTAGGCATCGAGCCCAATGTCCCCATAGGAGAACGTCGTCCTGCCGTGCGTGTATGCCAGTTGGACATCATTGAAGAGACCGAATCTTCCGTGGTCGTCCAGTCCGAGATATGAACGGTAGAATAATGCAGTCTGGTAGGTGTCGCCGTTGGCCCTGATTCTCTCCACATTCAGGGTAAGGTCATCGCTGAGCAGGCTCAAATCCGCCTCTGAAATATTACCTGTGAAGGTTGAATACTTGAACCGGGCCCCCAGGACCTTGTTGTCCTTTATGGCGTAGGATACCATAGGAATTACGCTGAAGGTCTTTGCGTAGGCATTGCAATTCTGGAGCAGCATCAGGTAGTCGCTGTCGTTGCTGTCAATGTCAAGATAAGAGAAAGATACCCCCAATCCGACTTCGCCCTTGCCTATGAACAGCCTCTGGGCCAGTCTTCTGCCATTGGAACTTGTGTCGTTCACATTCATGGGGACACCCATGATACGGGGTTCCCTGTTCCGGTCCCTGGCCGTGATATCGGTCATGAGGGGCAGGAATGCGATAAGTATTGCTATAATCTTCCTCATAGGCTACAGATAATAATAAATTCCTACACCTACTGTGAGGACATTGATCTTGAAATTGACCGCAGTGGAGTTCCTGCTGCCATAGTAAACCTGGTTCTTCGTCTGTTCGACGTGGTTTATGCTCAATCCAAGCATCTTCACGCTGAGCTCGATTGCGAAATGCTCGTCCGCAAACGCCATCAGGCCCGGACAGAGATTGACACTGATGTTCGTTATGTTGTCATAGGCTCCCTTTGGGTACTCCAGGTTGCCGTTGGCTACCTTTGCCTGTCCGTAACCGAATGAGAGCTGGGTTTCCGTGAACATTGCGAAACGCTTCGAGTCACCGAGGGGGATGTAGTTCCTGAGGATAAACTTGGTTTTCAACATCTGCTTGATGTAGTGATAGTTGTGAATATCCAGGGACACATCCTCGATGTCCACGTGAGCATCATCGAGTTTGAGCATATTGCGGCTGTACTCCACTCTCATCCCGATTCCCATGTTGTTCATTATCATATAGCAGACCGCCGGGCTGACATTGAGACCGTAGCCTGTGGAGTTTATGTCCTCGACGACGAGGAGGTTGTAGTCATCATTGTTGTGGAATGAATAACTGGCTGTCCCTCCTGCCATCCAGGTTCCCTTCTCAATGAAGGCGTTGGGATTGGACAGGCTGTACCCCCTGTCATAACGCTGGGCCCCTGCCCCGAGGGCAAGGACCGTCAGCGAAATGATACTGAGCGTTGTCTTGAGTAGAGTATTTCCGCGCATAATCAATTATTCGTAGAGAAGTTCCACCTTGTCAATCCACAGCTTGCTGGAGTCGCAGCCTGTGAAATAGTCACCATACATACTTGCGGCAAATGCGATTACAATATGTGTAGGGTATGCCGTGGTGGTCTTGTAGTCGAGCGGAATGGTAATCTGCTGCCATACGTTGGTGCTGTTGTCAGCATCGGCTGTAATGATTTTCTCGCCGAAGGCAATGGTGGAAGCGTCAGTCGTATAGTCCACGAATGTGCTTACATCCGTTGTGTTCACAAGTATAGGGCTGTTGGCATCACCGCCGTACTTCTTGTAGTCCCAGGTGCCGAGGGCGATTCTGAGGGAGGCCTTGTCATAGTCACCCTTCTGGATTTCATCAGGAGCATTATCAGCGCGACGGTTTACAGTTCCGGACGAATACTTGGCCCAGAGTCGCATAGCTGTAGGTCGTGCGGTGAAAGGACGTCCGAAATAGACCGTACCGCCGCTTGTTCCGATTGTCTCTCCGAAACGTCCGCAGAACAAGTTTCCGGCAGCGAACTTGATAACTACGTATCTTGACTCCAGGCATACTGACTGGTTTCCGTCCATCTTGTCTCCTGTGTCAGGATATGTAATCTGGTAGGATGAACCTACTGTAGTTGAGCCCTTGTTTCCGCTGCACCACCACTTGCTCTGGAGAGTTTCATCAGATGATGAAGGATCGTAGAACGAGTAGTAATTGCTGCTTTCATCGTGGCTGACAGTCTCGAAACTGCTGTTAGGTGCCTGAGGAGTAGCCTCTGTGGTTATGGTATTGGTACCTTCCACGATTTCCTCGCTTCCGTCAGCGGTTTTGGTGACTACGAGACGGTACTCATATTCAGTGGCCCCGGCCAGTCCGCTGATAAGTGCGGAATATGAGCCTTCGCCAAGCCTTGTGGCGGCCTCCGTGCGGGTCCATCCAGCATCGCTTCCAGCAGGTCTGTACTCGAAGTAAACCTTGCCCGGGTCGTACTCATTCTCGTCCACGTCGGCGTATGCTGTGAATTTGGTTCCCCAAACCTCGTATTTGCCTGTGGATGCGAGACCTGTGGATACAGGCACGAAGATGATGTCGTCGTAAACCTCATTGAGTGTGTCGTCCACGAGGATTTCAACATCGAGAATACCGTTCTTCTCCACATATTTCAGGGCGAGTTTGTAGCGTTTTCCGCCTTCCACGTCCTGAATCTTGCCGCTCTTGGTGAACGGCTCCCCGCTTGTGAGGGTGCCGCTGAATGTCCAGTCGAGTGAAGGCTCGAAGCCGGATGCGATGAAATATCCGTCAGCACCGCTCTCCGACTTGGTGTAGGAGAGAGTAGCACCTTCCACTGTAGAGAGGCTCACGGCGCAGGTGTAGCCTGCCTGGAAATAACTGTCCACA
The DNA here is from genome assembly GCA_051870395.1 of Candidatus Cryptobacteroides sp. GTDB lineage: Bacteria > Bacteroidota > Bacteroidia > Bacteroidales > UBA932 > Cryptobacteroides. Next base: position 66,272 of record JBJEBV010000118.1, on the reverse strand, counting down.
GACTCGTCGAAAGTGATGTTGGAAACGATGCTGTTCATCGATGCAACTACAGTGATGCTCTCTGATGAGCCGGCAGTGACGCTTGCGGTCTTGCTTCCCTTGTAACTTTTCTGCTCCCAGGAAGCGTATGCAGGAGTTTCTTTGGCCGCTTCTCCGGCGAGCACGTCAATCCTGTATCCGCCTGACGGCAAATATATCTTCTCGGGAAGTTCCGAGTATTTGTAATGACGCACCATTCCGGAGAAATCATCCTTGTAGATGCGTATGTCAGCATTGGCAAGAAGCTCGTCCGAGGTCATTGCCGCCCTGGTCTCCCCGGTGCTGACGGAGAGCACGAGGGTGCCTTCTCCGTCCGGGGTTGTCTGCTGCTTCTGGCAAGCCACGAGGGCAGCCGCAGCTATTGTAATGATTGCAAATGTCTTTTTCATTGTTCTTCCCTCCTTATTCAACAACAAGTACTACGTCAATGCTGTTCTTGCAGCCCTTCTTGTCCACTACGTTCATGGTGAATGTATGTGTTCCCGGGAATGCAAGTATAGCTGTCTGTGCACCTGACAGATTGAAGTCCACTACTGTCTGGCCTGCCAGTTCTGCTCCGTGAGGGAATGGTACAATGTCGAATATGCCCATTGCTTCCTCTGAAGGATTGATGAGGTCGAGATGCGGTCCTCCGACGGTGTTTACTGAACCGATGAAGTCAACGTTGGTGGAAGCGATGTCCACGGTGAAGCGGAGAACTCCGTTAGGTACAAGGGCCTGGAGAGTGAGGTTGAACGGATTGCCTGATGCCGGAACGGTGATAGGCTGGGTGATGTCGTAGTCGCAAGTTGACACAAGCATTATTCCGCCGTCTCCGACAGGAGCCTCAGGGTCATTGCCGTCGCCGTTCTCGGATGCCTCCACGTCATTGTCAAGAGTTGCATCGGCCACAAGTCCGTCAATTTCAATGCCTATGGTCACTTCTCCGGTGGCGTCCACCTTCTTCAAGAACTTGACAATGTGGTAGTCACGAGGCTTGAGGTTGGTGACTGTGGTGGTCATTTTCTGGGTTTTGTTCTCAATGCTTCCCTTGAATGTCACAACCATAGTCGTATTCTCGCCATTGACAGCGAAATAGCCAATCCTTCTCTCATATTTCGGAGCACCTGAATTGTAGCTGAGCGCATAGTCGAGAGGGTAGCCTGACATGACTTCAACGCTGGTGTTTCCGTCACCGGTCACCATTGCGAGGAAATCGTCATTGTACTCGACCGACACTGCACACTGGAGAAGCGTGCAGGTTATGGTTCCGAGAGTCGTGGTCTCTCCGGCTGTGATGGAGAATGTCGTCGTGGCTCCATATACAGGGGCTGAGAATTTTGCCTCAGGTACTGCAGCTGCAGTAGAACGTATTTCGAGGGAGTAGTCTCCGGCAAGCAGGGAAATGCTGCCTGTACCCTCGCTGATTGTAGAATACTGGCCGGACCAGACGAGGGACTTGCCTGCGTCGTACACGTAAAGCATATAGGTGCCGTCCGCTGCCTCTGCCTTGGTGACCATCTCCTCGGAGTAGTCAATGCTGAGCCCGGCGAATGAGAGGGTTCCTCTTCCGGCCTCGTCCTTGTCGTAATTGAATTTGTCATCTGCGCAGCTTGCGAGTGCGAGAGCGGCGAATGACAATGCGAATATTTTGCTAAGTTTCATGATATCAGTCATTTAAGTCCACTTCTACGAGCTCTGCGTCAGTGGTGGTGTCATCGAATGTGATAGTGATGGTGTTGGAGCCGACGTTCGAAGCGTCAAACTTGAGGGTATAGCAGGTGGCTGCCTCAAGATTTTTGTATTCCTTCTCTGCGAATGTCTGTGTGGCTCCGCCCTGATTAGTGAGGGTTCCGCTGATTTTGAATGAATAAGCATCCATGAAGATGGCGCGACTCTCGGTTTTCGGAACTGAAATCACTGTGCCGCCTCCAGTGGTGACGGTGAATGTGTAGTCGCTGAAGTAATTGGTAAATGCCTCGGTAAAACTGAATTTCACGATGCTTCCGGCGAGTTTTACCTTGATGGTGACAGTCTGTGAGTCTCCTCCGGTTACTGTGAAGTTCTGCTCACCCTTGAAGCAAGGCTTGTCGAATCCCTCGTCTGGGAGGCTGCCGTAAGTAGCTATGGCTGTATATGTGCCGGAAGGCAGTGTAAGAGGTGCCGAGAGATCAGTTACAGGGGTGATATTGTCCTGTGCGTCCTTAATCGTGACGGTAAAAGCTGATGCCGATGGCAGTGTAGTGAAGTCTCCCACCGATGATTTAGTAGAGACGTCAATCAGGTTTTGTTGCTGCTCCAGGGCGATGCGGACATTGCCTTCATCTCCGCTCTGTCTTGAGCAGGATGCGAGGATGGTCAGCGCAGCCAGGGCGGCAGACATTGTTTTAATACGCATAATTTTAAAAGTAATTTGTTCGTTATATTTCAACTGATCAATTGTTTGCTATTTGCACTCTTATGTTGTCGAGGTAGAGCCAGTATACACCATTACCGCCTAAGCTAGTGACAGACTCGGTGACTTCCCTGATTGATAGTCTCTTGTCGCAGGTCATATCTTCGAGTATTGTGCTGAAATCGTGGTTGATATTCGTATAGGAACCTGTATTCTCATTGACATAGAATGAATCCGGGAATGTCCCGCTCGTATTGTCGCTGGAAAGGTTACCGGTCTCTGTAGTCCATCCTACATATACATTTGCGCCTTTCTCTTTTGCGTTAGTCTCGCTTCTGTTCATCGAATAGTTGAAAGACATGTTCAACTTCACCGAATGCCCCTGTTTGATTCCTGTCAGGAGAGGAGAGTCGCACCTGGAGGCCATAATATTGTTAAATAATAAAGCTGTTTCTCTGCGGGAAGCTAGCCTGATGGCTGTGCCTGCCTCTCCTCCGGCTCGTGCTACGCTCCATCCGCTTTCAATATAGTATGGAGATTTATCTCCAGTATTGGATGTTTGGTCCTTGTCACCGCTGTTGAAACTGTTCTGGATGCAACTGAAGTCCTCGAACATCAGGTAAGGGCAGTTCAATTCCATATTAACGGAATTCACGGAAGTCATATCCGGGAATGTGATGCTCTCGCTCACTATTGCGTCATCACTCTCGTAACTTACTGTGAATCCAGTGTTGGAAAGTGCACGGAACTCGCTTTCCTCCAATGTCAGGAATGCTATCTTCTCGCTTGGTACGAACGTCGAACCATCTGGTTCCGTATATGTGAACGAAGTAAATGTGCTTCCTCCCCAGGTCACATCGTTTGCGAATGTGAATGTCACACTGTTAACCTCTTGTCCGAGATTGTTGGACATAAGGGTGAAAGACAACCTGTACACTGGTGATGCTGTCTTCACCCTGAGCGGAACCGAGGTGATGTGGCCTGCCTGGAAATCCCTGCCTTCCAGCCGGATAGGCTCAATGTCGGAGTACCAGTTCTCCGAGAATACCCTTACGTTCAGGAACTCGTCATTGACGTATGTCCTCTGCGACGGGAAAATCGAAGAAGCTATGAATTCCCCGTCCTGTACCGGCTCTTCCGGCGTGAGGGTGATGGAAGTCTTGGCATCGGAAAGAGCCGCACTTCCGTCTGCGATGTTCGCATTGACGGTTCCGGCGATGCCCTGCGGCATAGAGAACTCCAGTGAGGCAAGAGGCTCGTTCATTGCGTTCTCCCCGGCAGGTATGAAGAATCTCAGATAGTGCAGAAGATGCTTCAGCCTGACATTGAGACTGACGGTTTCCTGGACTGGCCGGGTTTCGTCGAACTCCTTCAATGCGCCTGCCGCCATTGCATCGGAGACCGCTATGCAGGCTCCGGCGGCTTTCCCGTCCTGTCCGGAAGGGAGGTCGAATACGGCATTCTTGCCCGAGAAGGAGGCCGGGACAGGATATGCTATATAATAATTATAGGTATCATCCGCCATTGGGGAATCAAGGGTGGATGTAAAATAACCTTTGCTGTGCCTGTCCCGGGAGAGGAGTGTGAATTCCTTGGCCTCCAAAACAGGATTTCCCTCCTGGTTGTCTGCCCATACGGCCACCTTGTCCCCTATTTCCCAGGCGAACAATCCTGCCGCCGGGTTCAGTTCGGCACGGGTGCCGGATGGTGTTGTGCTGAAAGCCACAGTGACAGGTCCGTCACTCTGGATATCAGCCTCAATGCGGGCGCAACCCGGGGTGACAATCGCTGACGAAACGACAGTCAATGAGGTAATTATACTGTAAAATCTTCTCATACGTTTTCTGGTACGTGGCAAAATTAGGTTAAATTTTCCTATAATGAAACAAAGTGAACCTTTGGAACATTGTAAATATTCCGCAAATTTAAGAAAGATTATGTTCTAAAAGTAACTATTTGATAATTACGCCTAGGGTACTGAATTTAAGATATGTTTGTAAAACGTTGAAAATGAATGATTTGGGTTTTGTTCGCTTATGGAGCAGAATGTTCTCGAATTACCTTTTATAGACTTCGCATTCCAAACGGGTGGGTATGTTCGATATTACCTTTCATATTTCAAGGTGAAATAATGAACTTTTTTGGGCAATAAAATGGCTTTGGAGTGCTCTCAAGCGACTATTCCGCCCTTTGGACCGATGCCGAATCTCTATGGCACCACCGTTCCGTTCGCAATGCCTGAGACAGGTTATGTTCTCGAGGCCGGAGCCATGGACTGGAAGGGATCTCCAAGGAGGCTCATTTATCCGGCCAAGGAGAAGATTACCAATGAGGCCAATTACAATGAAGCAGTAGCCCGTCTTAAAGGCGGTGACGTCACAACTGCAAGAATGTGGTGGGATTCCAGAACTGCGGTGGAAGATTAGGAATTCTCAAAATTTCTTCCGTAATTTTGCCATTTGCAAAATATTTCTTACCTTTGCGACCCCTATAATGTGTAGGGATCGCAATGTTTTATTATTAACCATTTAAAGATCAAGACAGTGGACACACAAAGTTACAAATCAGTGTACCTTAACAAGGAGACTGTAAAGAAGGAGTGGGTCGTCATTGATGCTACCGATCTGGCTCTCGGCCGTCTTGCGTCCAGAGTTGCTCTTGTCCTCCGCGGCAAGAACAAGCCAGGGTTCACGCCGAACGTGGACTGCGGTGACAATGTCATCGTCGTCAACGCCGAGAAAGTGGCCCTCAGTGGAAAGAAGATGACCGACAGGGTTTATACGCGTTACACCGGATATCCGGGCGGACAGCGTTTCACCACGCCAAAGGAGATTCTTCAGACAAGACCTGCTGAACTCATCAGGAGAGCTGTGAAGGGAATGCTTCCAAAGACCCGTCTTGGTGACAAGATTCTCGGAAACCTGTTCGTTTATGCAGGTCCTGAGCATCCGCACCAGGCACAGCAGCCAAGAGAAATTAAGTTGAACGAAATTTAAACAGAGCAAATGGAAAAAACAGTAAACGCCCTTGGAAGACGTAAATCAGCTGTGGCTCGTGTTTATGTCGTTGCAGGTACCGGCAAGTTCACGGTAAACGGTAGGGAAGTCAATGACTACTTCGTTGATGAGACTTATCAGTACATTGTGAACCAGCCATTTACGGTTACCGGAACGACAGGCCAGTTTGACGTGAAGGCAAACCTCTGCGGAGGTGGAGTCAAAGGTCAGGCTGAGGCGCTCAGGCTCGGTATCTCCCGCGCACTTTGCGAGATTGACAGCGAGGCTTACCGCTCAGCACTCAAGGCCGAAGGATTCCTCACCCGTGACGCAAGAGAAGTCGAGAGGAAGAAGCCTGGTCAGCCTGGTGCACGTCGCCGCTTCCAGTTCAGCAAGCGTTAATGCCTGCTTACTGCTGATTTATTCGCACAGCCCGGTGCATAAATCTTCTGACCTCGTCAGGGGCGTGAGTTCCGACAGAGCTGCTTGAAGATTGCCGAGGCTGCGGAAAATCCCGGAGACCGGCACAATGCCGCTGCTTCAGGATTGAAGAAAAGAGCCCGGGAGGCTGAGGCAATGGCCTTCAGGGAAAGTGTAACACAAGAAACAACACAAAAAAATGCCAAGAACAAATTTCCAGGAATTACTCGAAGCAGGTGCACATTTCGGGCATCTCGCCAGGAAGTGGAATCCTAAAATGGCTCCTTACATTTTCATTGAGAGGAACGGGATTCACATCATTGACCTGCACAAGAGTGTCGTCAAGATAGACGAGGCCGCAGAGGCAATGAAGGAGCTTGCGCGCTCAGGCCGCAAGATTCTTTTTGTGGCCACCAAGAAGCAGGCCAAGGACGTTATCGCCGAGAAGGCCGCTTCAGTAAATATGCCTTATGTAACGGAGAGATGGCCGGGCGGAATGCTCACCAACTTCCCAACCATCCGTAAGGCCATCAAGAAGATGAACACCATCGACAAGATGAAAGAAGATGGTACATACGACAAGCTCGCAAAGCGTGAGCGTCTCCAGGTTGACCGCCAGAGGGCCAAGCTTGAGAAGAACCTCGGTTCCATCAAGGATATGAGCCGTCTCCCGTCAGCACTCTTCGTAGTTGATATCCAGAAGGAAGCCAATGCAGTCAAGGAGGCAAACCGTCTCAACATCCCGGTAATCGCTATGGTTGATACATGTTGCGATCCTAATCCGATTGATTACGTGATTCCGGCTAATGATGACGCCACAAAGTCCATCGAGTACATCACCAATGCACTTTGTGAGGCTATCCAGGAGGGATTGAACGAGAGGAAGCTCGAGAAGGAGAAAGAGGCTCCGGCTGAGGCTGCCGAGAAACCGGCTGCAAAGAAGCTCCGTCCTCGCAAGGCCGCAAAGGCCGAGGAGGCCGTAGAGGAGGCTCCAAAGGCAGATGCAGCACCTGTTGAGGCTGCAGGGGAGAAGGCAGAATAATATTTAAAATTGAAGATTATGCAGATTACAGCAGCTGACGTAATGAAATTGCGCAAGATGACCAGCGCCGGAATGATGGATTGCAAGAATGCCCTTACTGAGGCAGAAGGCGATTTCGAGAAGGCAGTGGACATCATCCGTGAGAAGGGTAAGCTCGTTGCAGCCAAGAGGGCTGACCGCGAGACAACTGAGGGAGCTGTCCTCGTCCGCATCAATGGTGGCAAGGCCATCATCGTATGCCTTGGATGTGAGACCGACTTCGTTTCAGCAACCCCAGACTTCAAGGCTCTCGCCAATGGTATCGCAGACGCCGCCATCGCAGCTTTCCCTGCTGATGCAGAGGCTCTCAAGGCAGTTACAATGCCTAACGGCCACACTGTAGAGGAGGAAATCTCCGCCCAGACAGGCAAGACCGGTGAGAAGCACGTGCTCGCATATTATTCTACCCTTGAGGCACCATACATTGCACAGTATGTTCACAACAATTCCAAGGTGGCTTCCATCGTTGCCTTCAACAAGGAAGTTTCCGAGGAGGTAGGAAAGAACGTTGCAATGCAGGTTACCTCAATGCATCCTGTATCAGTTTCCGAGGCAGACTGCCCCAAGGAGACTGTAGAGAAGGAGCTCGCCATGTACAAGCAGCAGATTGCAGAGGATCCGAAGATGGCCGGCAAGCCTGAGGCTATGCTCGAGAACATCGCAAAGGGTAAGCTCAAGAAGTTCTTCAAGGAGCAGACCCTCGAGGACCAGGACTACATCTGGGACAACAAGATGTCAGTTCTCGCCTATATCCAGGCTTCTGACAAGGACGCAAGGGTTCTCTCATTCAAGAGATTCTCTTTGAGCGACTAAGATTCCGAAAATCTCAATATGAAAATCGGACCGGTTCCCCCGGCCCGATTTTTTTGTGCTTGTCCGACAGGTCGTTCTTGGATTTTCTTGCGCATTTGTTTGCACATTTCGGTGCATAAGTATTGCAGTACATTTGGATTGCGTAACGTAATAGCCTTAGTTTCGTTATAATATGTGACAAATAGACGATTCCTGGAATGATTATTTTTTTGAAAAATCCTTTGTTGAAATAAAAAAACTTTATACATTTGCACAAAATTAAGTATGTTCATACATATAACACTAAGATGATGCGAAAACCAAATTACGACAAATTCCCGTCGACCAAGCTGAGCGGATTCATTGTCTTGGGCTGGGACTCAATCAGAAGAATATTTTCCGAAAGGAAAACAGCGGTCCTGGCTACTGACCTTTATACAGGCACCTACGAGGATGAGGTGCTGGCTGAACTATCGAAAACTTTCAAGACGGTCATCAAAACTAGTGATTTGATGAAGTCAGAGGAGGAGATTCGCTCCATCACACAACCATTTATGACTGACGATGTCCTTTATGGATATCTGACCAGCCTGAGAATCAATGATTTCTTTAATCCGGAGAAAGTCGCTGAGGCGAAAGACAGGATTTCTTCAGCTGAGGGTCCTGTACTGATTTTTGGTACCGGTGCCGCAATGGTGGCTCCGGAAGGTTCCACAATAGCCTATGTGGATATGGCCCGCTGGGAAATCCAGCAGCGTTTCCGCAGGCACGAGGTCAAAGGCCTCGGCGTGGACAACCGGGACGATGCTGTCTCAATCCAGTACAAAAGGGGACTCTTCATCGATTGGAGGGTTTTGGACCTGTACAAGGACAAGATTATGGACAAGGTGGACTTCTGGATTGACACCAATGATGCCTCGATCCCCAAGATGATTGACCGTGAGACTTTCTTCAGGGGAATGGACTTGACGGCTCATAATCCGTTCAGGGTTGTTCCTTTCTTTGATCCTGCGCCTTGGGGCGGACAGTGGATGAAGGATGTTTGCGACCTGGACAGGAGCAAGTCCAATTATGGATGGTGCTTCGACTGTGTTCCGGAGGAGAACAGCCTATTCCTTGAGGTTGACGGCACCAGGTTCGAACTTCCGTCGCAGGATCTCATCCTGTGCAGGAGCCGCGAGGTCCTCGGCGAGATAGTGGAGGCCCGCTTCGGCAAGGATTTCCCGATAAGGTTTGACTTCCTTGACACCATGGGCGGAGGAAATCTCAGCCTTCAGGTACATCCTACCACGCAGTTCATCAGGGAAAATATGGGCATGCCATATACCCAGGACGAAAGTTATTACCTGCTCGATGCCACGGACGAGGCTACGGTATATCTTGGCGTGAAGAACGGCATTGACAAGGATGAGATGATAAATGATCTTCGTGCAGCCCAGGAGGAAAAGATTGTCTTTGATGCGGAGAAATATATAAACAAGATTCCGGCCAGGAAGCATGACCATTTCCTGATTCCGGGCGGAACAATCCACTGCTCCGGAGCCGGCAGCATGGTGCTGGAAATCAGCGCCACGCCAAACATCTTCACTTTCAAGCTCTGGGATTGGCAGAGACTCGGACTGGATGGAAAACCGAGGCCGATCAACATTGAAAGAGGCCGCCAGGTCATTGCCTGGGAGAGGAATACCGACTACGTTATGGCTAACCTTGCCAATCATTTCGAAGAGACCGGCAGGGGAGAAGGCTGGGAGGAAGTGCGCACCGGACTCCATCCTAACGAATTCATTGAGACAAGGAGAACCAGATTCAGCGTACCTGTTACCATTGCGACTGGTGGCGGAGTCAATGTTCTCAACCTTGTTGAAGGGGATGAGGCTGTAGTGGAGAGCATTGACGGAAGTTTCGAGCCTTTTACAGTGCATTATGCGGAGACCTTCATTGTGCCCGGCTGCATCGGTGAGTACCGCATCCGCCCTTGCGGGGAGTCCGAGGGCAAGGAATGCATGGTTATCCGCGCATACGTCAGGTTCAATGCATAGGTGCGTTGCCCTGGACGAAACGACAAACTGATAACCAACAACTGATAAGCTATGTTTGAAAACGACCACAGAATAGTAATGACCCTTGACGCCGGCGGAACCAATTTCGTCTTCTCCGCAATAAGAGGATGTCAGGAAATCATCGACCCTATAAGGATGGACGCTGTCAATGACGATGTCGAAAGATGCCTTGGTGTCCTCGTGGAAGGATTCAGGAAAGTGGAGTCCCTGCTTGACGATAAGCCGGTAGCCATAAGTTTCGCATTCCCCGGTCCGGCTGACTACAGCGCAGGCATAATTGGTGACCTTCCGAACTTCCCTTGCTTCAGGGGCGGCGTGGCAATGGGCCCGTTCCTCTCTGAGACATTCGGAATCCCGGTATTTATCAACAATGACGGTAATCTTTTCGCATACGGAGAGGCACTCGCAGGCAAGTTGCCAGAACTGAACTCCGCCCTCAGGGCTGCCGGCAGCACCAAGACATATTCCAACCTCGTCGGAGTAACCCTGGGAACAGGTTTCGGAGGAGGCGTGGTGATCGGCGGCAGGCTCCTTTCAGGAGACAATGGATGCGGTGGTGATGTGTGGCTGATGAGAAATGCGGAGCACAAGGACATGCTCGCCGAGGAAAGTGTCAGCATCCGCGCAATAAGGAGGGTGTATGGGGAACTCGCTCCTGAGGACGGAAGGAATCTTACCCCGAAGGACATTTTCGACATCGCAGAAGGAAAGGCTGAAGGCAACCGTCAGGCTGCCATCGGGGCCTTCGAGGAACTTGGCCGCGTGGCCGGAGATGCCATCGTGCACGCTCTCGATATCGTGGACGGCATAGTGGTGGTAGGAGGAGGCCTTTCGGGTGCCGCCGCCTATATCCTCCCGGCAATGGTCAGGGAGATGGGCAGAAGCCTCTCTACATTCGGCGGCGGCAGTTTTCCTTGCCTCCAGCAGGAAGTGCTCAACCTCGAGACAGGGGCTGGTATGTCCAGGTTTCTTGAGGACGATTCCATCCTAGTGGAGGTGCCGGGTACTGGCAAGAAAGTGAGATATAACAACAGGAAGAAGACAGGCATCGCACTTACGAGCTTGGGCACAAGCCGTGCGGTATCGCTCGGAGCCTATGCGTTTGCACTGTCGCATATTTAGTAATCTTCAAAAAATAACCAACATCATCTTATGCATATCTTTCCGCTCCATCTTCGGGAGAAAATCTGACCTCGGAAATCTGATGCAAATCTGAAGCAAGTTATTTTTTATATTACATAACAACTAACAACCCACATTTATGAAGTCATCAAAACTAAATGATGTTTTCCACAAGGTCGGGGATATCTCAAGGAGATTCCTTGCCGCAGTGGTTATCTTCATCTGCGCAGGGACGGCACAGGTCGCCCTCGCCCAGTCCGGGACGATCAAGGTGACAGGCAAAGTGACCTGTGACGGAGAAGGAGTCATCGGAGCATCGGTAATGGTGAAAGGAACAAGCACTGGAACTGTGGCCGACATTGACGGCAACTATGCCATCAACGCTGCACCTGATGCAGTATTGGTATTCTCCGCAATTGGCTACACCTCGTCTGAGGTGGCCGTTGACGGGCGTACAATAATCAATGTCTCCATCAATGAGGAGGCCCTCAATCTCGCCGATGCCGTAGTCGTAGGTTACGGTGTCCAGAAGAAGGTCAACCTCACCGGTGCCGTGGCCAGCGTTTCCACGGAGGAACTGGAAGGAAAACCTATAGCCAACGTGCTTGAGGGTCTCCAGGGAACTACCCCTGGCCTCGTTATCCAGCAGGGATCTTCCACCCCGGGTGGCGCACCGACCATCAATATCCGTGGATACAATACTATGAACAACAACGATCCGCTCGTCATCATTGACGGAATCGAGGGCTCGCTTGCGAACCTCAATCCTTCCGACATTGAGCAGATCTCCGTGCTCAAGGATGCTTCCTCTACGGCAATCTATGGTTCCAGGGCATCCAACGGTGTCATTCTCGTGACTACCAAGAAGGGCAGCGACGGAAAGGTGGAGGTCAATTACAATATGACCTACGGCCTCCAGCAGGCTACAAAGTTGCCTACAGTGGTGGATTCCTGGGTATATGCCGAGCTTTACAATGAGGCAGCCGTAAACTCAGGCCGTTCCGCCAAGTTCACCGCAGAGCAGATTGAGGAGTACAGGAACGGCGGCACCAACTGCAAGTGGATTCGCGAAATCTACAAGGACTACGCTTCACAGCAGTCCCACAACGTTTCTGTAACCGGTGGCAACGGCAACCTCTCCTACATGGGTTCAGTCGGCTACTTGAAGCAGAATTCCCTCTTCCAGGGTCCAAACTACGGATATGACAGGTACAATGCCCGTCTGAACGTGAGCCATAAGATGACCAAGAACTTCACGGTCAGCCTTACCTCACAGTTCACCCGCAACAACATCAAGGATCACGCATACTGGACAGAGTGGATTATCGAGGGCTGCAACCGTATGCCGGCCATCTACGAAATCAAGAATCCTGACGGAACATACAACTACCCTTCAGGTTCCAACTCCAACTCTCTTGAAAGGCTCGAAACCGGTGGATACCGCCGCAGCGTCAATGATGACATGAGCGGAACCATCTCCGCAGACTGGCAGATTATCAAGGGCCTGAAACTCTCCTTCTCAGGTGGTGCGCGTTATCTCAACAACAACACTCACGAGAACAGGATGGCTTCCGACAGCCCGCTCTCCGGAGACAAGGAAAACCACATCAGCGAGTCGTTCAACCGCAATACCAAATATACGGCTACCGCAATGCTCTCATACAATACCACCATCAAGGAGCATCATACTCTAGGTGTCCTCGCAGGTTACGGCTATGAGGGTGAGCACGCCAACTATTTCGGTACTACCCGCGTTACAGACAATCACGACTTCGACGTGATGGTAGGCAATATCAATGGTACTGACAAACTCCCTATCTCCAACTACAGCGGAGCGTCAGACTGGTCACTCTACTCGTTCTTCGCACGTGCGAACTATAACTACAAAGAGAAGTATCTCCTCGAGTTCAACCTCAGGAATGACTACTCGTCATACTTCGCCAAGGGTAATCGCTCTGGTGTATTCCCTTCACTTTCAGCAGGTTGGAGAATTTCACAGGAGGAGTTCTGGGATAACATCCGCCCTTACGTGTCATCTCTCAAGCTCAGGGGATCTTGGGGCCTTGTAGGTAACAACCGTATCGGAGCCTACCAGTATCTCCAGTCAGTGGCAGTAAGCCAGGGAATGGTCATGGACGACAACTCCGTTCCTGCTGCCAGCTTCTCTTCAGCCAACCCTGGAATCAAGTGGGAGACCACCCAGATGGGCAACATCGGACTTGATTTCGGAGTGCTCAGCGACAGGCTCACAGTTTCATTCGACTACTTCAACAACAGGACGAAGGACATTCTCGTGAACCTCTCCGTTCCGGGTATCTTCGGTAACGGTTCGCCGGTATCCAATGCCGCAGAAGTAAGGACTCAGGGATGGGAACTTGCCATCAACTACAACTTCAAGACCGGCATTGTAAACCACAATATTTCCGGCAACGTTTCCGACAGCTGGAACAAGGTACTCAGTACCAGGGGGAATGAACTCCATTATGGTTATGACGTGACTACCATCATCAAGGAAGGTTATCCTCTCTGGTCATACTACACCCTCCGCAGCGACGGTCTCTTCCAGAGCGATGAGGAGGCAGCCAACAGCCCTCACCTCGTGGGTGTCGTACCGAAGGCCGGTGATATCAAGTACATCGACAAGAACGGGGACGGCAAGATTGACGATGACGACCGCTTCGTGGTAGGCAACGACTTCCCTCGATACACCTTCGGTTTCAACTACAACCTTGAGGTCAAGGGATTCTATTTCTCAATGTTCCTCCAGGGCGTGGGCAAGAGAAGCCGCTGGATGCGCGGTGAGTCCGTGGAGGCATTCCACAACAACAATGAGGGTCCGGTCCTCGACTTCCACGTGGACAGATGGACTCCTGAAAACAGGGATGCCTCATACCCTCGTCTTACAATGGGTACCGAATCGACCAACAACGCCACCAAGTCCGACTACTGGATCCAGAATGCGGCTTACTTGAGAATCAAGAACCTCCAGGTAGGCTACAGCTTCCCTGAGGCAATGCTCAGCAAGATCCGCTTCAAAGGCCTTCAGGTCTATCTCACCTGCGAGAATCCTTTCGTATTCTCAAGCATGAGGGGAGGATGGGATCCTGAGTACAATGCTGACGGTTCAGGACGTGCTTATCCTGTGGCAAGGGTTTATTCAGTTGGTCTTAATGTTAAATTCTAATTGTAGGAGACTGGAAATATGAAAAGGAAAATTTTTGCATTGACTACATTTGCAGGCATCCTGTTCGCTGCGTCTTCCTGCATCGGACTTGATACAGCACCTTACGACAGGGATACCGACCTTACATATTGGAGCAAGAATGAAGGTGCCGCGGAGGCTGTCCTCAACAGCTGCTATATGTCTATGTACAGCGCATTCGAGGTCATTGAGGCCGAAGGCGCAAGCGACAATGCATACGTGAAGGGCCTCGGTACCACCCAGCCTATTGCAAACGGCTCGCTCAGTACCGACAACTCATACGTCAAGGGTATCTGGGACCATTACTATGCCAGCATCAGGCTTTGCAACGAGCTCCTGAACAACATTGACAAGGTTCCGGGACTTGCCGCAGACCTCAAGGCAAGGTACATCGCGGAGTGCAAGACACTCAAGGCATTGTTCTATTATGAACTCTATACTAAATTCGGAGCCGTACCTTATACCGACGCTGTCCTGACAGTTGCCGAGAGCGAGAGCATCTCCAGAACTGCCCGCGAGACCGTGAAGCAGAAGGTTGTGGACATGCTTACATCCGCCATTGGAGACCTTCCTGAGTCATACGCCGTAGGCGAGAGGGGAAGAATTACTTCAGGCGCCGCCAAGATGCTTCTTGCCAAGGTCTATCTCTTCGATGGAGAGTGGAACGAGGTAAAGAGCCTCACTCAGGAGATTATGGACTCCAAGGTTTACTCCCTCATGGGTTCTTACGAGGACGTGTTCAAGGTTGAAAACGAGTTCAATTCGGAGGTGATTCTCGACGTGCAGTACTCTCCGGTACTTCGCGAGTGGAGCATGAGGGACGCAGGATTCGTTCCGCCGTCCCTGGGCGGATACTGCAACATTGCCCCTACCCAGGAACTTGTTGACAGCTACATTATGCTGAACGGCAAGAAAATTACAGATGCCGCTTCAGGATACGACAGTGCTAATCCTTACGCAGACCGTGACCCTCGTCTTGCCGCCACCGTCATCTACACCGGCAACAGCTACAAGATGGCAGACGGAAGTGACTACGTGGTTGACTGCGAGAATCCGGGGAGCCGTGACGCATACGGCACTACTTCCGACGTGACCCCTACCGGTTACTACTTCAAGAAATGGTGGGATCCGAAGTACAGGCTCACCCTCTACTCAAGTCTCAATACCATTATCTTCCGCTATGCTGACGTGCTTCTCATGAACGCCGAGGCTCATGCTGAGAGCGGCTCTCTCAACGGCACCGTATGGAACAATACCATAGGCCTTCTCCGCTCCCGTGCAGGCTTTACCGCAAGTGCGGCTCTCGAGTACGATTCCGCTGCCGACAATGTGGAGATAATCCGCAACGAGCGCAGGTCAGAGCTTGCTTTCGAGGGTCACAGATACAAGGATATCATCAGGTGGAAGACCGCAGAGAAGGTTCTCAAAGGCAATGTTCACGGACTTTACACAGGTGCTGCCGTAGGAACTGACAACGGTTACGTAATCGTGGAGAAGAGAAACTTCGACCCGGCCAAGCACTATCTCTGGCCTATCCCCCAGAAAGACAGGGACCTCAACAAGAATCTCGACCAGAACCCTAATTGGTAATCAAGATGAAAAAGAAATTATTATTCATGGCGGCAGCAGTTCTCGGCCTCGCCGGCTGCCAGAAATATGAACTCAATACGGACTTCACCATGCCGACTGAGCTGGAATCACCTTCCAATGTGATTCTGGATATCACCTCGTCCAAGACAGTGGTCCTTTCCTGGACAGGTGGCGGTGCTGAGGACGGTGGTATTCTCCTCTACAATGTCCTCTTCGACAAGCAGGGCGGTGACTTCTCCGAGCCAATCGCCACAATGCCTAGCGACCTTGGCGCAAAGCAGACTCTCACCATGACCCACGCCCAGCTTAATACTCTTGCCCGCAAGGCCGGAGTCAAGCCGAACGAGACAGGTTCATTCATCTGGACCGTGACTGCGTCCAGAGGTGGTGTGACCAAGGCGTATGATGGATTTGCCAACCTCAGCGTAACCCGTGGAGAAGGCATTGACAATATACCTGAGCATCTCTATATCAACGGTTCTGCGGCACTTGAGGCAGGTCAGGAATTCAGGATGGAGGAAGAAGGTCTCTTCATCATCTATACTGAACTCGGCTCAGGCTCCATAAAGCTTACATCCGAGAAGGATGGCGGATTCAACTTCTTCGCTGACGAGAACAAGAAACTCGCAGAGGGTGAAGGCGAATACAATCTTGAGTCCGCTCCTGGGACAGGTCTTGGAAGAATCACAGTGAACTTCAATACTCTCAGCTTCCAGATTGATGAGATTGGCAAGAGCGTAAGGACCATCTGGGCCGCCAATTACGCTGACATCGCAACCCTCGAGTACGTGGGCAACGGTGACTTTGTAGGCGACGGTGACGTTGTATTCCTTGGACCTGGCCGTGACGGTACCCCTGACTGGTGTTCTTGGGTGGAGGAACGCTACTACTTCATCGCCGAGGTGAACGGAAGTGAGATGTGCTGGGGCTCAACCTTCGGAAGTTCCTCTTCCACACCTGACGGAACAGAGTCATTCTTCTACATTGTAGAGAACCCTTGGGAGCAGTGGAACAATCTCTGGAAGATGGATCACGCATACGATATGTGCCACGTGACCTTCGTAATCAATACGAACAAGGACAATCATATGACCCACTCCTACAGTGGAGGCGCAATCTCATACGAGCAGCCAACCACCACACCTGCCGAACTCTTCCTCAATGGCGATGCAGCCGAGGCCCAGGGACAGGCAATGATGAAGGATGGCGACAAGTTCGTGATTTACAACAAGTTGAACAAGGGCAATGTGAGCTTCGTGGACGGTGATGGTACCAAGTACTTCGCCGACAAGGAGAGTGCCCTGTTCATCGGCTCGCCAAAGACAGCCGTGGAGGCTTCAGGGGGCGTTACCAGAATCATCGTGGACTTCGCATCCAAGAAGGTGACATTCGACCAGATCAGTGCAACCGTGGATCTCAGATGGGCTGCCACTGCAGACCAGGACCCTATGATGGTACTCTCTTACCAGGGTCTCGGAAAGTATGCCGGAGAAGGCGAGATTATGTTCCTCGGCCCGGACAGGCCAGGCACCCCTTCTTTTGTGAGCTGGATGGAGGAAAGATACTACTTCACCCTGACAGTGAACGGAGAAAGCACCTGCTGGGGAAGGCTTGACAGCGTCGACGGAGAGAATCGTCCTGACAACCCTGATATAGTGGATCCTCTGTTCTGGAATCTAGGTGAGTTCTCTTATTCGTTCCCTGCCGACCAGTGGAATCACGCCTGGAAGATGGCCAGCGAGCTCGATGAAAGCACCGCTACCGTGACTATCAACACCAATACGATGACCCACTCGTTCCAGAAGGCTTCATCAGACCCTGTTCCTCCTACAGTGGCTCCTGCCGCCCTCACTCTTGAGGGTACTGGTGCGGAGAGCAGCAAGGCTTTCAGGAAAATCGGGGACGGAGTGTTCGAGGTCGTGAGCAAACTTGGTGACGGTGAAATTCGCTTCACATCAGGCTCGAAGAACTACTTCGCCGGCACAGACGGCGGACTTCTCCAGGGAGACGGCTCGACCACTTCAGTAGCAGCAGAGAGTCTCGCTGACAGGATTATTGTGGACTTCGTGGCATGCACTGTAAAGGTTGAGCATATTACCAGCCTCCAGGCTGTATGGGGAGCCGACCAGAGTGCTTTCATTACGTTCGCATACGATGGCAACGGTATCTTCAAGGGAAGCGGCCACATCACTTTCTTCCAGCCGGGCGACTTCGATTGGCTGAGCTGGGAAGAGGAGCGCTACCGCTACATAGTGACCATCGACGGTACTGAGAAATGCTGGGGTAAACTTGACAGTGCCTGGTCAGAGAGACCTGACAATCCAAGCGACTACGGCGATGACTTCTGGCAGATTGGAGAGTTCGACAAGGGTAGCCAGTGGGATCATCTCTGGAAATTTGCGAGCTCTATCAAGGACAGCGACATTGAAATTACCATCAATGCTGATGACAATGGCGTGATGACCCAGAAAATAACCAAGAAATAATTATCTTTGCTTCCGCCCCTGCATAATAGTGTGCCGGGGCGGATTATACCTATAAGACGATGAAGACATTAAGACAGTTGACTTGCGCATTGGCCTTCATACCGGTTCTTTTCGCCTGCGACAACGGAGTTGAGGAGTGGAATGGCGGGAACGGCAATGGAAATGGAAACGACAAGCCGGGGACCGAAATCTGCTGGCACGAAAGGGCCAATGAGACATATAACAGCATCATCAACTGCTATCAGGTAAAGTCCGGTGTGACCGCCGGTCTCTTCAATGAGAATTATCCGAAGGGAAGCGGTGACCTTTCAGCATCATACCTCTGGCCTTATGACGGCACGGTCTCAGGCCTGGCGGCGATGAACCGGCTCGGCTATGACGTCAGTTATGTCTCAGCTGTGGAAAACTTCCAGAGATACTACCGGCCGACCGGTACCGTGGCTGTCGGAGGATACGGCTCATCCACGGATGGTACGAATGGCGGAGGTGACAGGTTCTACGATGACAATTCCATCGTGGGAATAGAACTCGTCGAGGCCTACAGGCAGACCTCCGATTCCAAATATCTGGACAGATGCGCCCAGATAGTCCGCTTCCTCAATTCCGGAGTGGACGAGACTATGGGAAGGGCATTGTGGTGGAATGAAAGTTACAAGAATGTTCCTGGCAATGACAGTTCGAACAAGCCTAGCTGTGCAAACGGATTCGCCACCTGGTTCCTTATGAGTTATTGGGAGATTTGTCCCGACAGTGAGAAGCCAGGCGTACTTTCATTGGCCAAGGACCTGTATGACTGGCTCTACACCACTCTCAGGGATCCTTCCGACAATGTATATTGGAACAGCAAGGGGGCTGACGGGGTTATTAACCAGACCAAATGGACATACAACAGCGGTGCCATGATAGCGGCAGGCGTGAGACTGTACAAGGCTACAGGCGATGCCGCCTATCTGTCCCAGGCCAAGGCTACCGCAGACGGTTCCTACAATTATTTCGTCAAGAGCAGGAACGGTATTCCGCTCTGCTATCCGACCAATGACCCTTGGTTCACAATCCAGCTGATAAAGAGTTACATTGAACTTGAACCTGAATATTCTGCCTGCAAGGCCTATATCGACGTGTTCATTTCGAATCTGGACTATGCCTGGGAGCACGGCAGGATGGGCAATGGCCTCTTCCATGAGGACTGGACGGGCAAGAACATAAACCCGGACCGCGACAAGAGCCTTCTTATGCAGGCTGCCGCACTTGAATCATTGGCAACAGTCGCATTGTACAAAGGAGAACATAAATGAAAAAGACATTATATATTTTAGTCTCTGCACTTGTGGCCGTTTCCTGCGGGAAGGCTGCACCTGCGGGGAAATACTCATCCCGTGCGAGGGAGGCCTTCGAGAACTCCTGGAAATGCTTCAGGGTTCACGAGTACGGACTCTTCTCCGAGTATTCCATACATTCATACACCCCGGACCTGACCTATTTCGATGACGGAGTGCATCAGGCCCAGGAGTCCAGTTATCTCTGGCCTATGAGCGGAATGTTCTCATCGGCAGTGCTGATGGCCAAGATGGACCCTGGGAGGTACAGACCCTATCTCGATTCGATGATTGTCGCCGAGGAGCAGTATTATGATACTACGAGGGTGCCTTTTGCGTACCAGGCTTATCCGGCAAGGTTCGGCAGGGTGGACAGGTATTATGATGACAACGGACTTGTCGGCATTGACTATGTCGACAGCTGGACAGTTACAAAGAACCCGGCTCATCTCGAGAAGGCGAAGCAGGTATTCTCATTCATCATCAGTGGCTGGGATGACCGTTTCGATGGCGGCGTTCCGTGGGTCGAGGGCAAAAAGGACCAGAAGCCTGCCTGTGCCAACGGAAAGGCTCTCGTGCTGGCTACCAAGCTCCATGCCGCCACCGGAGACCAGTATTATCTGGATACGGCGAAACGCTTCTACAGATGGATTAGGAAATATCTGCACAGTACGGAATACGACATCATCATAAACTCCTGGCTCACTGCGGGCGAGGGGACGCCGCAGTTCGACCCTTACACATACAACACCGGCACGTTCATCCAGGCTGCTGCCTATCTTTACAGGGCTACCGGGGAGCAGAAGTATCTTGATGATGCGTTGCGTTTCTGCAAGGGTTCAGCGGAATATTTCTTTCACTATACCGAGGACGGCACTCCGTACACCGAGAGCATTCCCTGGTTCGACGTGGTCCTCTTCAGAGGCTATCAGGCAGTCTGGGAAATAACCGGAGACACGCAGTATGTGGATTTGTTCATCAAGGCCCTGGACTATGCCTGGGATAATGCCAGGGATGCCAATGGCCTCATCGGAAGCGACTGGACAGGAAAGGCTGGCAAGAACGAACCGAAATGGCTTCTTGACGCTTCCTGCATTGCGGAGTTCATGGTCAGGACAGCTGTTATAAAGGGAGAAATAAAAATATAATAAATTGATAATGAAAAGATTAGTAGTATTGTTATTGAGCGCTGCGGCTATAGTTTCCTGTCAGGGCGACAGAAGTGCGGAGATACTCGGGTATGTCAATCCGAACATCGGAACTGTACATAGCCGCTGGTTTGTATATACTCCTGCTTCAATGCCTTTCGGAATGGCCAAGCTCGGAGCTTCCACCAATGGCACATACGGCAATGCAAGTGGTTGGGAGGCTGTAGGATATGAGGATGGACACACCTCCATTGACGGATTCCCTTGCTTCCACGAGTTCCAGGTCGGAGGCCTTTCCCTGATGCCTGTATCCGGCGAGGTGAAGACTACGCCTGCAAGGCTCGAAAACCCCCAGGACGGCTGGCGTTCGACATTCGACAAGGCCGACGAGCATGCGGCACCCGGTTATTACTCCGTGATTCTCAAGGATTACGGCATCCGTGCGGAACTCACGGCAACCAGGCGTGTCGGCTTCCAGAGATACACCTTCCCTGGGGGCAAATCCCACATTGTTTTCAATGTCGGCAACCGTCAGGGTGAAAGCGGCAATGTGAAGGATTCGTATGCGAAGGTAGAGGGCAGCACAGTTTCGGGCTACATTGTTACTGAGCCTGAATATGTGAAGAAATATCAGGCCGGGGCGACTGTATGCATGTATTTCTATGCGGAACTCAGCAAGGAGCCGGCATCAGCCGGCGGATTCCAGTATTATGGCTCTGGGATAAAGCCGGGTAATGAGATTTCTGGCCCCGGAGCCGTCCTGGTTCTCGATTACGATACTGTGGAAGGGGAGCAGATTGAGGTGAAACTCGGTCTTTCCTATACCTCTGTCGAGAATGCAAGGCTTAACTATCTTGCTGAGGCTGAAAAGCTTGACTTCGACAAGGCCCATAAGCTGGCCACTGAGGAGTGGGCCGAGCAGCTCAGCCGCATTGAGGTAAGCGGAGGCAGCGAGGAAAGCAGGATCAAGTTCTACACAGGCCTTTATCATTGCCTTCTCGGACGCGGACTTGCGAGCGACGTGAACGGAGCATATCCGAAGAATGACGGCGGCATTGGCCAGATTGCCCTCGGCAGTGACGGCAAGCCTCTCCATCATCATTACAATACTGATGCTATCTGGGGTGGCTACTGGAATCTCACACCGCTCTGGGCTCTCGCCTATCCTGAGTATTACAATGACTGGTGCGCAAGCCAACTCCTTGTATACCAGGATGCCGGATGGCTCGGTGACGGAATTGCCTGCAGCAAGTATGTCTCCGGAGTCGGTACCAATATGGTCAGCATTGCCCTTGCCGGTGCATACAACAGCGGCATCCGTGACTTTGACATTGAAAAGATGTATGAGGCTGCCCGCAAGGACAATCTCGAATGGCGTGGAAGAATTGAGGGTGCAGGCAAGATGGACGTGCGCCAGTTCGTGGAGAAAGGCTATGTGCCTTATATAACTGACCCGGGTTTCGTGGCCAATGACAGAGGTGCGACATTCTCCGTTTCCCATACTTTGGAATACAGTTTCAGCGCATACGCCACAGCCCAGCTTGCCAAACAGTTGGGCAAGGAAGATGACTACAGGAAGCTGATGGAACTCTCCAACGGCTGGGCGAAGATTTTCGATGACGATTTGAAACTCGTCCGCCCTCGCACTGAGGATGGCAGCTGGATTGACAATTTCGATCCTTACGAGTCCTGGCGAGGTTTCCAGGAGGGCAATGCGATGCAGTACACCTACTACGTTCCACAGAATCCGGACTCTCTCATTGCAAGAATGGGCAGGGATGAGTTCAATGCAAGGCTGGACAGCATCTTCACCGAGGCCCGCAAGAGCATCTTCGGCGGTGGCAAGGTAGCTTATGCCTTCTCCGGTCTCCGCAGCCCTTACAATCACGGCAACCAGCCAAGCCTCCATATTCCTTGGCTGTTCAATTTCTCAGGCAAGCCTTATCTTACCCAGAAGTGGTCAAGGCTGATATGTGACGAGTTCTATGGAACGGACGGTGAGCACGGATACGGCTATGGCCAGGATGAGGACCAGGGCCAGCTCGGTTCGTGGTACGTAATGTCCGCCATGGGTCTGTTCGACGTGCAGGGAGGTGCCTGCAGCGAGCCGACCTACCAGATTGGCAGTCCCCAGTTTGATGAAATCAAGATCAGGATGGGCAAGATGAATGCGGGCGGCAGGACATTCTCCATCAAGACCGAGGGCAATGCTCCTGAGGCATATTATGTCCAGTCCGCTACCTTCAACGGCAAGCCTCTGGACCAGTGCTGGCTGTACCGCAGTGATGTTTACAAGGGTGGTGAACTTGTTCTTGAAATGGGTACTGAACCTTCTGATGTATGGAATTGTTCTGTTCCGGCTGTTTCGAAATAGAGAATAAGTAATCTTCTATGCTCCATCCACGGGAGAAAATCTGACCTTGGAAATCTGATGCAAATCTGAAGCAAGTTATTATTTTCAGATTACTAATGTGAAACCTGACAACATTGATATCATGAAATTTTCAGTATTGACTTTTGCAATTAGCCTTCTCGTTCTCGCTTCCTGCGGGAACGGGGGCTATGAGGATTGGAAAGGCGGCAAACCTTCGGGTGGCAATGGTGACGACAATATCCCTGTCGTACCTGCATCCGAAAGATGGGCCGCATTGGCCGACTCCTGCACCAATGTACTTGTAACCAACTATCTGGACGTCACGACCGGAACCTTCTGGTCCTCGCCCCGTGATATGGAGCACGGTAGTACATACATCTACTGGCAGCAGGCTCACGCCCTTGACGTCCTGATTTATTCTTATGCGAGGATAAAGGACACAAATCCGGATCTCGCCTCCAAGTATCTCGAATATTTCGGCAAGTGGTACGACAATGACGCCAACAACTACAACAATTCCCACGATTCTGAAGGGGAGTATGGCGGATTTTTCAATGATTGGACTGACGATATGGCCTGGATATGCCTCACGCTCCTGAAATTGACTGAATATACGGGTCTGGAGAAATATGCTTCTACTGCGAGGGATATCTATGACAATTATATCTGGACCCGTTCCACGCAGTGTGACAAGGGCGTATGTCTCCCTTGGACAAATCACGATGAGGACAAGACGAATTTCAATGCCTGCACCAACGCTCCGTCCTGCCTGGTGGCTGCTATGCTCTATAACAGGTTCAAAGAGGAGAAGTACCTGAACAACGCCGTGGCTCTCTATGATTTCAACATCAAGAATATGCCTGATGCGGACCGTGTCGAGGAACCGCCTCTCTCCTATACGCAGGGTACTTTCGGGGAGGCTTCCAGGCTGCTGTATCACATTACGGGCGTGAAATCCTATATGGCCAAGGCCGGCCAGGTGCTGACCTACTGCCTGAACAGCAACAGGACCACTACCAACGGCCTTCTCAGGAGCGAGGGTGAGAGCATGGACCAGAGCATTTTCAAGGCAGTGTTCGTGCCTTATGCGGTGAACTATGTGCTGGATGAGGATGCCGACAAGTCCACTGCCCTGGCGATTAAGGAAAAGCTTCTCCAGAATGCTGAAGCCCTCAGCAACAATCTCGACAGGACATATTATCCTTCAATGTACTGCAATTATTACTGGGGCTCGACCGTAAGTGCCGGAGCGACCGTCCAGATGGGCGCCCAGGCCAGCGGTGCCTCCCTTATCGAAAACGTGGCTAGGATGGTGGCAGGGGAGTGATTTCTTCTTCCACTGTGTTCATTACGACATCCCCGGCCCCTTCTTCGTCATCCCCGGCTTGACCGGGGATCTCAAAATTTGCAGAAAAATCCCGTCGAGTTCTTTTCGGCGGGATTTTGATTTATTCATATTTCTTAGTAGTTGAATCCGAGCATCCAGAGCGGAATGATATTCATATAGGCGTTTTCGATATCGTCTTTTACAATGAATGCGTCATTGACATTCTTGATTTGCTTTTGATTCTTCGATTTTCCACCGACTTCAAATGTGTGACCTTCCACAAGGAAATCAGCTGCCGGGGATGATGTCACCTTGTGGTTGACACACAAAGCACAATAGAAGAATGTCTCTCTAATGTTCCCGATGTCCGGTTTATCATCTGCGAGAGCATAGATGAAGCACGTATTTCCCAAATAGACTTTATCCGTTTTCTGCACCAGTTCCATACCGTCCGGAGCGAAATACAGTTGTCTGATCAAAGTGGACTTCTCCATATAGATCAGATGGTCCGCTACAGTTCCCCTGTCTGAGGATAGTGCTCTGCCTATTTCTGTATAATTAGGTTTGAATGGTACGCTTCTCGATATTATATATAAAAGTTGTTTCAGTTTGCGTGCCGTGGATATATTCATTTTTGCAAATACCGGGATATCCACCTCCATTGTCTGGTTGATAACGTTTTCAAGTCGCTGAAAATAGTCATCTTGTTTGAAAAATGGAAAATATCCTTTTGTGAGGTATTCCTTGAAATGAGACAGGGGATACTTTACTTCCGCCGGAATCTTCACTTTCCCTGCGAGTATTTCCTCGAGACTATATGCCGGAATATGCAGGCCGAGAGTAAAATTGAGATATTCACGGAATGAGAGACCTTCGAGTTTGTATCTTATAGCTCTCCTGCTGAGATCCGCATCTGTCCCATTAATGAGTTCCAGAATTGAGGAACCGCTTATCACTACCTTGATCTCAGGAAGATAGTCGTACACATCTTGACTTCCTTTGACCAGCCTTGGTATTTGTGTATCTCGTCAATGTATAATACTCTCCCGCCGGACTGTGCGAATCTTGTTGCGACGTCGTATAGTGTGTTGCCTGCAAAGAATGTATTGTCTGCTGAGATGTATAGTGATTCATCTTTTTCGCCGGACAGGGTAATACGTTGGAGCAACATTTTAGTTTTACCTACGCCACGGGCGCCCATGATGATAATCAGTTGCGAATTCCAATTGATTTATTGATAAAGATAGCGGACGAGTTCTGTTGACAATGTCTTTAGCTTCTTCGCATAGAACTCGTATAATTGTTCCATATTCAAAGCTTTTTTGCAAATATATAAAATCGCGGTTTGGATTCCGCAGTCTCAATGATTGTGGCATGGAATCAACTGATGAGTTAAAACATTCTGGATATCATCTGTTGATAACGGCTTTCTGCGGGTCGTCCAGTCGTATGTTACCGATGACAGGTACTATATGAATCAGGAAGCGCTGGTTAAATTCCTCCCGCATTTTGTCTCTCGGAACTCCACCTTCTCCGCTGCCGCTTATGACCAGTTCACACTTGGGCATTGCAGAGAAATCAATCTCGTTCTTTTTCCAGAATCGATGAAGTTCAAGAGCACGCTGATAGCTTAGAACATCGTTATTGAAATAAGGATTGACATAATACCCATCTGCAGACGCCTGTCCCTCGATAACGACTAAATACTTGATATCCTGTTTTTTATCGTGCATGTTCTGCAGGTTCTCGACCGTCCTTTTAATTTCCTGTCCAGCAGCAATAATGCGTTTGCGAAGAGTATCAGCCTCTGCTTGGTTTGTGCGGTCCGCCATCAGTTTATACAGGTCGAATTCTCCCTTCTGATACGTAACCTGAATCTTGAAGATATGCTTCACGTAGGTTGAGTCGTAAGAAAAGTAGGTGGAATCTATATTTTCTACAGTTTGGTAGATTTTCTTGATTTCTTCGTACTTATCAGCGATTTTCCTCAATTCGGCCTCCTTCACACGGAACCGGCTATACGATACGGCGAACAGCACCACCATGATAGCAAACAAGGTGGTTACAATGTCCACGTAGCTTGGCCAGAAGGATTCTTTTTCGCTTTTCTTTCGCATCTTTGAACCTACTTGCGTCTAAATGGCCAGATACCTCTTCTGCGTGTCTTTTCTCCGCCATCTTTATTCCATCTGGAGGAAGATGCCGCACGCTGGACAACGATTGGACGGCGGGCAAGGTCTTCAATCCTGGCATTACCTTCCCGGACAGCTTTGGAAACATCAGTAAGAGCGGACTTGTCGGCTATTGCGGCCTTTATGTCACCAAGTTCGGCCTCAAGGGTTTGGAGACGTTCCAGATTGGAGAGTTTGCGATTTGCATCCTCAATATCCAGAGTCTTGTCAAGTGCAGTGACAAACTCTTCCAATTTTTGCTCAACGCCGGTCTTGCACTTACGGACAATATCATCGTAAGCTTTCCTGAATTCATCCATGGCAGTCTCGATGTCATACTTATTCTGTGCAACGACACGCTTGAATGCATCAGAAAGGTCTTTTACAGCCTGCGACTGCTCTTGATAAATCTTATCAAGTTCGTCAACTTGCGCCTCCTGATAGCTGGATACAAGGCGATGCTTGGCTTTCAGTGCGTTCAACTGCTCTTCAATAGCATTAATCTGCGTGTTGCCGAGCAACTGGGTCTGCGCAATGTTAACGCCAAGGGCGTTGATGCTCTGCTCGAATGAAGTGATGCGATCGAGGATGGAATTGACCTGCTGCAGAAGCCTTGTAGGAATCTCAAGAGACTGGTTATAAGACTCTTGCCTCTCAGTAAGTGTATTGGTGGATGCAATGATTCTTTCCTTGGCCTCTTCCAGCTTCTTGATGGAGGTGGTAACAGAATCAAAGCTGCTGGCCGCAGTGACAAACTTGTCCAAAGTAACGACCATTTCCCTTTGACTGAGGGTGGCAAGAAGTTGGTCCTGCTTCTGAATGTTCTCATTGATGATAGACATATTGCTGCCCATCTCGGCAACCGCCTTCGTGAGAATTTCTGCATTCTCAGCAAACGTTCCTTTGAACATATCAGTACAGTCGCGGAAGGCCTCTTTGAATTCCTCTATAATGGCACGAAATGACGGCTCAAATTTGCCTATAGTGCTCCTAAGCCTGTTGAGAGAGGAAGAAACATTCGTTCCAAGAGTTGGAATGATCGACATCTGGATGAATTCATAGAATCTATCCTTCTGAGCATCAACTTTCTTCTGTACGTTGCTGGCATGGATATTACTTATGGTCATCAAGACAAGACCCACCAGCGATGTTACCATTGAAACAATGATACCTCCGATGAGTTCTTTGACCATCTGGTCCGTGATGCCGCCGTCACCCTGGCCCAAACCGGCATTGAAGCATTTCAAGCCGATGTATACCCCGAAGAAAGTACCCATAAGACCGAGGTAAGTCGGGAAAGAAATCTTGGACGTCGCAAATTCATACATGGAATCAATGCGGCGTTCCGTTTTATCCTTGATGACGGCATATTCTACCGCACCGTTTGTCTTTGAGATATAGTCGTTAATCTCGTTGATCAATTCCTGGGTGCTCTTGGAGTCTTCGGGTTCGGCAATCAGAGTCAGACTCTCCTCGTCCCCTTTCAACTCCCATTTCTTGGAAGGGAAAAAGCGACTCAATTCATTCAACTTTATCCGAGTGTGTAAGAAGAACCAAAACTGGATTACTGCAAAGAAGGCGACAGTTACCCAAGGATATGTGTCGAGAAACTGGAAAAAGTTCATAATTTATTTCTTATAAACACCTGTCAGTTGGAACACAGCTTCCACAATCGGCAGGAAGAATAGCGTATCGTTGAAAGGTTCCTGAAGCATGTACTTGTCAAGAATCTCTGTCTGAAACTTGGAAACCAGGGCATCCTTGACAACAGAATCCACTACTTCCTTCATCTTGGCAGAATCCACCTGCTCAATGACTGACTGCTGAATGAGGACATCCAGAACCTCTTTGTAGATTCTATTCATCGCAGCGATTTCATTGGCAAGATTGTTCTTTATACAAGATGAATAAACAGCATTGATGGCCTCGATACTCTTATACTCAGCATTGTTGCCGTCGCCCAGATAAACAATCGGCTTTGGCTCCTTGGCTTCTGCACGGTGGTAGAGCCCGCCGTAGCATGTGCTTTCCTTACGCTCCGTAGGAAGAACGAGTTCAATATCGGATATTTCTGTCCTATATACCTTCGAAACAATCAGCTCTGTAATCTGAGTTAGGTATGCCTTTGAGTCTGTAATATAGTTGTCAATGTACTTGCTTCCGTTACCACTGAAGATGATAGTTCTCGGATAAGGCAGTTCATTCGCTTTGAACATAGCAGCCATATAATAAACCAGTGCTGTGTAATGATAGACGAAAGTTGAAATATGGTCGGTCCTCAGTTTTTTGGAAATTTCTGTTTCCTTATCATTGCTAATCCAAAGGTTGATGATTTCACGTGTCGAAGTATGGTTCGACTTCAACATGGCCTCGTAGAGTTCCTTCAATTCGTTGGTATCGAAGTGGATCTTGTCCTTGTAGTGCTTGAAGATACCATTGTCCCGGGCATTCACAAATTGGTTGTACCCATTCTCCCAAAGGACATCACATCCGAAGTGGACGGAGTTGGCAATCTTGGCCTCCCCTTTGGCGTAATAGACAATATCGGTAGACCCGCCACCAATATCCATCACGGCAACGGACTCAACATTCTGGAAGGCAGCTTTTGTAGCGAAGTAGTAGTAAGGGGCCTCAGATTCAGTATAACACTTCAACTGCTGATCTGCGGAGTCAAGATTAAGGATATTGGAGGCTTCCTCCTTCCAAATCTTCTCGAAGTTACAACGAATGCTTTCCTTGAAGCTGAGCGGACGGAACCAGATAACCTCAGTGCCGGATATGACACCGTTCTCCTGTAGGATGTCAGCCTTGATGAGAAGCAGAATCTCGCGGATAAATACCCGTAGATTCTTTTCATCCTCCGCCCACTTGATGTTTGTGATGACAGTCTGATTGCCGGCACCTCGGAACTTCTCGTAGAAGAAAGCAATATTGCTATTGTCAAAGAGAACAGGTTTCCTTGTATCATCTCCGGTCACACAGAGAGCCGTGCGAATCGGGAACCTGTAGGTTTTATCGTCAATAAGCGCAGGGACAAACTCCGTTTTGACCAACGTCCTGAATGCTTCAGGAATCTTTCCTTCAATCCTGGAAACAAGGCCCTTCTGGATGGATTCTTCCTTGGCATGCAGATAGTTGACAATCTGCTTATCCATCTTCAACTGCTGAGGCTCCGTCATCCTGCCATATTCCCGGCGTGAGATATAAGTATTGGACGTGCCGAGGTCAATAGCGTAAGAGAAATTCTTTTCAGACGGCTCAGACTTGTCCCATATAGGGATGATCGTGAAAGGATAAGTCTTTCCTTCCAAATACAATTCGGCGCAAATGGCACTGAAAGGCGTGTTGAACACCTCGTAATACTTGGTGCCGCAGTCGTTGTCGCTGTCTTGTTGGGAACGGATAAATGGTGCTCTGACGCCATTTTCAAAGGTATTGTCGGTTGCCTCCTCGATATGTATGTATTTTCCTCCCTTGTCGGTAGCATAGAAGTCCAGTACAAGATTTGCCACGGAGAAGGTCTTATTCTCATTCTGGTCAGTAGCTGATACCAGAATCTTAAAATAATTGTTCTCTGCTGTTTTGTATGACAGGACATTCGGGAAGAGTGCAATATCGAAATTAATCTTGGCCAGCGAAAGATCGAGGACAGAACCCTTTCCAGTACCTGGATTCTTCTCGGTAGTGTAATACCGTCCGTGCTGCTTACCGTTGCATTCCAGAACAACGGCTATGTCTCCGTATGACTTCCTGGTTCCGGAAATCTTGAGGTCGCCAGCTTTGAGATGCTCGAGACCTTCTTTCGTCAGCGGAAGCAGGTAGTCGAAATCTCTGTCAGCACTGTCAGGAGTAAAGATAAGCGTTTCGAACTTGTCAGAATCAATCTTGTAAGGCAGTTTGATGATATCGTCTGTGAGATAGTTGATTACATCAGTGGCCTTGCTGCACAGGATAGGAATCCCATTTACAACGAGTGGCGTATTGTCGGCCGAATAAACCTGTTCAAGATCAGCATCGGACCAGTTCTTGATTATTTGCCTGTCAGCATCAAACGCTTTGATATAATTTCTTAACTCCTTAAAGCGAGAGTCAATGGTAGCACCGCCAGAGAAGAGTTTGTTGTACATGTAATTCTTGAAATCCTCACTCCTGTTTTCAAAGAGGAGAATATCCTTGAAATACTTGCCGCCTTCTTTTCTGGTAAGCGGGACAGTATTAATCTCCTGATAGATTGCGCCGATGAAGTCATCTTCCTTTCTTCCAGCCCTGGTCTCGGTCTTGAGGTCTAAATCCGGAGGGGTAATAAAACCGGTCATCGGGGAACTTGTTGCCAAAAGGCATTCCTTGCCGCTGTCTTCAAGAATAATGAAGAACAGTTTTCTGGATGCTTCGCCCAGATCTTCCTTGAAGTAACTTTCAATGGCATTGCCCAAGATTGGGACATCGTTCTTAAGAACCTTCATCTGATCGGCATAATTCCACTCTTTTATTACAATCCTGCGGCCCTGGCTCTTCCAGCGGTTCTCGTGATATTTGAGATTATAAAGGAGTTCGAACACATCAAGTGCATTGGAAACGAGATGCTCATAAGCTCGTCCTGCAGGTTTGTTGACAGGATCGATTTTTTGTTCCAGCACGCGACGGAATGCCTCCTTGAATACGAAGAAACGAGCAAAGGGGGTAGGCAGAGCATTAAGCGCTCCGCAATTGTCGGTGCGCTGTTCGCTGATTTTACCCAAATCTGCAGCGGTTATTCGTCCTTGCTCGGCTGACCACTCAAAATTATTTGTGATGCCTCTCTGTATGATATTGATATCTATGCTACTCATAATTCGACTACAGATTTTTGGTGTAAACATTGATAGCGCTGTATGCAAAATCCAGAAAGTAACGGAAGATATTGTCATGCTTCTCGCCGTTGCCCTTGTTGCTGGCTTTTATCATCTCAAGCAGATAGTAAGACTCATCTTTGCCTTTGAGCGAATTGCCTTTCACCCAGTTGGTCAGTTCCTTCCCGGGACCGACAAGGTTCAGCGGGGTGAAACCACGGGAATTTTCAGACAATTCCTTATACCACTGGTAAAATCCTTTGGTAAACTTGTCAAGAGCGACGAATGCGTGGTCCTGATAGAAGTCCTTGTCCATATTGCGGTCTTTCTTAAGAGGGAACTGCGACTCCTCTGGCAGAATCTTGACCAAGAGGTCAAGCAGCATCATATCCGCCACATTTTTGACTATTCCTTTGTATCCGGCTCCAAGAGATGACAAGTCAAGGGCGACCTTGTCATCATAGATGGCTCGTGTCAATGCCTGTGGTGTATCCGGCCTCGGCTTGGAAAGGAAATCAAACAAAGCCGTGGCTGCTACCAGTTCTACGAAATGGGCCATGTCTTTCTGCTCCTTCTCGTTATTCTTGTAATTTGCACGGAGGGTCTGCTCGCCGACGTAGTAAAGATAGTCAGATTTCACGGTATTCTCATAATAGCTCAGGGCAGATTTTGACTTCGTGAAGAAACTGGAGGAGTCAATGTCGCTTCCGGAGACTGTCGGGTCTTCCAGAGAGAAATAAGGTAGTACCGTCACGGCACCCATTATTGCTCTCTGGACATTCGGGAACCCTTCAGCATCGCGGATTTTCTTCTCGATGAGAGGATATCCGGATGCTCCGGTACCTCCGAAGATGGAACTGATGATGAACACGCGGTCTTCATTCTCGTAATGTCGGGTGAAAGCACTGTACCAGTCAGCTCCATTAACCATCTCGTTCAGGACAACTGTTCCTATGTTAGGATTGCCCTTGAAGCCCACGGACAGGCTGTTAGTGAGATTCTCTTTCGAGAAGATGGTCTGCACGAGGAAATTGTTTACGTCATCATTGCTGAGATTTCCTACATTCATGTATTCACCGAATGTGCGGCGTTCGGCCATGCTGGCACTGGTGTTGTTCTGCTCATCATCAATTTCTGCGAGACGCTGGAACTGGGTATTGAAGAACCCGTCAAGCGGATTCATTTGCTGTCCTTCGCTGGTCGTCGCATACTTGTAGATGTTGATATAGTCATTGATAAGATTGTCGACCTTGGTCTTCTCTTCCAGGTCAATATGTGGGTCAATGATAATAGGAACGATGGAATAACCATTTGTCTTGACGCCAGATGCAGCGAGCATCGTGATTGCTTTCATTACCCGGAGACCGGTTCCGCCGATGCAGAAAACGAATACTTTATGTGCCATAACTACTTGCCGATTTTAAGGAACCTGTATGCGTTGGTCTTCAGGAATGGCATATTGCAGACCAGAAGAGCAGCGATGAAATAAACTCCAATGCTGTAGAGGACATTGATTCCGCTGATACGGAGAATCAAGCCTATCCTTGCAGAAAGAGGAGAATTGACCAAAATCAGCCCTATTCCCAAGGTTATCACAAAGGTGACTCCGGCTGTAATGAGCATCCAGATAAGCCAATGCTTCACCTTGTAATGGCGCCGAGGCTTATTGTTATAAGGCCCGTAGTAAATCAAGGCGAAGGCCAGTGCAATAACTACGAATGCAACGATATACCAAACCGTGCAAGAGTCTAACTTGCTCCATAATGCACGGGCTTGATTGTACAACGTGTCGTTGTTTTTGAAGTGGTTGAGGAAATCCGCCTGCTTTGGAAGCCCCCATCCGTAAATGTCAACAATCTTCATATGTTAGTTGCTTTTTGAAATCATGATTAGGTTGGGTTTCTGGTTCCAGTGGTTCTGGACTGCCTGAAAAACGCCTTGTATGAAATTGGCCAGGGAGAAGGAACCTGTTAGGTCGGTTTCATTGTCAGTGTTCTGGATCTGCATGAAGGCATCGGTAACGGTAAACTCCGGATGATCCAAAGTCCACTCAATAACATCGGCATCCATAGGCATGTTCCAAAGTTTCAACTCGACAGAAGCGATGGCAAGTCGCTCAAGCATTTTCTGATTGTGGTTATTGATGCTGATGGTGATTTTCCCGATTTCAATCTCGGAGCCATATGCTGACTTGACCTTGAGACATTCCCTTAGGACATCTTCATGGCTTGCAATCAGCCAACGGAAGTCAGAAAGGTCAAGATTCAGCACCACTGTGCAGGTATCAGAATAGGAGACATCGTAATTGTAGAATGTCGGTTCATTGTCCAACTGGATTACATTGTCCGGAACACCGAATCCATATGCCGGACGCTTGTAATCAAATCCCGTCTCGATATTGTCCAGATAGTTCTCTCGGTCGGAAAGGATGGTGCTGATGCAATTGCGCACCTCTGCTACGCAAACATCCTTGCCGACTACGAGGTAGTAATATGGAGACTTTTCACAAGCTACGTTGCCCTTTGCGTCAATATATTCAGAATAAGCGCCTACAAGGCTATATGCCGAGCCGGGATACTTCCCGACGATATTTCTGATGTCGGTCGAATACTGCTGGAGAAGGACCGGAAGGGCTTTATTGCCAACGGGGCTATACTTCATGTCAGAGATCAAGACGGCTACTGCACCGTTCTCATAATCAAGTTTCGACAATATGCTCTCCAGCATGGCAGGCACCTGGGTTGCAGTTGTGGATACAAACCCACCAGAATTCATCCTGCAGCGGAATTGGTCTCCCGAAAATTTCGTTGTCTGAGTGCCTGTATTTGACAATATGGAGACACCCGGGCTGCCGAAATTGGAAACGATAGCCCAAACGTCAGTCTTGAATGCGGTCGCTTTATTGGCTCGGAAGAAACCATTCATGCTGCCGCTAACCTCGACATAGAACTCAAGAGAGGTGGGCATTACAGACTGAAAAGTCGCACCAAGACTATCAAGATATCTGCCGTTCTCGTCAAAGTGCGGGTCATTGATGTTGTTGATAGGCGATGAGCAGAATACAAAGCAGAAGGCTGCAATGAGTGTCGCCAGAGATGCAACAGAGAATAACGTTTTCATTCTTTATTTCCTCTTTTCACCAATGACTCCTTGGTGAGATAGTCCCTTATTCGCAGAAAGCGTGAGCCACTTTAGACTCATTCTACTGATAGGCTCTGGACTGCCGTGAGTGACGAATAAGGTTCGGTTGCTCACGCTTCGCTATAGAGTGGGCGAACCCAGGTATAGCCAAGCATAAGCGATTAAACATTATTCCCGTCACTACGAATTGTCCAGATTCATCAGTAAGGAACAAAGCTAAACGCTTTCCTGTATGTAAATAGTTTCCTATGAGGATAACGGAAACAAAGATAACACTTTTCATTGAAAAGCCTGTAATAAACTTGCATAGAATTGCATATACGCATTTGCAACGCTAGAAAGCATTATTGAATTTTTAACTGTACTTGTTCCTATAAGGCCCCATCAAGTAGTACTGTCACGCATTTCTATACCAAGATGCCTTACAATATTCATCCTGCATACATCTCGTGAAAATCGAACAGGCAGAATAGCAAATACGGCCAAAAGGAAGAAATTGAGAAGTGGAATTTCGTAATATGCTGACTTTTTGTAAGCTAAGAAACTGGGATATGTGAGAGGAGAGTTCTTTTGCATTTCGCCACACACATTTTCGGCAATAACAATTATCGATGGCAATGATTCTTCGTGCAAATCACCGAGCAGGGGGAGGCCCTGCTACAGGTGCCTGTAGGCCATATTGCTCTGCCCGATGACATCAGATTGAAGCCATCGGGCAGAATTATTAATACTAACTCATTGAAAATCAATATGTGTCCATGCGCGGTGTTTTGCACGAACGTCATTATTGACTATGTGGTATACGTCGGCATCAGTAGAAGACTATCCTTGATTCGTCACCATAGCGTTATGGTTCAGTCGTTGTCTGAATTGCGGATATATATAGGATTTACGCCACTTTCTCACGCCCCAATGCCAATGCGCACCAGACCAGATAGACCAGGCAGAGGCCAATGACGAAGAGCGAGCCGGACTGGCTGCCGGTAAGGTCAGCGAGTACGCCCATGAGCGGAGGAATCACTGCTCCTCCGGAAACACCGGTTATCAGGAGACCTGAAATCTCATTGGCCTTCTCCGGCCTGGCCTTCAGGGCGGCGGAGTAGATGATAGGGAATACGCTGGAGCAGAGGAATCCGATTAGGCCGATAAGTATGAGCATCGGGACAGTTCCCTTTATGACAAAGAGGAGAAGGAGTACAACCAATGCTCCTATGATATTGTACCTGAAGTACTTGATGTCATTGACCCTGGCGAGGAGGACAGATCCGAGAAGGGCTCCTACTGTACGGCATACGAAATAGACGCTGGATGCGAGACCAGCTTTCTCCACGGCCCAGCCTGCCCTTTCAATCAGGAGTTTCGGGGATACGGTGTTGACACCCACATCTACACCTACAATGAAGAAGATACCGAGGAAGAGGAAGAGGATTTTCGGGTCCTGCAGGAGTCCGAATACGGCTCCGGCTGAGGATGTGTTCGCTTCCGGGGCTTCCTCCTTGATTGGCGTGATGAGAAGCCAGAGGCCGGAGAGCAATGTCACGGCTGCGAAAATCGGGAAGAGGTACTTCCAGTTGCCGAGGGTGCCTGCTGCGAATGCCGCTATGAACGGTCCGCAGAAAGATGAAACCGCCTTCACCACCTGGCCTGCGGTAAGGGAGCTGGTCAATGCGTTACCCTTGACTACATTGGTCAATAGCGGGTTCAAGGATACCTGGAGAATGGTATTGCCCACACCGAGGAGGACGAATGCAAGCATGCAGGTCACGAAATTGTAACTGATGAACGGCAGCAGCATTCCGATGAAGGTGATGACGTTGCTGACCTGCACCATTGTCTTCCTGCCGGCCTTGTTCATTGCCATTGCGGCCGGAATCGAGAGGAGGAGGAACCAGATGAATACCATCGAGGGAATGAAGCCCGCGAGGGTCTCGCTGAGGTTGAAATCCTGCTTGACGTAGCTTGTGGATATTCCCACTACGTCACAGAAGCCCATCACGAAGAAGCCGAAGAGGACGGGCAGTACTTTTGAAGTGTTCTTGTTCATAGTTTGTGGTTTTCTTTATTCGTTTGTGCACTCAATCGTATAGGTGAATGAGTCCGCACGGTAATATCCTATATTATATTCGACAGGAGTGTTGTTCACGTCATAGACGAAGCGCTTCCTGACGAGAATCGGATCACCTTCCGATATGCCGAGTTTTTCAGCAAGTTCCGCGCTTGCTCCCTTGGCCGATATATGCTCCTTGGAGGTCTTCACTCGTACTCCGTAGTTGTCGCGGAGAATGTCATAGAGAGGCTTGCTCATATCCTCTGATACGGACATCGGTATGGCAGGATTGAAATATGAAATGAAAAAGACGAACGGAAGGTCAGGCTTCCCTCTAAGCCTTTCAAGACAGAGCAACTTCTTGTTCTCAGGTACGTTGAACAGTTCGGTGGCCTCCTTCGGGGCTGTCCTGTAACTGATATGCAGCTCGAAATTCTGCACCTTCATTCCCAATGCCGCCATTTCCTGGGTGAAACTCATCCAGTTGCGCGCATTGCTCATCACATCCTGCGGAGCGACACAGGTTCCGTATCCTTTCTTGCGGATAAGCAGGCCCTCGAAGACCAGGCGGTTGATGGCCTGCCTCAATGTGTTTCTGGAAATGTTCAGCTGCTTGGACAGCTCCACCTCATTAGGAAGAAGTTTCCCGCTTCTATATTCTTCTTCCTGAATCATTTCCCTCAAAATCTCCTCTGCCTGCTGGTGTAATGGCTTGGAGGAATCGTGGTCTAGTTCTATTTTCATATATTTGTAAAGTATGTTTAAACAAATATAATAAAAATTCTACAAATATCCAAATATTATGGACATTTGTAGAATAATAGGATGCAAACAAAAGTCCGGCTTGAAAAACCAATGCCGGACTAAGGAATGAAAATTGATGTAAATCTTCAGCAGATTATAGACAAGTATTGCTGTATAACTCGCAGATTTCAATGATTTATAAGGAAAATGCCAAAAATTCTTAAAATTTTTTCGTAAAAAATTTGGTAATAACGTTTTATAGTTATATCTTTGCACCCAGACAATAAAAGGTTTTTATGTCTATTTGTTAAGTTCGTTTTATATAGGGGGTCCGGTTCTTTGTGAAAAGCACCGGCCCTTTCGTTTTATTTTTCAGTATTTATGTTCCCGTGTAAGTGACTTGTCGTCGTCCGCACGGCACCTGCGCTG
Source organism: Candidatus Cryptobacteroides sp. (assembly GCA_051870395.1). Classification (GTDB taxonomy): domain Bacteria; phylum Bacteroidota; class Bacteroidia; order Bacteroidales; family UBA932; genus Cryptobacteroides. The sequence goes on along the minus strand of JBJEBV010000118.1, from coordinate 28,584 downwards.
AGGCTTGACACTGCTGCGCTGACCGGAAGCAGGCCGTCGATTGCCCAAGGCTGGCGTCCGGCCTCGGCGACTACCAATCCTGCCTGCCCGGCGAGGTAAACCAGCGGAATGGACAGCAGGGCGACCCACTGGAGCCATCTCATATTCTCGAGTTTTCCCTTGATAATCTTGGCATCGGCCGATATATGTTCCACCCCGTTCTCATCGACGTAGCCGTAGAGAAGGTCGTTTATGCCGGGTACGTAGCCGTCAATGTACAAGTCGGCTATCGCTGCAATTTTATTTGAAAAAGCCTTCCGCATTTCCAAATTTAGGAAAAATTGATGATTATTTGTATTTTTACGGTTCAAATAGAAATAAAATGGACTTGGCGTTATATAATTATTCTCTTTGCATAGCCTTGTCGCTTTTGCTGTTTTTCGGGTTGGACATGTTGTTTGCGCGGGTGCCCGGGAGAAAGAGTTTTACCAATTACCTCCTGTCACGCAGGATGATGGGCGTAGCATTGCTCATTCTTGCTGCAAACTACGCCGTGCATTTTTTCTTCGGGCTGAGGCTTAAAGCATTGAATGTCACCATATTGGTCAATATGGCAACGTATTTCGTATGTTATTGGCTCTTCAGCTCTGCACTTATGACTCTTCTTGTTGACAATTATGTCACAAGGCACCGGACCGTGGTCCATTTGACTCTTTGGATTGTCTATTCGGCATTGGCGGCAGCCGAATTGGTACTGCCGGCAGAGATAAGATTCTGGGCGACCAAAGTACTTGCCGCAGTTCTCGTAATATATGGCCTGTTCTTGTCTGTTCGCCTGATCCGCACATACAGGAGGGCTATACGCCTGTTTGAGAATACGAATTCGGACGATATCGGGGCATATATCCGCTGGCTGTCAATATTTACCTATTGGGCTACCGGCTTCGGTGTCAGTTGCGCCTTGCTTACATTCCTGCCGGACAAATATATCTTCCTTTGGGTATTGGCGGCCGTGCCATTCTACATATACCTGTTCTGCTGCTATCAGAACTATATGTTCTTCCACGAGCAGGTGGAGAGTGCCTTTCAGGAAGATTCAGGTATGATGGATCTGGAAGAGGGGTTTCCGCTGGTGCCGGAGGTACAGGAATGCGGTGAAGATGTCAAGACGGTGCCCGTCTACCATTCGGATATTGCGCAACGTATGGAGACCTGGCTTGCAGGCGAAGGTTACCGCAAGCCAGGCCTGACATTGAATGAATTGTCATTGCATCTCTGTACTAACCGCACCTATCTGTCGGAATACATCAATACTGTGTATCAGAAGAACTTCCGTGACTGGATTACGGATTTGCGTGTTGGCGCTGCCAAGCGCCTGATGATGGAGAATCCGGAACTGAAGGTGCAGGAAGTCGCCGAGAAGTCCGGTTTCCTGTCAATGAGTCATTTCTCCAGGACATTCCGCGAGAAGGAAGGCTGTTCTCCTGCCAAGTGGAGGAAGAACGTGCTTGAACACTGAGTGCTTTATTTCCAGACAGTGACCCCTGCCGGCCCCAGCTCCCGCCCTCCGAGAATGATTTCCGCATCGTCGGGAATGTCAATGCTTACGGCATCTGAGCGGTAGTTGAGGACAATGTTGAAGCCGTCCCTCCACTCCTTGATTACGCCGTTCGGGAGATTCTCGACCTTCACTCCGGCCCCTGAATAGAGCTTGCGGAGAACATCTTCCTCCAGGGCGGCATTGTCGGTATCGGCTGCGATATAGGTTACTGTACCCTTGCCCAGCTTGCGATGGGTTACGGCGGCGCTGCCCTTGTAGAACTGGTCAGCATATCCGGCCCAGACCTCGGTTGACGGTGCGGGGGTCAGGACATCGGCCCAGTTGTTCCATTTGTAGGTCTTGCCGTCCATATCGACATTGCCGTAATAATTCTGTGGCAGGTGGTCGTAAAAAAGGCCCTCCAGGCCAGCCAGGCCATATATCGGGGCGGAAAGCAGTTCCTGCCAGAGAGCACCGTTGCGGTCCTTCTGCCCGGTTCTGCATGTCAGGACGAGGTTGCCGCCCTTATTTACATATTCCGTCCACCTGCCGACAAGCGCACTGTCCAGAAGCTGGTATGCAGGGGCAATCAGGAAAGGATACTTGTTGAAGTCAGCCTTCTCGGAAATGACATCCACCGGGCAGGCCATCTTCTTCAGCAGCCTGTGGTATTTTTGGGCGTGGTCGAGAGTCTTCCATTGAGGTGTCTGCTTCTGGTTTTCCACCTCCCAATGATTCGGCATCTCGTACAGGATGGCAGTTCGCCTTGCCGCACGGCATTCAGGCTCCCTTGCCTCCGGGTCGTATGCCTTGCGGAGGAGTTCCAGCTCCTTGTTGACCTGCACGTATTCTTCTCCACCCGGAGAAAGGGTTACCCCGTCGGTGAGCATCATTCCGTAGTGGTACTGCTCGCTTCCCCTCAATGGCTGGCGGAAGCGGTAGTTGCACACAAATTTGCCGCCTCCCGCAAAAACGTGGTAGACCCACATGCGGATGGCTCCGGGCATTGGCTGGGGGTTGAATGTGCCCCAGTTGACCTGGCCCGGCTGGAGTTCCATAACTGCGAAACAGTTGCCCGTGAAGTTGCGGAACTGGTCATTGCTGAATCCCAGATACTCCGGGTCTCCGATGCGGAAGCCCTGTTCCCCGATGCCATCCTTGTGGCCGGTTACGAGATATCTGGTGTATGTCAAGAAATCGGTATGGTCAATCTTTACCGGGTCAACCGGAGTGAATACTGGTATTAGATTGGTGGTAATCCACTGATTGTCAGAAATGTACGAACGTAGAATGTCGGCCTGGAAGTTGACGAAGCCGGCAAGTTCGTCCGCCATGAAGCATTTCATGTCGAGGACGGCGTGCGGGTTCGGTTTCTCCGGGACCTCCTGCGCATTCGGAAGCCTTACCTGGCTGAAATTCTGGTAGGTCTCGCTCCAGAAAGAGCAGCCCCAGACCCTGTTCAGCTCGTCAATGCTGCCGTATTTCTCCTTCAGCCATCTCCTGAACTTCTCCTGTGCGTTCTCGCTGTAGTCCATCACTCCGTAATGGCCCGGCTCATTGTCAATCTGCCAGCCAATGACCGTCGGGTTGTTCCCGTAACGCTCCGCCATTTTGCTGACAATGCGCTTCACGTATGTCTTGTACCAATCGCTGCTCCAGGATGCGTGCTGGCGGCGGCTGTGCTGGATTTGCACTCCATTGTCCCTCACGATAAGTACCTCCGGGGATTTCTTGGTGAGCCAGACCGGGGGAGTCGGTGAAGGGGTGCAGAGAATGACCTTGAGGCCGTGTTTTTCAGCAAGGGAAATGGCTTTGTCGAGCCATCCGAAGTCGAATTTCCCCTCTTTCGGTTCCATCTTTCCCCAGGCAAATTCTGCGAAATGCGTGAATTTTATGCCCATTGCGGCCATGTTGCCAAGGTCCCTGTCCCACTGGGACTCGTCCCATTGTTCAGGATAATAATATGAGCCGAGGCTGAAGAGATTCTCTTTCGGGAATGTGGCGTCCACCCTGTTCTGGGCATTGGCGAGAGAGCCTGCAAGCAGGCAAATGAAAAGTACCGATATCAGCGAAATTGTGTTGCGTTTCATAGTGTTATCATTTATTTCGCTAATATCGGTATTTATTTTCATTTTCCGAAAGATTATCCGCAATAGTAGAACTTCTTGACTAGGTCAGCCACTTTGTCATTGTCTTTCACGGCCTCGGAAAGCATTCCCTTGTCATTGAAAGCCTTGAGCGAGGCAATGATGCCGTCGGTCATCCTTGGAGGGAATATTCCATCCTTTTCGAAGATTTCCCTCATTGCAGCAAGGCATTCGGCCGAATCCCAGCAGCAGGCAGGCAATGCCGCAAAGCGTCCGGAAGTGTCCTCCTTGTGGATGTCAAGCCCGGCATAATTGGCTTCGGCTATGCCCAAGGCCTTTTCTTCAGGCATTTCGAGCCCGTACAGGCAGGCTGTACACAACCCTGCCATGAGTTGGTAAATGTCAGCGGAACTGTCCGGCGACCGCATTTCCACAGTCTGCTTTCCGGATGTGTCAGGGATGATCCGGCCTTTGCGCATCCTTTCAGCAGGGTTGGCGTCTCCGCACATGTCCATTCCTGAAATCCAGCCGAGGGGTACCCTCACGAGGGTTGACCTGTTGCAGTCTCCCCAACATATATTTGTCGGGGCTTCCTGATGCGGGACAAGACGGAAATACGAAGTAGGGTTCTTGTTTCCGAAGGCCGTGATGGCAGGGGCAAGTTCGAGCATTCCGGCGATAGCCCTCCTGGCTATATCTGAGAGTTTTCCGCCGGCTACCATCATATTCCGGCCATCCTTCATTATTCTGATGTGGATATGCATTCCCGAGCCTGCTTCCCCGACAATGATTTTCGGTGCGAATGTGACATCCAGCCTATGCCTGAGGGCAAGGTTCCGGATGACCCACTTGGCGAGAAGTATCTGGTCCGCAGCACTTTCCACGGGGCAAGGAAGGAATTCTATCTCATTCTGCTCATAGGTCTTGCCTTCTCTTGTAAAACTGCCGACCTCGCTGTGTCCATATTTCATGATTCCTCCTGAACGGGCAATGTAGTCCATGCATTCAGCCCTGAAGAAGCCAAGTTTTGCGAATGGCCCTGATTCGTGGTAACCCTTCTGGTCAGTCCCCGGGAAGAGTTTGTCTTCTTCTGCAATTACGTAATACTCGAGTTCCCCCATTGCCTCGAATGTCATTCCGGTCCTCGACTTGAACACCTCGGCAGCCTTGAGGACACTTCTGTGCGGGTCGCATTCGAAAGGCTGGCCGTCCTTGTCGTAGAAACTGCAGAGCATTGATACGGAAGGTATCTCGCAGAACGGGTCCATGAAGGCTGTCCGGTATCGCGGTACTACATACAGGTCACTGCTCCCGGGTTCCACGAACGCCGGGAAGAGGCTTGAACCGTCAACTCTTTCTCCTTGAGTCAGGATGGTTTCAAGATACTCCCTGCTGTTTATGTAGAAGGTCAATGTTTTCACTCTTCCGTCCTGTGCCGGATAGAGGAAGTTTATCATTTTTACACCTCTGGCAGTAACGAAGTCAATGATGTCTTCCAATGTAAAGTCCTCCGGTGCCTTGCCCAGATATCTCGCAATGTCATTAGGTGACAGTTCAAATTTGTTATCAGTCATATACGGTGTTATTAAAAATCATTATCAAATGCGGTAAAAACGTTACAAATATAAAAATTTATTTGTGATTTCAATGCTATCTGTATGGGAAAAAGATTATTGCCCTTGATTATCCAAAAAATGTACATGAGATAATTTTTTTTGCAAACTGCCTGATTTTGGTAGCAAGAATTCCTAACTTTGGAAGTATAATGACAAGAACACGATTTTCGCCATCCTGCATTGACAATGCCGGTGCTGCGAAATATAAATGGAAATATATGATACCTTTCTTGAGACAAGTTGCCGACCATTATCTCGCCGCCGGAGAAGACCTTTCCGGAAAATGCTTCATTTTCCCGAACCGCAGGTCGATGGTCTTTTTCAGGAAATACCTTTCCGAGGCCATAAGCGAAGATGCCTCTTCAGTTCCGGTTATTGCGCCTGAAATGCTGACCATGAACGAGTTCTTCTTCAAAGTCAGTCATGCTGAACCGGCCGGGAGAATCGCATTGCTGCTCGAACTTTATGAATGTTACCGGAAACTCAACAAAAATGCCGAGCCGCTCGACGACTTCATCTTCTGGGGTGACGTCATCCTGTCCGACTTCGATGATGTGGACAAATATCTCGCCGACCCGGTCAGGCTGTATGCCAATGTCTCCGACTTCAAGCAGTTGCAGGACACATTCTCTTACCTGAACGAAACCCAGCGGGCCGCCATTGAGAATTTCATCGGACACTTCAGGGACGGAAGCCGGCTCAAGGTCAATCCGGAATCCGAAAATCCGAAAGTCAAAGAAAGATTCCTGGGCATCTGGAACATCATGGCCCCATTGTATGAATCATTCAACAAGTCGTTGGATGACAAGAATCTGGCATACGAGGGAATGGCATACAGGAGGTTTGCTTCCAGGCTTTCCGATGAATCGGCCCCGGACATCCTCGCTGCTTCATTCCCTGGTACGGAAAAGTATGTCTTTGTCGGCCTGAACGCATTGAACGAATGCGAGAAAACCGTACTGGGAAAAATGAAGAACGCGGGTCTTGCGGAATTCTGCTGGGACTGGTCATCCAAAATGATCAAAGACCCACTCAATAAGGCATCAATGTTCATGTCGCAGAATGTCAAGGATTTCCCCCAGGCATTCGAACCGGATGGAGGGGATTGCGGACCCGGGCCGCATATCGAAATCCTCAGTGTCCCGTCCTCAGTCGGACAGGCCAAATGCCTGCCCCGGATATTGGGCTCAGTGGCTGATTCAGAAGCCGGGGGTGATATCTCCAAAGTCGGCAGACTGGATTGCAACGGAGCCGACACCGCCATTGTCATACCTGACGAAACCCTGCTGGCACCGATATTGAATAGCATTGATCCGGCTATCACGTCAATCAATGTGACAATGGGATATCCGATGTCTGGAAGTGCGATATTCGGGCTGATGTCCGACATCTCCGCGATGCAGCTTCACCTCAGGAAGCGTCCTGACGGCGGCTGGTCTTTCTACCACAAGCAGGTCTGGTCGGTACTTTCATCCTCTGTATTGAACAAATTGATGGATGAGGAGGGGCACCGGATTGCCTGCCGTATCAGGCAGGATGCCAAATACTACATCCCGGGCGAGGACCTGTCCGGACACTGGCTGTTCGACCTCGTGTTCAAGCCTGTCGTGACCGACCCGAAACTGGCCTCGGCTGGGCAGATCAAGGCATTCCAGGACTACCAGATAGAAATCCTCACAGGTATCGGGCGCAGAATCTCCGAAGACAAGGACCTGGCCCTTGAGACACATTTCGCCAAGGAATTCTATCTTGCGGTAAACCGTCTGGGGGCATTGGACCTGGAAATCCTGCCTACTACCTATGTCCATCTGCTCCAGCAGCTTGTGGGGCCGGTATCCGTTCCTTTCAAGGGAGAACCGCTCCGCGGCCTCCAGATTATGGGACCGCTCGAGACCAGGGCCCTGGACTTTTCCAATCTCGTCGTATTCTCCTGCAATGAGGGTGTATTCCCGAGCCGCAATGTGAGTTCCTCCTTCATCCCTCCGGAACTGAGGAAGGGATTCGGGCTTCCGACATACGAAAATCAGGATGCCGTTTGGTCTTACTATTTCTTCAGGATGATTCAGAGAGCATCGAATGTGTGGCTGCTCTACGATTCCAGGACTGAGGGCTTCAAATCGGGTGAGGAGAGCCGTTATATCAAGCAGCTCGAGTACCAGTACGGCTATCCGGATATGGAGAGAAAGGTCGTGAAGAAGGATATCCGCATTCCGGAACCTGAACCGGACATCCCCAAGACGGAGGAGGACCTGGAGAGAATCAGGACAATGCACTATTCCGCCTCATCGCTCCAGACCTGGCTGGCCTGCCAGGCGAAATTCTATTACTCCGCAGTGAAGAAACTGTCCCCGGAGTCGGATGTCGCCGAGTCGCTTGACAGCGGAATGCTTGGAAACGTGCTTCACGACACAATGCTCGCCCTGTACACCGGAGGGGAGGCCCTGGACCCGGGCTTCGAAGTGACAAGGGAGAACGTGTTGAAGAATGTCCGGAATCCCCTGCGCGAAATCACGGTGGACTACATTGACAGTATCCTGGGCAATGAGGCATTGATCAGGGCCCGCATCAGGTCTCTGGTATGCTCCTCGATGAAGTGTACCGAGGTTACGGGCAGGAACCTTGTGCTGGAGGATGTCCTTCTCCAATATGTCCTCAGGATACTGAAAACGGACAGGAAACTCATCATTGACAACAAGGTCAGCGGCATCAGGATACACGGGCTTGAGATGCTGGAAACCTGGGAACTGGACGGAAGGAAATTCATCGGATATATCGACAGGCTGGACAGCATTGTCCCGGGAGTGCTCCGGGTAGTGGACTACAAGACCGGGAAGACGAGCGAGGAGGAGGTTCTCATCGACGACAGCAATGCCGAAGCGGTGGCCGCAGCACTATTCGGCGATGACAACAACAGCCGTCCGAAGATTGCCCTGCAGCTCTTCCTCTATGACAAGTTCGTGGAGAAAAGAAAAGGGGACAATACTCTGGAAAACGTCATATATCCCGCTCCGAAAATGTTTACGGGGGACATCTATGCTGCCCCTGCTTCAGAAAAGTTCGAGGCCCTGGTGACGGAAAAGCTCAGGGCGGTGCTTGCGGAGATTTCTGCTCCTGGGGGCTTCCACCGGACAGATAACGAGAAGACCTGCCAATATTGCGATTTCAGGAAACTGTGTGGAAAATAGAGGAGGAATGACATTATGTTGAAAATACTCAAGGCCTCTGCCGGCTCGGGCAAGACATTTACGCTGGCCGGCGAATACATAAGACTGCTTTTTGCAGTGAAATCCGACAAGGATGAAGTACGGACCGGTGATGCCGGCTGCGATCCGTATGCCTACAGGCACATTCTCGCCGTGACCTTCACCAACAAGGCCACGGATGAGATGAAGAGCCGTATTCTCAAGGAGCTCCACGTCCTCGCCACGACGCCGGCCAAGTCATCGTATATCGCGGAGATTATGACAATGAGGAAGGATCTCAGCCAGGCGGCTGTGGCAAGCATGGCCCGCCGTTTCCTCTGCAACATTCTCAATGACTACGGTGCATTTTCGGTAAGCACCATCGACAGTTTCTTCCAGAGGACGCTCAAGGCATTCTCCAGGGAAATAGGCCAGTTCTCCTCATATCAGGTCGAGCTTGACAAGGCATCCCTCGTGAAGGAGAGCGTGGACAGGATTCTGGACTCTCTTACCGACAAGGATAAAAAACTGCTCAAATGGCTGTCTGACAGCGTTATGGAGCAGCTCAACAAGGATGGCAAGTTCTCCATTGAGAATCAGTTGTATAATATGGCGGCTGCTCTTCACGACGAGGGTCACAGGACGCTTGCGGAAAGACTGTCCCTGGATGACAGGAAGATGTATTCCAGGGAAAATCTTACCCGTCTCAGGGAAGGCTGCCACAAGGTCATTGACGGTTTTGCGGGGAAGGTTTCAGCAGCAGCCTCTTCTGTACTTGATGCATTGGACAATGCCGGGGTGCAGCCTGAGGAGTTCAACCGCAAATTCCTGGCAAAAATCCGGGACTATGTCAATGTCACCGCCAGGAAGCCGATTACGGCCCCGACGGATGCCTTCCTGAGAAACTCCGCCGATCCGGAATTATGGTTCGCCAAGAGCAAATCCGGCCTCAGGGCAAGCGTGGAGGGCAAACTGGAAGAACCGCTCGGCCGTTTCTGCAGCCTGTTCAATGACGAATACCGGACATACAAGACTGCCCTCGCATTGCTGGACCAGATTTATTCCCTCGGCCTGGCGGGAGAACTCGAAGATTCCTTCAATGACCTTGTCAAGGAGAAGAATGTCATGAGCCTCGACGACTCCAATACCATATTGCGGGATATCATTGACGGAAGCGACGCTCCGTTCATCTATGAGAAAATCGGCGTACGATACGACCATTTCCTCCTGGACGAGTTTCAGGACACCTCCGGTATCCAGTGGGAAAACTTCCGTCCCCTGCTAGCCGAGAGTCTCGCTGGCGGGAATTCCAATCTCATTGTCGGAGATGTGAAACAGAGCATATACAGATGGCGCAACTCCGACTGGAACCTCCTGAATTCCAGACTGTATGAGGAGTTCCCCGGAGAATACGAGAAAGACGTACTCGGGGCCAACTGGAGGAGTGTGGACAATGTCGTGGAATTCAACAACTGCTTCTATGAATATGCAGCCGTAGCCCTGGATTCTATTTCCGGAGGCAGCAGGATAAGGGATATTTACTCCGATGTAAGACAGGCGAAGCGTTCCAAGGATGCTTCCAAGGGCAATGTGGACGTGATGTTCTGCCGTGAGCAGGACCAGGTAAAGGCTGTGATTGCGGAAATCCACAGGCTGGTGGAAAACGGAGCGACCTACTCTGATATCGGCATTCTGGTGAGAACCAATGCTATAGGCGCAGCCATCGCCTCCTCCCTTCTTGCGGATTCAGTTCCGGTGATTTCGGATGAGGCCCTATGTCTCAAGGCCTCGCCGGCTGTCCGCAGAATAGTGGCCCTGCTGTCTTTTGTGGATAATCCGGATGACAGCCTCAATGCCTATCTCGTCTCCTCGCTCAAAATCGCTCCTCCTGGGCAATGCCACTCTCTCGTGGATATGTGCGAACACTTCATCAGGGAGTTGAAACTGGCCCTGGGTGATGATCTGTCAGGTGAATCCGCATATCTTCAGGCCTTTGTGGACATAGTCAGGGAATGGGCATCCTCCAATGGCAATTCAATCCGCGGCTTCCTCTCGTACTGGGACCAGTCAGACCCGAAAATCAGTTCTCCTGAAAGTGCGGATTCCGTCAGGGTGATGACTGTCCACAAGTCCAAGGGCCTGGATTTCAATTATGTGATTTTCCCGTTCTCGGAGAATTGCAATCTTTTCAAGGCGACAGAGAAATGGTGCCGCCCGTCAGTAGAGGGGACCGAACTGGAGTCGTGTGCGGATGGAATATACAGGGTCTCGCTCTCGTCCAAGATGAAGGACACCCTGTTCTCCGATTCCTACGATGAGGAATACTTCATGCAGATTGTGGATTCGCTCAATACCTACTATGTGGCCACTACCAGGGCAAGGAACGGAATGACAATCATTTCCAAAATGCCTTCCGGTTCCTTCCTGAAAGCCCTGGGGGAAAGAACCGGGAACTTCCCTGGAGCGGTTTCAGACATATCCCAGCTGCTTTACGGCTTCGTGAGGCATCCTTCCTTCAATCCGGGTTTCCGTGAAATCTCCAAAGATGGGGAAGACCCGCTCAGGCTGCGGCTCGGGGAGGCCTATCCTTTCGCTTCATCCTCCGTTACGGAACCGGGAAGCACATCAGGATATCCGTCCTGGCCTCTTGCGGGCAGGCTTGAATTCAGCGGAGAGGCACGTGATTTCTTCACCGGTGACGATGTGCCGGGCGGCTCGGGACGGCTCAAAGGTATTGTGCTTCACGACATCCTGTCACGTGTAAGAGTGCCGTCAGACCTTGAGGCGGCTGTGAGGGAGAGTTTCAATGAAGGCGCCATCTCGGAGGCAGATATTCCGGAGATTACCAGCCTTCTCTCATCCCGCATAGCATCTGTTGAGGACAGGAGGTGGTTCGCCGGAGACCTTGAGATTGAGCGCAATGAAGTTACAGTCATTGACAGTGACGGGGAAATCTATCGCCCTGACCGGGTCGTGATTGACGGAGGAAGTGTGCAAATAATTGATTACAAGTTCGGTAGGCCTTCATCGGAATACGAGGCCCAGGTGCGGAACTATGCGCGTCTCTACAGGGAGATGGGGTATCCTGACGTGAAATCCTCTCTCTGGTATGTCCGGCAGGGAAGAATTGTCGATGTGGAATGAATTCATTATATTTGCAGACTGCGAATTGTTTCGCAATGCGGAACTTGAAAAATATAATTGTTCATGGAAGAGAATTACAATGACGAAAATCCGATAATATTGGATTACAATACTGAGCGGGAGAAACTTGCGATGCCTGAATATGGCAGGAACGTACTCAAGATGGTGGAGGACGTGAAGAAGATTGAGGATAGGCAGAAACGCACTGAACAGGCCAAGGCCGTGGTCAGGGTGATGGAGATTCTCAATCCGCAGGTACATTCTGCCGACAACTGGGAGCAGAAACTCTGGGACCATCTCTACATAATGGCCGGCTATGAGCTGGATGTGGATTCACCATATCCGATGCCTTCCCCTGAGCAGAGGAAGAGCAGGCCGGAGATAATCCCTCTCAAGAAAAAGCCTATCAAGGCCACTCACTACGGAAGGAATATCGAGAGCATCATTGAACTCATCGCATCTGAGGAAGACGGCGAAATGAAGACAGCGATGATACGCTCGCTGGCTATGTACATGAGGCAGCAATACCTCATCTGGAACAAGGACAGTGTCGCCGACTCCACCATTTTCAGCGACATTGAGAAACTGTCGGATTACCGTATCCGGGTTCCGGAAGGCCTTACCCTCTCCAGATTGTCCTCTGATTCCAATTTCTCCCGTCCGGGAATGACCATAGACTTCGCCACCGTAAGGAAGTCGGGAGGCCAGCAGAAGAGGATGTACGGAAGAAAAGGCAACAAGAGGTAAATAACCACAATCAAATTCGAGATTCCCAAATGCTGGAGAAAATTACCGAGAAAATGGATGCCCTGGATACGAGATGGCTGCCGTACCGCCGTTTTGCGGGGCTGGCTCTTTCCGTATTCGTGGTGCTCACCCTTATTGGCTGCATTTCGTACCTGTTTACATGGACATTGGACCAGAGCGCCATCCAGGACCTGAGCATATTTGACAGGAAACTGGCGGTTGTGAATCTCGGCGGCAAGGTGGGTCTCAAGATGGCCAATCTCCTGGTCAGCAGATGGTTCGGCCTCGCTGCATTTGCCGTAGTCTTTGCCATGAGCGTACTGGCATTGAGGCTGGTCTTCGGCAAGCGCAAGTTTTCCGTCCTCAGGGTGATTATCCTTTCCGTGACAGGAGCGATGCTGCTCTCCTACATTTTGGCGTTCGTCTCCATCTCTGCCGGGCTGGAAGCCAGTTTCGGAGGGGGACTCGGCGGTAAGTGCGGCTCACAGGTCGTGCTCTTCCTCGAGAACCTCGTCAATGTTCCTGTGACATTCTGCATCCTGCTGTTCTTCAGCATAATGTGGCTCTACTTCTCTAGCCGGAGGTTCTCCGAATGGTTCAAGAGTGTAGGGGTTTCCGACGGAAAAGCGAAGTCCGGAAACGGAAAGTCCCCAGGGAAGAAGAACAAGAAGACATTCACCTGGACCGATGCCAAGACGGAGAAGACCGGAGCTGAAGAGCAGGGAGACGTTCACACCGAAGTCTCACCTGAGGTTCAGCCTGGACCAGAAGTGCAGGCCGGACCAGAAGTGCAGCCCGGACCGGCAGTCGGGGAAACGGCACCAGGTACCCTGGCCGTAACGGCATCTGCGGATGTGGAAAAGCCCGGCGTTTCCAATCTAAAAGCTACTGCCCCGTCCGACAAGGTCATAGTTGAGGCAGGACCTGAACTTTCTACTGACGTGGTGGAGTCACTTCCGAGAATAGACGTGAGGGAGGAACTGGACAAGTATGAATTCCCGTCATTGGATATTCTGGGGGACCATGCCAGGGACATACACAAGGTCTCCGAGAGCGAGTTGAACAGGAACAATCTCAAGATTCGTTCGACCCTGCAGACCTACAAGATAGGCGTGGAGAATGTCGTGGCTGTGGTCGGCCCGACCGTTACCCTCTACAAGGTATATCCTTCCGAAGGAGTGAAAATCGCCTCGATATGCAATCTTTCCAAAGAACTTGCAATGGCATTGAACACCAGCAGGGGAGTCCGCATTGTGATGCTGCGGGATTCCGTCGGACTTGAGGTTCCGAATGACTGCCCTTCTATGGTGCCTCTCAAAGCCTTGCTCAATGATGATGCTTTCCGCAATACCAAGGCTGACCTTCCGGTTGCCATTGGTGTTACCATAACCCAGCAGGTCAAGGTTTTCGACCTTGCCAATGCACCTCATCTCCTCGTGGCCGGTGCCACCCAGCAGGGAAAGTCCGTGGGCCTGAATGTGCTTGTGGCTTCATTGCTCTATGCCAAGCATCCTTCTGAACTGAAGTTTGTCTTCGTTGACCCGAAGATGGTGGAATTCAATGCTTACAAAGGCCTGCTCCATCATTATCTCGCAGTGCTTCCGACTGCATCCGACGAGAAGGAGGAGGCTGAGAATGCCATTGTCAAGAAGCCTGCCCAGGCAGATGACATACTCAAGTCCCTCTGCATTGAGATGGATGAGAGATATGAACTCCTGAGCAAGGCATCCGTGAACAACATCAAACTGTACAATGACAAGTACCGTGACCGTCATCTCCTGCCTACAGAGGGGCACAGATACCTGCCTTACATCGTCACCATCATTGACGAGTATGCGGACCTGACAATGTCGGGAGGTATGGGAGGCGAGGCCAAGAACCAGTCCAGGAGCATTACGAATTCCATCATCAGGCTTGCCCAGAAGGGCCGTGCAGCCGGAATCCATCTGGTGCTGGCTACGCAGAGACCTTCCGTGGACATCATTACCGGTGTGCTGAAGACCAATTTTCCTACCAGAATATCATTCAGGGTATCCCAGATGCAGGATTCCAGGACAATCCTGGATGCTCCGGGAGCCGAAAAACTCATCGGAAAGGGAGATATGCTCTACTATGCCGGTGTGGATATGGAGCGTATCCAGTGCGCATTCATAAGCAATACTGAGATTAACGATCTCAATAAGGCAATCGCCTCGCAGACAGGCTACAAGAAGAGTTACAATACTCCATACTATCTCCCGGCTCCTGAAAAGGCGGATGGAGGCACGATGATTGATATGTCAGACCTCGATGAAAGGTTCGAGGAGGCTGCGAGAATGGTGGTGACTACCCAGAAGGGTTCCACTTCCGATATCCAGAGGAAACTCGGCATGGGATATTCCAAGGCCGGAAGGGTTATGGACCAGCTGGAGGCCGCCGGTATCGTCGGGCCTCAGGAGGGTTCCAAGCCGAGACAGGTTCTCGTGCCTGACCTTGATACCCTCGATTCGATTTTGAGTGCTTACAGGAAATGAAAAAGATTCTCACTCTTGTCACATTGGCGTGCCTGCTTTGTTACAATGTTGATGCCCAGCAGGTTCTGCAGGAATTTTCCAAGGCAGCGGCTTCACATTGCGCCGATGTCTGCTACACCTACAAGGCTACTTCCGGTACTATGATAACAGGCTCCGGAACTCTGAAACTTCAGGGAGATAGTTTCTTCATGAACGGGGACGGACTGGAAATCTGGTGTGACGGGAAGACCAGATGGACTTTGGACAGGGCTGCAGGAGAGATGGTGATTGAGATGGTGGATGACCGGGGAGCCGGACTTGCCGCGGCTGACCCGGCCATTATACTGTCCTCCCTTGATACTCATTTCAGCGTGAAGAGTTCAGTCAGGGAGTCCGGGCTTGAAAAAGTGAGCCTGAACCCCGTCTCAGGTACGCTCGGGATTGCCGAAATGACAATATGGTTCCGACGTGAGTCCGGCCTGCCTGTTCTTTCCAGGGCAGTGGCGACGATGGATGACGGGACCCTGCTGGAATTTGTCTTCAAGTCCATGTCCTGGACCGTGAAAGTTCCGGAAAGTGAATTCGCCTTCGATATGGGCAAGGCCCAGAAGTCCTGGATAATCACTGACTTGCGCTAGCGGTTCCGCCAGGATTATCTTTCCTCGTCCATCAGGAATCCGTCCGAGGCCCATTCCTTCATTCCCCCGTTTTCATCGGAATAGATGAGGTAGCCTTCGATTCTTCCGGCATTGCCGTTTATGAATTTCTTTGCCTCGTCGAGACCTATGACCATGCAGTAAGTGGCGTAGGCGTCAGCATCTGTTGCATTCGGTGCGACGATTGTGGCACTCAGGAGATTGTGGCTTACCGGCCATCCGGTTCTCGGGTCAATGGTATGGGCGTATTTGCGGCCGTCTTTTACATAATACTTTCTGTAGTTCCCGGAAGTGACTATGCCACAGGCTTTTCCGCTTGATTCCCACACCCCGTCGAGGTCTGCTCCCGGGCTGTTGTTTCCGTCCACCGGGCGGTCAATGCCGATTTTCCATGGTTTGCCCGCAGGGTTTACCCCGTCGCAATAGATTTCCCCGATATCCACCAGCATGTCCTTCACTCCGAGTCCATACAGGTAGCAAGCAACCTTGTCGCAACTGTAGCCCTGGGCTATTGCATTGAAATTCAATGCGGGTTGCACCCCCGATTCCAAAAGCAAGTCGGCCCCGGAAAACAATCCGTCCGGGATGTTGCTCTTCAGCCTTTTCATTCCGCAGGAAGCCAATGTATCCGCAATGACATTGGCAGGGGGCAGGGAATCAGTCGTGAAACCGAAACCCCAGATATTGAAGAGCGGGCCAGACGCCACATCAAGAGCCCCGCCAGTCTCTTCATAGTAGCCGCGGGCCTTGGCGTACATTTCCCGGAACATTTCATTGGCGGTAATGCTTTCTCCTGCATTGAACCGGCTCAGGACTGAACCCTTGTTGTATCCGGACAATGTGGTGTCAATGACATTGAGAATGGAGTCAATACCGTCCCTGATGGCTTCAGGACTCGTTTTTACCATTCCTTCACTGCCTCTCAGATTGAGCTTGACGGAGTAGGTGCCTCCCTGCGCATAGCCTGTGATGACAATATAATTGTCCCTGTCCGCACAGGATGTGAATATTGCCGTCATTGCGGCGAAAAGGAATATTGTACTTTTGAAAATTCGCATAAGCATAATTGCGGCAAAGTATTTGCACAAATGTACGGGTTTTTGCCGAAAAATAACGATATTTGTAGGCTGAAGATTCCATAACAGAATAAATTTGATACAATGGATATTAGAAAGACGACGCTCATGGCTACTGCCGCCCTGTTCTTTATACTGGCGGCTTCCTGCAATCAAGACAAGGATAATACGACCACGTCACTCTCCTTCACCGGCGCTCTTGACTTCACCGTCCCGGCATACGTGAATCCCGGTGATGTCATCGAAGCCGAGCCTCGGGGGATGAACAAGGATACCGTGGATATCGGTTATTACTGGACAGTCACACCTATCCGGGACTATAATGATACCACCAGATATCTCGGTGACCCAGCGTCAGTTACAGGAAAATTCACTTTCGAGGTTCCGGACACTGTCTGCACGATGACAGTTACCTGCGTAGCCTTTGCGACAGGATATTATACCACTTCTGCGACTTACTATGTTACCATTGTCAAGCCGGGCTTTGAGGAGGGCTCCCTTACTGATGACGGCATTACTCCTGAAATGCCTTCTATCGTGGATGCCCGTGACGGCAAGACATATTATTACAAGCAGATTGGAAGTAACAACTGGTTCGTCAGGAATCTTGCCTATTCAGGTTCCGGTGTCTCATTCGGAGGGTTTGACGCCTTGGATGACGTCTATGGCCGCTATTATTCCTGGGAAGAGGCGCAGGCAGCCTGCCCTGAAGGGTGGAAGTTGCCTTCATCTGTCGAATGGGATGATCTGGCCCGCACTGCCGGGCATAATGGTGAGGACACCGGAGACTATCTCGGAATTGCCGGCAATCTTATGGTCAATGCATATTTCAATACCGTCAGGATGTGGGAATACTGGCCTGCAGTGAAGATTACCAACAGTACCGGTTTCTCAGCCATACCTACAGGATACTGCACCACTAACTCTGCCGGCGTGGAAGGCTTCGGTGACTATAACTACGCCGTATATTGGACCAGTGATGAGGCTGATGTAGAAGGGGAGAGTTACGGCCTTTACAGGATGATTTATGTGGAGAAGCCGGACCTTATGCTCGGCTCGACCCACAAGACCGGATTCCAGGCTTCAGTGAGATGTGTCCAGGTATTTTGATCAGGCTGGTATGTTCAGCCTTGTTTTGTTCATTGGCCCTGCCTGCCCGTGACTGGGAGAAGGCAGATGCCGGATGGCTCAGTGCTAACTATACCAAGAGGGAGGTGATGGTCCCCATGCGGGATGGCGTATCGCTCTATACCGTTGTGTATGAGCCTCTCAGCCGGGAAGAACCGGCACCGGTGATTATGTGCCGTACCCCATATTCCCTCAAGCCATACGGGACTGCTGACGGAATCCGCAGACCATATTCCGAAGGCATCTGGGATGAGTTCCTGAACTATGCGGCCGACAAGTATATCATTGTATTCCAGAATGTAAGAGGGCGTTATCTGAGTGAGGGGGACTATGAAAATATCAGGCCCCTGTCTTCCGACCCTTCTGTCTCCGATGATGCGACTGATTCTTATGACACTGTGGAATGGCTTCTTGCCAATACCCGGAACAATGGCCGGGTGGGTGTCAAGGGAGTCTCATACCCGGGTTTCTATGCCACACTTGCCGCTTTGTCAGGCCATCCGGCCATCAAGGCTGTCTCTCCTCAAGCACCTGTGACAGACTGGTTTATGGGAGATGATGCCCATCACAATGGGGCTCTCTGCCTGGCGGATGCCTACAGGTTCGGCTCCTCGATGTACCGGGAGCGCAAAGGCCCTTCTGCCAAGGGAATGTCCGCCCTTTTCAGCACGGATGAGGATTTGTACACTTATTTCCGCGGAAAGTCGATTTCCGGGCTCAATGCCTTTTTCGGGGACAGCCTGAAATTCTGGAACCTGATGATGGAACATCCTGACTGTGACGAGTTCTGGCAGGAAAGGGATCCGAGCGTGAGAATGCGCAATGTGAAGCCGGCAATGCTTGTGGTCGGCGGATTCTACGATGCAGAAGACTGTTACGGGGCATTCCGGACATATCGGATGCTCAGGAAACTGTCCCCGGACACGGAGACATATCTTGCCGCAGGTCCTTGGTATCACGGCGGCTGGACAAACCGGTCATATTCCACCCTTTCGGACTCCTGGTTCGGAGATGGTTCGGCTTCGTATTACCTTGACAATGTGGAATATCCTTTCTTCAGGCATTATCTTGAAGGGGAGGGAAATCCCCCGGCCAGGGTAAGCATCCTGCCTTCCGCAGAGACTATGAAGGACAATGCAGGATCCGCCGCTTGGGAGGAATACGGTCAATGGCCACCGGCCGGAGTACAATACCGCAGACTATGCCTCACTACTGCGGATTCTCTTGACTTGTCGGATATTACAGGTGAAAAACCGGCAATAAGGCAGAAGAAGGGAGGCCGCTCCTTTATCTCCGATCCGGTGAACCCGGTGCCTTATATGGGTATTGAATCAAGTTCGAGGGATAAGGGTTATATGGTTGCTGACCAGAGATTTGCGTCCGGGCGCAAAGATGTGCTTACCTATTGGGGAAGAATATTGAAGGATACTGTTCACGTGGCCGGGCCCGTCGAGGTCAATCTGGCATTGGCATTGTCCTCAGATGACGGCAGGACCCTCGACGGAGACATTGTCGTGAAACTCATTGATGTGAGGCCGGACGGAGTGCAGATGCTCATAAGGGGTGATGTGATGCCTCTGCGATATAGAAAAGGGTTCGGGTCACCTGTGCCTTCAAAGAATGGAAAAAGGATGAAAGTGGCTTTCAGTATGCCTGACATTGACCATTATTTTCTTCCTGGGCATAGCCTGATGGTCCAGGTCCAGGCCAGCTGGTTCCCTCTCATTGCTTTCAATCCTCAGAAATATCTTGACAATCAATACGATGCTGAGGATGGTGATTATCTCCCGCTGACCGTCCGCATTGATGCGCGTGGCTCTTATCTTGGCCTCCCGGTGCTGGATTGACAAGACTTTGAAGTATTCGCAACTACTAAAATTTAACATAATGACAAGAGAAGAATTGATAGAGAAAGTTAATGCGGCGTTGTCCGAAGAATTCGAGACCCCTCAGGAAGATATGCTCCCGGATGCTCCAATGATGGAGGTCCTGGACCTCGACAGCCTGGATATTGTGGACGTCGTGGTGCTGGTGGAGACACATTTCGGCTTCGTGATGAAGAAAGAGGATTTCCGCGGGATTAAATCTTTTGCGGATTTTTACGATTTGGTGGAATCCAGGATGGCCGGAAAGTAATGGCTGCAGAGTGGAAAGGCAGGTCCAGGGGAGGAAGGACAGGATATCTGGTTTTCATCTTCCTGCTGCGTCATTTGGGGTTGGGAGCCGCATATACGCTTCTCAGCCTCGTTTCTTTGTATTATATACCGGCCGCTCCGCATTCTACTTCGGAAATCTGGAGATATGCCAGGAGAATATTGCATTACGGCCGCCTCCGCTCCGCATTCTTCATATACCGCAACTATTTCGCTTTCGGCCAGTCCATCATTGACAAGGTCGCCATTTCATCCGGCCTGGAGGACAGGTTCAAGTTTGAATTCGAAGGAGCGGATCCCGTGTTCGAAGCATTCAGGAACAGGACGGGAATAGTCACCATTGGCGCCCATTTCGGCAATTGGGCAGCTGGTGAGCCATTCTTCCGTGACTTTGGGGCCATCCTCAATATCGTGATGTATGACAATGAACATGCCGACATAAAGCAAGTTCTGGAAAGGAACAGCGAATACGGCAAGTCTTTCAAGATAATCCCTGTCAACAAGGACAATCTGGCCCACGTATTCATGATAACCGAGGCTCTGGACAGGGGAGAGGCGGTTTCTTTCCTCGGAGACAGATATCTCAATGAGGATAAACTCATGGAGTCCACCCTTCTTGGAAGGAAAGTGAAGTTCCCTTCCGGCCCCTTCCTTATATCATCCAGGATGAAAGTCCCGGTGTATTTCTACTTTGCAGTTCGGGAGAGGGGAAGATGTTACCGCTTCAAGTTCGTGAAGGCTGATGTGCCACAACGCAGCAAGGATTGCCCGCATCCGGAGCAGTCTGTCCTGGACCAGTTCGCGTCTGCCCTTGCCGGGGAAATGCTCCGTCATCCGGAACAATGGTACAATTACTACGATTTCTGGAATTTCGGCAGGTAAACCGATTCTCCCGCATTAATGTTCAATGATTATGGAACCAAAATATAAAAGCTTGAAAATCAGCGCATTGGAAGCGCAACGGGCTGCGCACGCCATAGCCTTCGCCCCAATAGTGTTCCAGGTGAGCCGCCTGATGGTGAAGTACGGCATATTCAGAATACTCATTGAAGCAGGCCGGCAAGAACCCAAGGGGCTTACTGCCCAGGAGATTGCGGACAAGACAGGGATTTCCTTGTACGGAGTCAAGGTCCTCCTGGAATCATCCCTTACGGCAGGGACAGTGTTATATGACGAAGGCCGCTACACAGCCTCCAAAATAGGCTGGTTCCTGGAAAATGACGCTATGGTGAAGGCTGACATTGACTTCAACCATTATGTGAATTACAAGGGAATGTACCACCTCGACGAGGCCATCAGGGAAGGCAGGCCTGCGGGGCTGAAGGTACTTGGGGAATGGCCTACCATCTATGAAGGCCTGTCCTCTCTTGAACCTGAGATTCAGTCTGCCTGGTTCGGATTCGACCATTTCTATTCGGACAATTCTTTCGAACAGGCTCTCCCGGCAGTTTTCTCGTCCTCTCCCGCATCCATTCTCGATATCGGAGGCAATACGGGACGGTTTGCGCTCAAATGCGTTGAATACAATGAAAATGTGACAGTTACGGTCATGGACCTGCCTCAGCAGATCGGGTTGCTTATGGAAAATATCAAGGGTCATCCCGCAGCTGGCCGGATCAGCGGCCATCCCGGCAATCTCCTGGATGAATCCACCGTTATTCCGGGCGGCTTTGACGTGGTCTGGATGAGCCAGTTCCTCGACTGCTTCTCCGAAGAACAGGTCCTCAGCATATTGAAACGGGTTTCAGCAACATTGAAGCCCGGAGCCAGAGTCTTCATCATGGAAAACCTCTGGGACCGCCAGCACTTCGACACAGCATCCTTCGACCTTGCCCAGACCAGCGTATATTTTACGGCAATGGCCAATGGCAACAGCAAACTTTTCTTCACCCCTGACTTGGAGTCCCTGATAGGCCGTTCAGGACTGAAGATAGTGTCAATGCGGGATTCCCTGGGATTCGGACATACTTTGATTGAGTGCGAAAAGGCTTGAAGTATATGGAGATTTACATTGCGGCCACCTCAATGCGGACTGCCCTTGGAGGTGATGTCAATTCCACATTTGAAGCCATGGCCAGGGGTGAAAGCGGCTTGAAGCTGACCGTCCCGGATGGCCGTGTTTCTTCCCGGCCTGTCATAGCGGGCCTCATACCCGATTCGGAATACACATCCCTGGAGGAGCAATTCGGTACCGGATACAGCAGGGCGGAACTCCTTGCCGCTGAGGCTGCTGTAAAAGTCCTGGAGAAGGTGCGTGGCCGCATTGACCGTACAGGTCTGGTCCTGGCTACGGCCAAGGGCAATATTTCAATGCTTGAGGGCTGCTGCGGCAATGGGCATTTCGTCCCCGGCGACGATTCTCCGCTCCTCATGGAGGTCTTTGCGAGGCGTGTCGCAGCGTTGGCAGGCATTCCTGCCGGCTCAATGACCATTGTATCCAATGCCTGCATTTCAGGAGTGGCGGCCATTGTCGTGGCCAGGAGAATGATATTGGCGGGAGATTTTGACAATGTCGCAGTGGTGGGTGTCGATGTCCAGAACCGCTTCATAGTCAGCGGGTTCTCTTCCTTCAAGTCCCTCAGCCCGGAAATTTGCAGACCGTATGATGCGACCCGTTGCGGACTCAATCTCGGGGAGGCCTGCGGTGCCATACTGCTGACCAATGACAGGAAACTTGCCGGCCCGGATGCCCTGAGGGTGGACGGCGGTGCTGTCTCAGATGACGCCAACCATATATCAGGCCCATCCCGGACGGGAGACGGGCTGTACTTCGCAATGCGGAATGCAGTAAGCGAGGCCGGTATTCCAATGACAGACATTGATGCTGTCCAGCTTCACGGCACCGCCACCGTTTACAATGATGAGATGGAGTCCAGGGCAATGACGCTGGCCGGAATGGACGATGTCCCGGCGCAGAGCCTGAAACCATATTTCGGCCACACTATGGGAGCCTCCGGAGTCATTGAGACGATAATGCTTGCCGAGCAGATGAAGACAGGTATCTTTGCCGGAACAATGGGATTCACCGGGCCGGGCCTTCCTTATCCGCTTTCCGTGACGGCAGGGAACCGGAAATTGGAATTGTCCCGCTGCCTCAAGACAGCCTCAGGATTCGGGGGAACCAATGCGGCCATAGTCCTCTCTGCTCCCGGCACAATCTCGTCCACTGTTCGTTTGGAACCACGTAAATCATTTACTGCCAGGAAGGTAAGCATTTCAGGCGGAAGGGTGGAAGTGGATGGAAAGACGGTATTCTCCTCCGGGTCCGGGTTCGATGCCTTCATCCGGGAGGCCTACAAGTCCAGGGGTGCGGACAATATGAAGTTCTACAAGATGGATTCCTTCTGCAAACTGGCCTACGTGGCTGCGGAGTGGCTCCTGGAAGGCATTGATTTCGGTGAGGAAGAATGTGCTGTGCTGATGTCCGGACGGTATGGCTCCCTCGATACCGATATGAACCACCAGTCCATCATTGACAGGGACGGGGAGGATTATGCCGCTCCGTCAGTATTTGTATATACATTGCCGAATGTAGCAGCTGCCGAGATTTCCATCAGGCATCATATCAAGGGGGAAAACATCTGGTTCTGTTCAGGAGATGCCTCAATGACGGATTTACGGCATCAGGCAGCGTTGGCATCCGGCCGGACAGGACTGAAATATTGCGTGATAGGCCATTCGGATTTCATTAATGGAGAATATCTCGCTATATTTGAACTTCTACAATTCTTGCCGGGCGTTGTCCCGGAGTAAAGCATATCAATATGGAAAACCTTGAGACAAAACTGAAATCACAACTGATAGATGCCTTGAACCTGGAGGACATGAGCCCGGAAGATATTGATACTGAGGCTCCTCTCTTTGGCGACGAGGGCCTTGGCCTGGACTCCATCGACGCTCTTGAAATCATTCTCCTCCTGGACAAGGAGTACGGAATCAAGCTGGCCACCCCTGCTGAAGGAAAGAAAGTCTTCCACTCGGTCAGGACAATGGCCGATTATATCAGGTCCACCGGATACGAGGGCTGATCCGTGTGTGGTGAGAGGATATACGTGACGGGAATCGGGGCGGTCTCGGCGGCCGGCACCGATGTTGAAGGCATTGTCGGGACATTGCGTTCCGGGAAGGCCTGCCTTCATTCCGTTACCCGCTTCGGTACTGCCTTGGGAATGCCTGTGGGCGAGGTCGGCCTGGGCGATAAAGAACTCAGGGAGAGCCTCGAGGTCGGTAACATTGTCATAAGCAGGACATCGCTTCTCGGTCTCCGGGCCGTCAGGGAGGCTGTCAGGGACCATCTGCAAAGGACGGGAGGCCTTGTTCCGAAACGGGCAGTATTCATTTCCGGCACCTCTGTCGGGGGAATGGACCTGAGCGAGGAGTTCTGGAAAAACAAGGCTCTGGACGGGGCGGATTGTTCCTGCCTCTCCGTACACGACCCGGGCGCATCCACCCGGTCCATTTTTGCCAATGCCCCTGAATCTCCCGGGACCGCATCTTTCTGGAGCAATGTCGCGGATTCCACCACCATCAGTACTGCCTGTTCTTCTGCCGGGAATGCCATATTGCTGGCTGCCAGGATGTTACGTGCGGGGATAGTGGACATTGCGGTGGCCGGAGGCACGGATTCCCTGTGCCGATTTACAATGAACGGATTCAATTCCCTCCGCATTCTCGACGAGACTTTCTGTCGTCCTTTCGACGAAAGCCGGGCCGGACTCAATCTCGGTGAGGGTGCCGGTTACCTGGTCCTTTCTGCCGGACATCCTGAAGGGGCATATTGCACTCTGGAGGGCTGGGGCAATGTTGCCGAGGCCTATCACCAGACCGCCAGCACACCTGAAGGAATCGGCCCGGGATTGTCAATGCAGAGAGCACTGGATGCTGCAGGTATGAAACCGGAGGCCATCAGTTTCGTCAATACCCACGGCACGGGTACCCCTGTCAATGATTTGGCTGAATCCAATGCCATGCTCCGCATATTTGGCGGCAATGTTCCCCCATTCAGTTCGCTCAAGCCTTATTTCGGGCATACCCTCGGGGCTTCGGAGTCATTGGAGGCCGTGATAGTGTGCAGGGCGATTGCCGGAGGGGATTGCTCAATGATGAAATCTGCCGGGTTCTCGACTCCGATCCCTGAGACTGGTCTGGTTCCATACGAAGGCACTCGGGCCGTGAAACCGGTCAATGTGCTGTCCTCGGCCTTTGGCTTCGGCGGGAATTGTGTGTCATTGATTTTCTCCAGGCTATGATGCTGAATGACAATATATTGGAATATGTTCCGAAGAGGCCTTGCGCAGTGGTTTCATCCTGCATTGCCACTCCGGCCAGGCCTCTCGACGTGAAGACTCTTATCCCGGACGCGAATCTGAGGAGGCGGATGGGTCCCCTGCTGAGGATGGCTGTCGGCTGCGGGATTTCTGCCTTGGGCGACATTGAGCCGGATGAGGTGGCAGGCATTATTACCTCCACCGGACTGGGTTTCATGAAAGATACCGTGGCTTTCGCAGATATGCTCATTGAGAGGAACGAGGAGATGCTGAATCCCTCCCCGTTCATGCAATCCACATTCAACACGGCATCAGGCTATATTGCAATGCTGAAGAAGATAAGGTCCTACAATACGACATACGTACATCGCTCGGGCGGTTTTGCGGCGGCCCTGGCTGATGCATTGTTGCTGGTAGAAGAGACCGGAGGCAATGTGCTTGTAGGCGGTTTCGATGAGGCGACTCCGGAAGTGGATGAGTACAGGCGGAAACTGGGCTGCTGGAAGAATGTGGATTTGCTTGGAGAAGGGGCCGGCTTCCTTTGCCTCGGCGGCCGGGACAAAGGAGTCCGCATTCTCGGAGTGCATCCTTCCAACGCTGATGTGGATTGCGACATCAAAGTGCTGTGCAGTAGTTATTTGGGCAGTTTGGGAGCATTCTTCTCCATTCTTCCTGTGGTATTGGGAACGGTTATCGGCGAGCGGCCCCAGGGCAGGATTCTGGCAGTAGATGATGTTAATCCGGGCGGGCCGGCAGTGCTTCTGGAGATTGACTGAAAATGCTCTGTATCGCTCTCATAATAATTTTGCTGGCCGTGACGGCGTTCCTTGTCTGGGCCTGTGCCACCATTTCCTCAGGTGTATGGCTGAAGGCTGAATGCCGGGGGCAGGGCGGAAGGGTCTATCTGACATTCGATGACGGGCCTGAGCCTGGACGGACAGAGAAGATTCTGGACGTCCTTGCCGAACGGAATGCCAAAGCCGTTTTCTTCCTCATTGGCAGCAAGATTGGGGGCAATGAGGCATTGGTGGGAAGAATGTTGGCTGAAGGACATAGGGTCGGAATACATTCCTGGTCCCATTCATGGAAGTTTCCTTTGATGTCAGTTTCCCAAATGTCGGACGAGATTGAACGTTGCGGCAAGACATTGGAAGGTATTGCAGGTGGGCCGGTCAAGTTTTTCCGCCCTCCTTTCGGGGTGGTGAATCCGACTGTCGCAAAGGTGGTACGCCGCTTCGGTCTCAGGACAGTGGGATGGAGTATCAGGACATTCGACACCTCCCTCCTGGGAAGAGAAGGCGGAATGGAACGGATATTGGAGAAGATTGCCGGGAAACTTGATGACGGGGCCGTCATTCTCCTGCATGACAGGCTTGAAGGCTCCGCGGAACTTCTGGGGGCTGTGCTGGACCTGATCCGTGGCTGCGGATATTCCTGTGACCGGCCATTTGATTGATAATGAATCGGTTCCTGATGGGACTGCATTGTTTTTGAGTATATGAAAAGACCGTTTTTGACAATTTTGATTCTGTCCATGCTGCTGTTCCGGACAATGGCTGCAGCACAGGCGGAATATGTGAAAATCAATGATGTGAAGGCGTTTTCGGAGGCCCTGGCCGCGAGAACATCAGCCCTGACCAGTATCTCCGCCGAAGTGACACAGAAGAAGTATCTCAGCGTGTTCAATGCAGAGGTCGTCTCCAAGGGAACATTTGCCTGGTCCTCTCCTGACAAGCTCTGCCTGGATTACAGGACACCTGCGCCTTATAAAATCGTGATAAACGGGGACAGGCTCCTGACTGTGAATTCCGGGAAATCATCCACGGCGAATCTCAAGGGCAATCCGGTCATGTCCCAGATGAAGAATCTTTTGGCTGCCTGTATGACAGGGAATGTCAATGCCATGGGCCCGGGCTTCGACATTGAGTACTTCGAGTCCGACAGGGAATACAAAATCGTCCTTGTCCCGTCGTCGGGCCAGCTCCGTGGCTATATAAGCCGCATGGAGGTTGTCCTTGACCGCAAGGATATGTCTGTCAATACTTTGGTGATGTATGAAAATGAAACCGACTATACTTCCTATGTCTTCAGCAGCAAAAAGTTCAATCAGGCTCTGCCTGCTTCTGTGTTCGCTGTCCGTTAGTCTTGCTTCCTGCGCTCCCAGGCTGATTATCACCGAGTCCCGGGATTTGTCCGTGAATACTGGTGATATGTCATTGACTGTGGAACCCGGCTCCGACCTGGAGACGATGGACTCCTCCATAGGGCAATATGATTTCGTGCTGAAGGCAGGGAACAATGAGATTTCCGGTTTTATGGTGGCGAGGAATGTTTTCGATAACCTGCCGGGCCCGGAAGACAGGGGAGTGCGGGTAGTCGCCTCGACGTATTTCGGGATGAGGCTGTTCGACATTACAGTGACGAGGTCATCATACAGGATGAACAGCGGAGTGGAGTTCCTGTCTGACAAGAGGGTCGCTGCTTTTCTGGCAGCAGGCCTGCGGAAAAAATATTTCGGGTAGGTGCAGGGGAAATGCTTGCAATCATTGTTTGACTTGCGGGTTATTGCTCATAATAACGTTTTAGTTGGGGAAATGCTAAAAAACATTGAAAAATTTTGCTGAAAAATTTGGAGGTTTCCGAATAATACCCTACATTTGCAATCCCGTTCGGAAATCACCTGATAAACCGAAAACGGATGGAAAGATTCGTTAGCTCAGTTGGTAGAGCACAACACTTTTAATGTTGGGGTCTCGGGTTCGAGCCCCGAACGGATCACGGAGAAATTTACAAGTCTGCTTCCTTAGCTCAGTTGGTAGAGCACGACACTCTTAATGTTGGGGTCCAGGGTTCGAGCCCCTGAGGGAGCACCAGAGGTGACTGAAAAGTCTTTAGGACTATCGGTCACCTCTTTTTGTATGTTGTATACTAAGGGATAATTTAAGGAATCCGTTCTCAACTTCGCGGTTCGGAAAGCCAAGTTTGTATAGGCCGAATTCCCGGTCATAGCCCTTGATGGCCAGATAACCGCTCTGGTAGATGACAGGAATAGGGTTGTCGTCATTGAAAATGCTTCCGAGTGTATCGGCGTCAGCCTCCATACTGGACATCTGCTCAAGATTGAAATCCGCTTTCTGGAGCAGTTCTACGAGGAATGTCGGAGTGCCGGCCTCGAACCAGTAACTGCCGTATCGCTGTTTTGAAAGCGTATTGAGGATGCTGAACGGATTGTACATCCCGGGGGTGTCGTATGTGAAATGATATCCGTCATAGTCAAGTCTCAACGGTTCGCAGGCCTGCTCGAATGTCTGGCCGTTTGCCCCGGCTAGTCCGTTGATTTCTTCGTCAAAGTATTGATGCAGGTCAATCTCGGATATGCCGCAGAGGTCATAGAAACGATGGTCCATCGAAATGTCGTTGAGGTTGTTCAGGTCGCTGAACACGCTGACCTTGCCGAACTTTGTGACACCTGTCAGCAGGGCGAACTTGATGCACGAATCCATACTCTTCAATGCCC
>JBJEBV010000117.1:0-6166 GCA_051870395.1 Candidatus Cryptobacteroides sp. | reverse complement strand
CGGCCGCAACGCTTCGCCCGGGAGGCAGGCTCGTGGTCATCACCTACCATTCCCTCGAGGACAGGATGGTCAAGAATTTCATCAAGTCCGGCAATGTCGGAGGAGAGGTGGAAAAAGATTTTTACGGCAATGTCAATGCACCCCTGCGGGCGGTCAACAGGAAGCCTCTTCTCCCGTCGGAGACCGAGATATCTTCCAATACCAGGGCCCGGAGCGCGAAACTGAGAATTGCCGAAAAAACGGGGGAGGATGAGGTATGAGTATCGGGAAAGTATTCACATTCCTCGGACAGGTGGTGAAATCCATCATTGAGGGAAAACTCCTTATGAGAATCGGGGCGGAGAAACTATTCCCGTATTTCCTCTACCTGTTTCTCCTGTTCTGGCTAATGATAGTGTTTGACATGGCTTCGGAGAATGTGATAGCCAGGGCGGAGAAAAACCGGAAGGTCATCGAGGAATTGTCAATAAAGCACGCCCAGAAACTGGTGGTGCTGAAGGGGTTCGACCGGGCGAGCACCGTCGATGGGCTCCTGGATGAACTTGGTTCCAAGGTCGGCGTGCCGGAGAAGCCGGCGGTAGTCATTGACTCGAAGAGGAGGTGAGGATGGGGAGCTTGAAGAAAATCTGGGAGGAAGACTGGGAGGGATTCCTGCTTTGGCTTCTGTACATAGCATTCATCATCGCTTCGGTGGTTATCGTGCTGAGGGTGGTTTATCTGCAGAGAACCTTCATTGACAGCGACCCGTACATTGAGAAATACTATATGAACAAGAGTACGAGGCAGCCGATTGAGCCAAGAAGGGGGGACATAATATCGTCGGAGGGACGCTTGCTTGCCACATCCATTCCGATGTACCAGATATTCATGGACTGCACCGTCAGGAAGCAGGAGTACATTGACTATGGTGTGAAATATGGGGCCGGGAAGGGAGAAGCGAAGGAGGCTGAGTGGAGGGCCAAGGCGCGCGAACTGTCGAAAAGCCTTGCTGCCGCACTCCCGGAGAAGAATGCCGACGGCTGGTACAGGACCATTATGAAAGGCCGTGAGAATGGCGATACCTATATGAGAATCAGCGGACTGGTGGATTATGCCACAATGAAGAAGTTCACGCAGATGCCATTGTTCTGCGAGGGCGGAAACAAGGGCGGCATCATTGTCAGGAACAGGGACAAGAGGAGTTATCCGTTCGGCTCGCTTGCCAGGAGGGTGATTGGTTATGTCGAGGATGGAAAGAGTGCGAAGGGACTTGAGGGGGCCTACGACTATTATCTTCACGGAAGCAGGGGTTACAGATGGATGAGGAAAAGCGACAGGGCTCTCATCCTTGACAAGGACAGCAGCTGGGTCAATGCGACGGACGGATATGACGTCAGGACGACGATAAACATTGACCTACAGGATATTGCGGACAAGTCACTGAGGTCCAGGATTGAGAATGAGGAGAAGATTGAGGGAGGATGCGTCGTGGTGATGGATGTGGAGACCGGGGCTATTTGCACTATGGTCAATCTGCTTCGGGACTCCGTGACGAGGAAACTTGGAGAAACCTACAATCTGGCCATAGGCCGCAGGGCAAATCCGGGCTCGGTGTTCAAGACCGCAATCCTGATGAGCCTGATGGAGGATGCCGGCGTCAAGCTTTCGGACGAGATTCCGACTGACAAGGGAGATGTGAAGATTGCGAAGATCAAGATTGACGAACACGTGGCTGACTATGAGCGCAGGACAGGCAAAAAGACAATATCGGTGAGGAAGGGTTACGAGATGTCATCGAACTACGTCTTCCAGCGCTTGGTCAAGGATAATTATGGGGATGCGCCCAAGAAGTTGATTGACAATCTTTACCGTTATCGCCTGGGAGAGGCCTTTGACTTTGACCTTGAGGGACTTGCGACTCCTTCGCTTCCTTCTCCGGACTCCAGGAAATGGACAATGACGGATCTTGCTTCGGTGGCAATCGGATATGCCGTGGCCGAGACTCCGCTCCATATATTGACATTCTACAATGCCATCGCCAACAAGGGCAGGATGATGCGCCCGTACATTGTGGAGTCTGTGGAGAATGACGGGGAGATTATCGAGAAGAAGGGGCCTTCGGTGCTGAACGGTGCCGTCTGCTCAAGGGCAGTGGCGGACAGCCTGACAAGCGGATTGCTTTCGATTACGTCGGAAGGTACGGCGGCCAGGCTGAAGGATGCGAAACTCAGGGTAGCCGGAAAGACCGGAACGGCCTGGGTATACTTGGACCAGAAGTATGCCAGCAAGACGGACCCGTTCATGGACAAGGAGGGAAGAAGGAAATACCAGGCTACGTTCGTGGGATTCTTTCCTGCGGAGCAGCCCAAATATACGGCTATCGTAGTGCTGTACTCCTACCCTACGAAGACAGCACTGTTCGGTGGTTCAATACCGGCGGCCGTGTTCAAGGATATTGTGGACAATCTCTACGTGATGGACGGGACTTTCCGCGATGTTTACGGGGAGAAGTCCCAGATGCCTGACATCAAGGTCACCACGCCGGTCACTTCCAGGGACGGCAAGGTTCCTGACGTGAGGGGAATGGGCCTGAAAGATGCCTTGTACGCAGTGGAGAATGATGGTTACAAATGCTCGTATTCGGGTTGCGGACATGTGGCCTCGCAGAACCCTGCCCCTGGAACGGCAATGAAGGAAGGTGGAACAGTTACATTGAAACTTGAATAAGAATGATACTTGAGGAAATTATATCGGGATGCAATGCGGAAGCGGTCTCAGGCCCTTCCGGGATAGATGTGTCCGCTGTCTGCAGCGATTCGAGGAAGGTTGCCCGGGGAGCGGCCTTCATTGCGGTACGCGGATTTGCCGGTGACGGTCACAAATACATTGCGTCAGCCATTGGAAAAGGTGCCTCGGCCATATTGTACGAGGATGAGGAGGCTCTCCGGGA
The DNA here is from genome assembly GCA_051870395.1 of Candidatus Cryptobacteroides sp. Classification (GTDB taxonomy): domain Bacteria; phylum Bacteroidota; class Bacteroidia; order Bacteroidales; family UBA932; genus Cryptobacteroides. The sequence continues at coordinate 3,237 of JBJEBV010000117.1, read as the reverse complement.
GCAGCTTGGGGGCCTGGACCCGGCCCTCAGGGAGAAGGTGGCATTTGTCCGCGTCCCTGATTCGAGATATGCTGTGGCGATGGCTGCGGACGCTTTCTACGGCCACCCTTCCCGCTACCTGACACTTGTCGGCATTACCGGCACCAATGGCAAGACCACCACGGTGACATTGCTCTACCATCTGTTCACAAATCTGGGATACAGGTGCGGACTGCTTTCCACCATTGCCAACTACGTGGGCGACAAGATGTTGGAGACGGCCAACACGACCGCTGACCCGATTACCATCAATTCCCTGATGAGGGAGATGGTGGACGGGGGCTGCGAATATTGCTTCATGGAGGTCAGCTCAATCGGAATGGAACAGGAGCGCGTGACCGGGCTGGATTTCAATATCGGAATCTTCTCCAACCTGACCCACGACCACCTGGACTACCACAAGACATTCGCCGAGTATCTCCGCTGCAAGAAACTTTTCTTCGACAGGCTTCCGGCAGGGGCATACGCCGTGACCAATGCCGATGACCGGAACGGAATGGTGATGGTGCAGAACACTAGGGCGAAGGTGGTGACCTACTCGTGCAGGAGCATTGCTGACCATACCTGCCGCATTGTGGAGGAGAGTTTCGACGGAATGCAGCTCAGGATTGACGGCAGGGAAGTGTGGACCAGGCTGATCGGACAGCACAATGCCTACAATCTGCTGGCTATTTACACGGCAGCCGTCATCTGCGGGGCGACCGTGGACGAGGCATTGCTCCAAATCAGCCGCCTGGAGTCTGCCAAGGGCCGCCTGGAGACACTCAGGGGGCCGAAAGACATATCAGTGATAATCGATTACGCCCATACTCCGGATGCGATGGAGAATGTTCTCCGGACCCTCAGGGAGATAGGGCCGAAGAAGAATATTGTATGCCTCTTCGGATGCGGCGGCGACAGGGACAAGACCAAGAGACCGGAGATGGCGGCAGTCGCCGAGAAGTATTCCGACCGGGTCTTCGTCACTTCGGACAACAGCAGGACTGAGAGGACCGAAGACATCCTGGAGGATATCAGGAAGGGATTCAGCCCGGAGGGACTTGCCAAGGCATTGTTCATTGCGGACAGGAAGGAAGCCATCAGGGCGGCTGTGACATTGTCCCCGGCCGGCTCAGTAATACTGCTTGCGGGCAAGGGACACGAAACTTATCAGATAATCGGTACCGAGCACAGACATTTTGACGAAAGGGAGATTGTCAGCGAGGTCTTCAATACAATGAGGTAATTATGATTTATGCGCTTTTCCAGGCATTGAAGGAATATGACATTCCAGGGCAGGGCCTTATGACCTATCTGTCATTCAGGGCCATGCTGGGATGTGTCACGGCTATGCTAATATCACTTTTCGCAGGAAGAAGAATCATCCGCTGGCTGCAGAAGAAGCAGATAGGCGAGACGATTCGCGACCTCGGGCTTGAGGGCCAGATGCAGAAGAAGGGAACCCCTACCATGGGCGGAGTCATTATCCTGCTGGCCATCATTGTACCGGTACTCCTATTCTCCGACCTGACCAATATTTACACCCAGCTCCTGCTTCTCACCACTGTATGGTGCGGGGGAATGGGCTTTGTGGATGACTATATCAAGGTCTTCAAGCATGACAAGGAGGGAATGAGCGAGAAGATGAAACTCATTCTCCAGATTGCCCTCGGCTTCGTGGTAGGCCTCACGGTATGCTTCAGCGACCAGATTGTGGTCAGGGAGAAGGTTGGGGTCAAGCCGGTCCAGTCCCTCAATGTGGATACGGAGACCGTCGTTGAGGACAGTGTATGGGAGATGGAGAATGTGGTCAAGAGTACCAAGACCACGATTCCTTTCATCAAGGACCACGAGTTCGACTACAAGGTATTCTCTCCTTTCAAGGGCACCTGGGGCTGGTATTGCAAATGGGCAATCTACGTGCTGATGATAGTCATTGTCATCACCGCCTGCTCCAACGGAACCAACCTCACGGACGGAATGGACGGCCTGTCCGCAGGCACATCAGCCATAGTCGGTGTGGTGATAGGAATTCTCGCCTGGCTCAGCGGCAATATTGTCAATTCCGGATACTTGAACATTATGTTCATCCCGGGTACCGGTGAGGTGGCCATCTTCATGGCTGTCTTCGTGGGAGCCCTCTGCGGCTTCCTGTGGTACAATTCATACCCTGCCCAGGTGTTTATGGGCGATACCGGAAGCCTTGCCATCGGAGGAATCATCGGAGTGAGTGCCATCCTCATAAGGAAGGAACTCCTGCTGCCGATTCTCTGCGGAGTATTCTTCGTGGAAAGCCTCTCGGTGCTGATGCAGAGATTTTATTTCAAGTACACAAAATATAAATACGGAGCCGGCCGCAGGATTTTCAGGATGGCGCCTCTTCACCATCATTACCAGAAGATTGACGTTCCTGCCCTCATCAGCTGGCCTTCGCACCCAATCCCGGAAGCAAAGATTGTCGCCCGCTTCTGGCTGGTTGAGCTGATATTGGCTGTGGCGACATTGGCATTGTTGAAAATTAGATAGTTATGAATAATCGTATTGTTGTTCTTGGTGGGGGAGAGAGCGGTGTAGGAGCCGCCGTCCTCGCAAAAGTCAAAGGCTTTGACGTATTTCTTTCCGACAAGGGAAAGATTGAGGACAAATATGTAGAGATGCTCGAGCAATGGGAAATTCCGTTCGAGCAGGGCGGGCATAGCGAGGACTTGATTCTCAATGCATCAGAGGTCATAAAGAGCCCGGGCATCCCTTCCTCCGTGCCTCTCGTGAAGAAAATCGAGGCTGCCGGAATCAGGATTGTCTCCGAGATTGAGTTCGCAGGCCGTTATGACAATGCGAAGAAGATTTGTATCACCGGAAGCAACGGCAAGACCACCACCACTTCATTGATTTACTACCTCCTGCAGGAGGCGGGGCTCAATGTGGGCCTTGGCGGCAATATCGGCAAGAGTTACGCCCTTCAGGTGGCTACTGAGCATTTTGACTATTATGTCCTGGAAATCAGTAGTTTCCAGCTGGACAACTGCTATGAGTTCAGGCCGGATATCGCAGTGATTACCAACATTACTCCGGACCATCTCGACAGGTATGGCTACAATATGGAGAACTACGTGAGGGCCAAGTTCCGCATTATCAGGAACCTCAGGCCGGAGGACTGCTTCATATTCGACTCGGATGACGAAATCACCATCAACCATCTCGACAAAATCGTCACTGAGG
>JBJEBV010000116.1:0-6258 GCA_051870395.1 Candidatus Cryptobacteroides sp. | reverse complement strand
TTTCCGCCGGTGACAACACGACATACAAGAACCATCAGGTCTATGTGACTGTCAGCGCAGATCACAAGTACGTGGCCCTGTATAATTTTGACCCTTATCTCGAGAATGTGCTTCCGGGCTACAAGCCTTCCGACAGGACGACCAATTATGTGATGGGAGCCGTGGATACCAAGACCCAGACCATCAAGTTCTCGTCTGCGTCAAGTTTCTTCTCGCTGAACCATGATACATTCCAGTTCGCCCCGATTGCAAGTTTCGTGGGTGGAGTTATCAAAGTTGGCAACTCCTTTGAGATAGGAGTGAGTGATGACGGACAGACTCTTACTGTTCAGCAATATGGTATCTTCAATGTTGAGAAAAAGTATTTCGAGGAACTGTATAACAAGGACATTGTATTGACAGCTAACTGATTATGAGGAAGATGAAAAGAAAAATCGCTATATGTTCCTTCCTGGCGCAGATGATTGCGCTGGCTTCCTGCCAGACTGAGCCGATGGAGGTCAAGGCCGGGCCGGAGGTTGAGGAAACAACTGCTGAATCCGATGCTTGTGTGCCGGGCGTGATGAGACTCCAGCTCACGGAAGACATTGCTGACAAACTAATCAAGTCCGCTTCCGCCAACGGCGGGATTGTGGATGTTTCCGATATTCCGGAGGAACTTGCCGCAATGAATGTGGAATCATTGAAACCTTGCTTCTACATTGGCGGAAGATATGAGAAGATGCAGAGAAAGCATGGCCTTCATCTCTGGTTCGAGGCAGGACTGGCTGAGAGTACTCCTGTCACGAAGGCTGTGTCCGCAGCGGGAAGGACTGCAGGCTGTGTAGTGAGCGCGGAACCTGTATATCGTGTCAAGGAGATGTCCGTGACCATGAATGACCCTTACTATGCCTCCAAACAGTGGCATTACAACAATACTGGACAGTTCGGCTTCAGGAGGGGAATTGACATGGGACTCCAGAGAGCCTGGGACAAGTACGGCGTTTTCGGAAACAAGGAGGTGATTGTCGCTGTCCTTGACAGTGGTGTTGATTTCGAGCATCCGGACCTCAAGCCTAATGCCTGGACAAATGAGGGTGAAATAGCCGGAAACGGACGTGATGACGATGGAAACGGCTATGTGGATGATATTCACGGTTTTAATTTCGTTACAGGCAACGGTACCATCCATCCTGTGGACCACGGTACCCACGTTGCCGGTACTGTTGCCGCCGCCAACAACAATGAAATAGGAGTCTGCGGTGTTGCAGGAGGACGATATCCAGACATTCCTGGAGTGAGGATTATGGGCGTCCAGATGATTGACCCTTCTGTGAACCAGGGTGCGGATATGCTCAAATCCTTCCAGTATGCTGCTGAGAACGGGGCTGTGATTGCCCAGAACAGCTGGGGATATGATGAGAAACAGCACGTCACAACTCTTCCGCCAGCAGTGAAGCAGGGAATTGATTACTTCATAGAAGTGGCAGGATGTGACCCGGACGGTAATCAGGTCGGACCTATGAAGGGCGGTCTCGTAATTTTCGCCGCAGGCAATGATGCGGTAACGATGGCATATCCGGCTGCTTATGATAAAGTGATTTCCGTTGCGGCCATCGGCCCTTACGGCTCTGTGGCATATTATTCCAATTACGGTGACTGGGTGACTGTATGTGCGCCGGGTGGTGATATGACATATCCGGACGGTGGTGTCTATTCCACTATGCCTGACGGTGCATACGGCGGATATCAGGGCACTTCAATGGCCTGCCCTCACGTGTCCGGTATCGCGGCCCTGCTTCTTTCTGCCGCGGGAGGCCCGGACTACACCAACCAGGACCTCTGGGATGCGGTTGTCAGATCTGTGGACGAGAGCATTTATGATTTCAATCCAGGATACGTCGGGAAACTCGGAAAGGGAATGGTGGACGCTGAACTGGCTCTCTCCACTCTCAACAGGGAGGCTCCTCAGCCTGTGACGGATTTCAGCATTTCGACGCTGTCAAACTCCATAGTATGCGACCTTGCCGTGCCATCTGATGACGGTGGAACAGCAAAGGCCAAATATATCAATGTTTATTACAGCAGGGCTGAGTTCACTGCCGAGACAATGAACAGGGCGACTAAGGTGCAGTTCAAGGTCGCTGACCTGGAATCATCCGGGGAGGGACGTGTGAAACTCGCATTGAAGCATCTTGAGTTTGAGACAGGTTATTACTGCGCATTGACTGCATCCGACTTTGCGAGGAACGAGTCCGTACTCTCACCTGTAAGGCGTGTGACGACAGGCAACAACTCCGCACCGTCAGTAAAGAGCCTTTCCGGCAATAATCTGACAGTGAGGTCCTGGGACAATCTCAGTGTGAAGTTCGAGGCTGCTGATCCTGATGGACACGACGTGACCATCTTTGTGGACAATCTCCAGCCAAGCATGCAGTTCTCATACGACAGTGCCACCCGGACCGGAACTCTCCTTATCCGCGGTGCTGAGGCTGCAGAGGGCAAGCATGCCGTCACTGTAAATGTGGTGGACGAGTACGGTGCAATGGGGTCATACGAACTGACATTCACTGTCTTGACCAATACGGCTCCTGAACTACTGATGGATGTGCCTTCGTTGGCTGTCAACGGCCCTGGAGCCAAATCTGAAATAGTCATCAGTGACTACTTCTCGGATGCTGATGCGGAGCCGCTGTTCGCTACAGCTGAACTGACAGACAGGAAGATTGCCGCATTCTCATATTCTGAGGGAATAGCCGTATTCACAGGCAAGGCGACAGGCAGCAGCCGTGTACGTCTTACAGTCTCCGATGCCAGGGGTGCTTCCGCAATCACGGAGTTCACCCTCGTTGTCAGGGACCCTTCGGTTCCGGTGGACATTTATCCTAATCCTGCCACTGAATATGTCAATGTCAGGACCGGTGAGGATATCGAGGCAGCCGTGAAGATTTATTCGGCATCCGGAGCCCTTGTATGGTCAGCCTCCAATGTTGGCATTTCACTCAATTCCCCATTGAAAATCAACCTGTCGGATATTGCTCCGGGCGTCTACACATTGTCCGTCGAGTCAGCCATGGGTACTTACAAATCCAAATTCTCCAAGAAATGATGAAAACAAGATATATTCTGGCATTTCTCCTGCCATTGATGATATCGGTGGCAGTATCGGCAAAGGATACCGCAATGCCGTTCCTGTCGATTTCTCCGGATCCTGTGTCGATGGCGATGGGTGGAACCTCAGCCAAGGGTGCCTTCTCGCATTTCGGCTCACTTGCTGAATCCGGGGTCAAGGGCGGTTCATTGGCTGCAGGGATATCCTACGGCTATTTCCAGCCGACTGTTTCAGCTTCGGATGTCGTTTCCCTCGGAGTGGCCTATGGCATTGACGACAGGTTCGGTGTCACGTTCGGAGTACTCGGCAACATCGGTGAGAAATATCCGGTGACAGGGGAGTACGGGGAGTCTCTCGGCTATTTCAGGCCATCTGATTTCAGAATCGGAGCAGGTTTTACCTGGCGGATTATGGACAAGTTTTCCGCAGGTATCTCCCTGAACTATGCCCAGACTTCACATTCACCTGAGATTGACGGTGCAAGGAATGTCAGCCGTACGGGTTTTGCCGACATCCAGTTCCGCTACCAGCCTCTGGAGTGGCTCGGGATAAGCCTTACAGGGAAGAATCTCGGCATACCGGTAGCTTCCTATGCCCTTCCTTCCTATGCCCAGCTGGGTGTTGACGGGGACTGGAGTTTCGGGAAACATTCCCTTGGCGCCGCAGTTGAGGCCGGGATGTATATGAGTCCTTCAGCAGTAAGTGCCAATGTCGGAGTGCAGTATGGCTATGCTGGCCATTATTTCGTACGTGCCGGCGGACATTACTGCGGCAAGGAAGCCGGAATCCCTTCATTCTTCTCCGCCGGAGCAGGACTGCTTTTCGCAGGCTTCAGCCTGGATATTTCCTGGAACTACGCCTCCGGCCCGATGAAGAACACATTGAATGTCGGAGTTGGATTTAGATTTTAATTGAAACACAATATGACCAGAAAGTTATTCATATATGCTCTTGCGGGACTGGCCTTCATTGCGGCCGGATGTGAGGAAAATGAGGAGGTTCAGGCTGCTGGTGCTCCTGAGATCAGTCTTGACAACATTATTGTCGAGAACAATACCGTCTCCTTCGAAGTGAGCTCCTCCAATTCCATTTATTCCTCATATCTTGTCACCAGGACTGATGAACTCCCTGAGAATATGCCGGTGCAGAACATCCTGTTCAATGGCACCGAGGTCGGTGAGGAAAGCCGGAGGGTTACCGTGAAGGACCTGGACTGGGACAAGACATACACAATCCAGGTAGCGGCAATGAGCTATTCCGGAGAATATGCCACTGCCCAGGAGTCGTTCTTCGTGAAACTCGACTGGGAGGACCTTGTCCATCCGGCCAATACCTACATTATTTCCCAGGAGGGATTCTACGGCTTTGTTCCTAAAAAGATTGACGGAACACCTATCAAAATTGCTTCAGCAGACTGGATTTGGGCAAGTTCTGAAGAGGCCTTTGCCAAGAAGCAGAACATCATTTCAGATGTAAACTATTCATCCGGAGCCATAAAGTTCCATGCGACAGGCAATGAGGGCAATGCCGTAATCTGCGGATTCGATGCCGGCGGCAATGTCGTATGGTCCTGGCTCATCTGGTGCACAGACAAGCCTAAGGATGTCAGGATTAGTGAGAACGCTTATTTCCTTGACAGGGTAATCGGAGCCACAGGAGCGACTCAGGAGGAGGGCCGCAAAGCTTGGAGCACGATACTTTATCAGTTTGGCAGAATATCTCCGATTTTCGGCGGGTATGAGGACGAGTGGGGTGAGGCCCAGGTATTTTCCGAGGCCAGGAAATATACCGTGTTCAACAATGCCTACGATTTCGCCTGGACACTTGACCACGGTCAGGCATATACCCGGGAGGAGGCTGACAGCCATCCTACAACATTCTACACTGGTGTAAAGAATCAGCGAGACGGCGTGTGGTGCTCAGGCCCCTGGAGTTGGGAATTCCTTGGTTCCTGGTACGGTACAGTAAGAGGCTGGGAGGATTATGACAGGTTCAAGACCAATGTCGACCCTTGTCCATACGGCTACCGTGTACCGGCTGGCTCCGACTGGGGCAAGACTGCTGATTTCGAGGCCCGTATGGAAAAGGTGGGAACAACAGCCGAGCCGGTCGGCTGGTATTACACCTTCGATGGGGAGAGGTCCTGGTTCCCTTGCGGCAACTCCGGACGAGTCTGCTATTCAGGAGAGCTCGCCAGAGGTTTCGGCGGAATTACATTCCTCTGGAACAGCACAATGTTCAACCTCGGTGATGCGGACTTCGGCAAGGTTACTGATGCCTATCCTACCAGATGGTCATTCGGATTCGAGGGCATTGGATATGGCGTGGAGACGCCTGCGAACCCTGGTTTCGGACTCGCAGTACGCTGCGTCAGGATTGAGGAGTAGATCTCTCCACTCTCTGCGCTCGGTCGAGATGACAGAAAGAGAAACTCGGTAGAGATGACAATTAAAGCCGCTTCGCTTGTGTGAAGCGGCTTTTTCGTCAGTGCTACAGTAACTTGGAAGCGAGCTCCGAGAGTTCGCTCCTTTCACCTTTGCGAAGGAAGACGTGCTCGAAAAGACGCTGGCCTGCCATCTTCTCCCCGAGGTGGGTGAGACCGTTGGACCACTGGTCCAGATAAGGCTGGTCAATCTGGAAAATGTCTCCGGTGAATACAATCTTGGTGCCCTCTCCAGCCCTGGTGATGATGGTCTTGATTTCGTGAGGGGTCAGGTTCTGGGCCTCGTCAATGATGAAGAATGCCTTGCCCAGGCTCCTTCCCCTGATATAGGCGAGCGGGGTGATGAGGAGTTTCTCATTGTTCACGAGACTTTCAAGTTTCTGGTATTCCTTGCTGCTTGGCCTGTAAAGGGCCTTGATGACATTGAGATTGTCCATAAGAGGCTGGAGGAAGGGGGACATCTTGCTCTTCTGGTCACCTGGCAGGAAGCCAATCTCCTGATTCCCGAGGACGACAGTAGGACGTGAGAGGATAATCTGCTCATAGTCTCTCTCCTGCTCCAATGCAGAGGCGAGGGCCAGGAGAGTCTTTCCTGTGCCGGCCCCTCCGGTAAGTGATACAAGCTGGATTTTCTTGTTCAGGCAGGCATCCAGGGCAAATTTCTGCTCCTCATTCCTCGGCTTGATTCCGTAGGCCTGTCTTGACTTTACCAGTACAATCCTGT
>JBJEBV010000115.1:0-6294 GCA_051870395.1 Candidatus Cryptobacteroides sp. | reverse complement strand
GTAGAAAACTGCGTCCAGCTTGTGCCACCATTCAGACTGTACTGCCAGATGTCAGCCGTAGCGGATGAGTTGGCAGTAATCTTGAAACCGCTTGCCGTGATGCCGGACACACTGCAGGAGACCGTGGGCGCGGTTCGGTCGATGTTGGTCAGCGTCATAGTGCCGCCGTAATCCAAAGAACCGAAAACATAGACACGGGTGAAAAATTCTACGGTTGCAGTTTTCGTGCCGTCAGAGTTATGAACAACAGGAAGAGAGCCACTGACAGAACCCTTTGCCGCAGGGAACACCCGATCTTCCCAATTTGTCCTTGCTTTTGAATAGACCGTTATTCCGTTGATTGTGATGATTGTCTCGTCAATGGTGTAATAAACAGCAGAACCACCGGCAGAGGTAAGCGTCCATGTGAGCGTGGAAGTGTTGCTCGGTACATCAACGCTTTCCGTAATCGTTAGCTGCAAGTATCTGCCGTCATAGGTGTTGCTCGTAAATGTTGCCATGAATGCACCTCCTTAATCCAAAATTACGATGTTCAAGCCCTCCGTGGCTGTGGGCATCGGTACAAACTTTGTTTTTCCCACCGTCAGTTCGCCGTCCACGGTGGTTTTTTTGGTAATGGTTTCGTCCTTGTTCAGAGTGAAAATCTTCTCTTCGTTGTAGTAGCCGGAGAACTCCGTGTTATTGATGACCGTCCGTTGGGCGGAGTCTGCGTTGGAAACCTCAATACCCCGGCGGTCGATTTTCACCTCGGTGGTATAGATCTCATTCGGAGCGGGTGTCCACTTGTGGACGGAAGTACCCTCTGTCAGAATGATGTCGGAAAGATACAGTGAAGCCAGACGGTTGTATGCGTAAACGGTTATCGTTCCATCCTGCACATCATTGATGACCGCTGAAAACTCCGTCCAGTCAAAGGTGGTAGTGCGGTTGAACAGATAGGCATACTTGTTGCCGTTATACTGCACACGGAAGTAACTGGAGTAACTTGCACCTGTTTTCTTGGCTCGAATGGAAATAGCATACGAGCCGGGAACAACGCCTGTAATGACCTGGGTCAGCGTGGAACTGTCACCGAGGACAAAACAGGAGTCAGAAGTCGTATTGCTCTGTACATCCGTAGAACTATCGGTTGATACCGTTCCGCTGGTAGTCCAGTCATCGGTAATACCGTTCAGCCCTGCCGAGTTTTTGATGTAGTTGATGCCTCCGGCAAATCGTTCCTGCACGGTAACGGTAAGCCCCTCCACCGAGTGCCGAAGTTCGGATACCTGGGACTGCACTTCCAACACTTTGCTCTGTTCATTACCGAGGTTGTCCTCCAAGGTCTCCACCGTTTCGGTCAGCGTACCGACATAGCTGTTCAGACCGTCAACAGAGTTCTGAAACTCCCCAAAACGGGTGGTATGAGTGGACACGGTTTCCCGCAGACTTTCCAAATCATTCTGGACAGCCCACCCAAGTCCATCCCATACCATTGTTTCCGGCGGCACGACAGCGGTGTTGACCCACAGTTGCCCCACATAAGGATTCTCCGGCGGCGTATCGGAAGATACAACATCGTTCAGATTGATTATGGTGTACTGTGCGACAGCCGTCATGGAATCACCTCCTTACAGGGTCACTACGCACATGAAGGTAGCCTTGGTGTCCACATCGGTGTTGGAAACGGACAGGGTCTTGCCGGTCTTGGAGCCGTTTGTTCCCCAGGAAGTGTCAATAGCACCATTCTTGTTATACTTAGTCCATGTGTAGGTGCCTTTACCTTCCACATCGATTTCCACACCAGCCTGATAGCAGACTGCGGTCAGTACGGTGCTGCCCTGGCCGTTTTTGAACACATCACCGCCAGTTGAAGTAATGACAATCTGAATAGGATCGGAGTTATCGATGAAGGTAGCAACATCGGTAAAGGTGCTGTTATAGGTGCTGGAAGTAGAATCCGAGTCCGTTGCGACACACTTGAATACCGCATAACTGTCCACAGCGGCGGCATATACAGTGATTGTTGCCGTGGCGGTGCCGGTGTACATCCCCGTGGTATCGGACAGCTTTCTCCAGCCAATCCCAAAGGCAGCATCATAGCCGCTGGAAGAACTGGAAGTTACGGAACTATCCATGATGGCCCACTTGTAGGACACATTGGTAGTGTCCACAGTGCTGCCACGCCACAGTTCCGCTTTTGAGGTCAGGCTTGCCACCTCCGTGTTTTTGAACACATTTCCGTTGGGGGTAGTAACGAGCAGATCGGTGATGCCGGAACCGTTGACCACGCGGCTGAAGGAAATGGTCAGCGGGTGGGTAATGGACAGCCCCGTGGATGCATCCTTGTAGGTGATCACGCAGCGGTAGTCGATACCGGGAAGTCCTGCCATCACATTGCCCTTGATGGTAAGAATGTGGCTCTTGGAGCCGCTGAGTGCGTAATTGCCGGAAGAAGTGATGGCGGTGGTGGAACTGCCGATGTACCACTTGACCGAGGTGACCGACGCGGAAGTAATCTGGTCGGTGGTCGTGCCGATGATATACAGGCTGGGGGTCAGAACCAGGTTGGTATCCGACCAGTCCGGGGTGTAGGTATCGTTGTTCGGGTTGAACATCTGGGTTTTCGCCAGATTGGAGCCGATATACCCTGTGAGGGTAAGGGCGTCATTGTAGTCAATAATCGTAAACTGACCTTGTGCTTTGCTCATATGAGTGACCTCCTGTTGTGTAGTTTGATTGGGCGAAACTGTTTCCGTTCCGCTTGTAGGTTCTTGTGCCAAATGAATTCCTCCGTTACAGCAGACTTCTGCGTGTTGTAGTGTCGATGAGGTCACAGAAGAAGGTTGCCCTTACCTCGACATCATCGGATGTGATTTCGATGGACTTTGCTCCACCGAAATGGTCTGCGTTCCACACTGCATCAGCTTCCGGGTCATCCGATACCCTCGTCCAGATGAACTGATTCTCATCAAGGGTGTCAGTGATGTTCTCATCCCAGGAGAATACCGTAGCGTACAGCGTGGTCTGAATATTGCCGTTTTTGAAGATGTTACCGTTGGAAGAAGAGATGACCATGCGGTACATCTTCTGCTCTTCAATGGTGGTGATACGGTCGGAAACTTGCTCCACGGTCTCTGTGGTGGCGTAAGCCCGGAGAACGACTTCGCCGGTCTCCAAGTCCCAATAGGACGAACCGTCCTGGGATTGAAGAACACCGGCTTTGATGATATTTGCCACCAACGAGCCGGAAGTAATGAAGTCGGCTACAATCTGACCATCTGCGGTGATTGCTGTTTCATAGGGACCGTTGTAGCCATTGCTACTGAAACCCAAACCGCCCACATTCCACCGCCACACATTGGCCGCATCTTCAATGGACGGAGCGTCCAAAATCAGCAGTTCATAAGGCTTGCCACTTTCGCTGTCGGTGTGGATAACCACATAGCCGCCGGTCTGCCCTGTAATAAGCCCCGTGGCATTTTTGATTGCCGAATTCATCAGTACCGGGAATCGGTCAACTTTCGTGGCTGCGTCCTCGGCGGCAGCTTCGGCAGAACTGACATTGTTCAGCAGATTCGCCTTTGCGGAACCAAGGGTGATGGACACATACTTCTCAGCCAGGGAGTCATACTCTGTGGTGATGACCTTGGCTTTAGCGGAGATGCCCAGCAGACTGTGGCGAATCAAAACCGTATCACACAAAGAAACACGCTCCAGAACAGCGGCATATTCCGGCTGTTTCCAGAGCGGTTCAAAGGCAACGGTCAGCGTAGGGGTTGGAATGCCCAATGGGTTGTTTTTGAGGTAGTTGTTGGCATAGGAACGGAGCCCGTCAATGGTGACCGGGTTCTCTTCATCGAAATACTCGGTGAAATCCCGGATACGGGTTTTTCGCTGCACCAAAGTGGTATCCGCAATGGGCAGCAGCACCTCCGGCAGCGTGACCGCCGTTTCCGTGCCGTCCTCTGCCGTCACGATGGCGTAAGGCAGAAGGTCGGTATAGACATCGGAGTTCTCGCTGTCATGCTCCATCTCGGTGAGGTTTTTGCCGTATTCGATGACCACGCCCGTGTGTTTGCCGCGTCCCTGGTGATGGATGACCTTAAAGTTGTCCCATTCAAATTCACCGCCCCACAAATCCAGAAGCGAACCCGATGCGCCGCCCAGGCAGGCACGGACGCTATGCGGCTTGGATACCGAGAACGGCTTTGCCGCCGAGTAGTCGGTCTGGCAGGTAAAGTTGTGGGGTGTGGCGGTGTTCTGGAATACTCGCTCCATTGCAAGGCTCGGTGAGATGGACTCCGACGCCCATTGGAGTGCGGCAATATTGGAAAGGTCATAAGAAATGTGCTGGGCATACACCGTGATCTGCCCGTTGATGGGGGTAGTCACACGGTAGATGCGAAATACCTGGTCATTTGCCGTGTCATTGGGTTTTGCCTTGATGAGCCGTTCCAGGCAGATTTCCTTGTACATTGCTCCCGTGATAGGATACTTCAACACGCACTCAAAGGCACCGTTGCGCTCTTCGGTAACCTCGCAAAAGGTGCAATCCTTCAGCACCCCGATGCCATAAGTGGTGAAATCGGTAGTGTTTGCTTTATAAAGAACCGGGATCATAGACAGCACCACCTTGGAATCACTGTCACCGCCGTAATGCCCCCGGAATAGAAAATGGCATTCTCTCCGGGGTACAGCAGTGGAAACCCATTGCCGGATACGGTGTCGTTCTTTGGCTCGGTATCCTTGTAGAAGTTCATCTGCTCGGAGTCTGCCTCCACATATCCGTCAATGGCGGTAAAGTTCCAGGTGGCGTTGCTGCCCTCGGACTGGATGGTCAGTGTTCCTTTACCCTTGCCCTCAATGCGAATGATGGGACGGCTGATGAAAGGATACGGGTTCAAAAGCACATCCCCGGACGCAGACAGTGTAGTGTAGACCGTTCCGGCTTCATCATATCGGAAGGGCTTGCAGGAGAAGCTGATCGTGAAAACACCAATTCGATTCATTTCATCCTCGATATTCAGCTTTCCCGCATACACGGCATGACGAAAAAAGGCTGTATCGTAGGTGTCGGACAGCGTGTGGTAGCTGTCAAGCCCGGAATACAGCCATGCTTTCACAGCCGTGATTTTCTGTGACAGTTCAGAGATGGTCTTTGCCGGAAGGAATACGGAATAGGTCACCTGCACATTAGGAAATCTTCCGTTCCCGGCAATCAGATCACCGTCACGGCCGGGGATTTCCAGGAAGTCCACATCATATTTCGGAGCAGAAAATACATTTTTGCTCTCAATCCGCAACCCCATATCCGAGGAGCGGATGCCCTTATACTCAAAATAATTCACGCAAATACCACCCCTTTCCGTTTCGCAAACTGACCGGCAGTCACCATAATCTCATTGGTAAGCTGCTGAATGTCCTCGCCGGAATAATTGTTGAAGTTCGTAATGTTCAGCACCAACTGCAAACCGCTCTGAACCTTGCCGCCTGCGGCAGAGGACATTGCTCCGCTGATACTGCCGTCTACATTGAAATCCGTGGGTAGCGCCGTCTGCATATCGTGGGCGAGGTCTCCCATAACACCATTGATGTCATCAGCCATACCCTCTGCAGCTTTGACTGCTTCATCGCCGTTATCGTCAATGGAGCCTGCAAGACCCTTGACCAGCATTTCACCGACCCATGCCATCTCTTTCGAGGGCGAGTGGATGCCGAAGAAATCGCAAATGCCGTCCCAAATGGAGGAGATCCACCCAGAAACCTTGTCCCACAGCCACGAAGCAAGCTGGGTAATACCATCCCACAGACCCTTTACGATATTGCCGCCGATCTCCACAATTTTGTACATCAGAGAGCCGAACGCTTTCACGATGCCCGTAATGATTTGAGGCACTGCTTTCACGATTTCCACGATGATGGTCGGCAGATTCTCAATCAAGGCAACGAATAGTTCCACACCGGCCATGATGATCTTGTCGATGTTCCCGATGAGGGCGTTGACGATGCCGGAAATAATCTGCGGTATTGCCTGCACGATGGTCGTGATGATTTGCGGTAGGGCTTGTATCAAAGAAATCAGCAGGTCAATACCAGCCTGGATAATGAGTGGAATGGCATTCAGTACGGCATTGATGATACCGTCAATGATTTTCGGGATTGCCTCTACGATAGCCATTATGATGTCCGGCAGTGCTGCTACCAGCGAGGTCAAAAGCTGAATGCCTGTTTCGATGATCTGCGGAATGGAATCCAGCAGAAAGGTAATGATTCCGTTGATGATTTCCGGCAGAGCCGCAATCAAAATCGGCA